>JBDSPO010000100.1:0-11826 GCA_039930265.1 Lysobacter sp. | reverse complement strand
AGGCACGCATGGCGCGCTTCGAGGAGCTGAACTCGGTCGAGTACCAGAAGCGCAACGAGACCAACGAGATCTTCATCCCGCCGGGCGAGCGCCTCGGCAACTCCGTGATGGAATTCAAGGGCGTGTCAAAGTCCTTCGGCGACCGCCTGCTGATCGACGACCTCAGCTTCATCGTGCCGCCCGGCGCCATCATCGGCATCATCGGTCCCAACGGTGCCGGCAAGTCGACCCTGTTCAAGATGATCATCGGTCTGGAAAAGCCGGACAGCGGCGAAATCCTGAAAGGCCAGACCGTGCAGATCGCCTACGTCGACCAGAGTCGCGAGAAACTGGAAGGCAACCACAACGTATTCCAGGAAATCGCCGGCGGTGCCGACATCCTCAACATCAACGGCCACGAAATCCAGTCGCGCGCTTACATCGGACGTTTCAACTTCAAGGGACAGGATCAGCAGAAACTGGTCGGTACTCTGTCCGGTGGCGAACGCGGGCGCCTGCACATGGCCAAGACCTTGCTGCAGGGTGGCAACGTGTTGCTGCTCGACGAACCGTCCAACGATCTGGACGTGGAAACCCTGCGCGCTCTGGAAGACGCGATCCTGGAGTTCCCCGGCTGCGCGGTGGTCATCAGCCATGACCGCTGGTTCCTGGACCGTATCGCGACCCACATCCTCTCGTTTGAGGGCGATTCGCACGTCGAGTACTTCCAGGGCAACTACCGCGAGTACGAGGAAGACAAGAAGCGTCGCCTCGGCGAGGAAGGCGCGCAGCCCAAGCGCCTGCGCTTCAAGGCGCTGAAGTAACGCCCACTGCAGCACGCCAGCGCAGGCCCGGTGGATGGGCCTGCGCCACCGGATACCGGACACCGGAGGACACGATGGGATTCATGCAGGCATTGCAGCAGCGCTGGGACGCGGCCGGTTCACTGGTGTGCGTCGGACTCGATCCGGAGCCGGGGAAGTTCCCCGCGCGGTTCACTGTGGATCCGGACGCGGTGTTCCACTTCTGCCGCGACATCGTCGATGCAACCGCGGCCTATGTCTGCGCGTTCAAACCACAGATCGCGCACTTCGCCGCCCTTGGCCAAGAGGACGCGCTGCAACGGCTGATCGCGCACATCCATGAGCACCATCCGGGCATTCCGGTGATCCTGGACGCCAAGCGCGGCGATATCGGCAGTACCGCGCAGCACTACGCGACCGAAGCCTTCCAGCGCTACGCCGCCGACGCGGTCACCGCGAATCCCTATCTGGGGCGCGACTCGCTGCAACCCTTTCTGGACTGCGCCGACCGCGGGGTGGTGATCCTGTGTCGCACTTCCAACCCCGGCGCGAGCGACCTGCAGGACCTGCCCGTGCAGCGGCCCGATGGCAGCACCCGCCCGCTGTACCAGTGCGTGGCGGAGACGGTGGCGCGCGAGTGGAACGCCCACGGCAACTGCCTGCTGGTGGTGGGGGCAACCTGGCCCGGCCAGCTGCGCGAGGTCCGCGCGATCGTGGGCGACATGCCACTGCTGGTTCCGGGGGTCGGCGCCCAGGGCGGCGATGTGGAGGCGGTGGTCAGCAATGCCCGGACCGCGGATGGCACCGGGCTGGTGATCAGCTCCTCGCGCGCAGTGCTGTACGCGTCCCCCGGCGCTGATTTCGCGGACGCCGCTGCGGCGGCCGCACGCGACCTGCGCGACAGCATCAACCGCTACCGGTGAACTGACGCCCTGCTGCGCTGCCACGCGCGCGCCAGGGCAATCGGGAAGCGCGCCCAGATCGCACTGAACACCGCTATGCGCGCGGCCGGCCCGCGGGTGCGGCATTCGAATTTGCGGAAGTAGCGCCACAGCCCCCGATGCTTGTGCCACTCGACAAAGAACGGGTTGGAGCGGCTGGACACCCCGCGCACGTGGACGACCCGGACCCCGTTGGCCACCGCAATACCCACGCCATTGGCGGCAAGCCGCCGGCACAGGTCCAGGTCCTCGGCGTGCAGGCGGTAGCCTTCGTCAAAGCCGCCGACACGCTCGAATTCCGCAAGTGACAGGAACATCAGCGCGCCGGAGATCGCCTCGACCGGCTGCAGTTCGAGGGCGTCGTCGGCTGCGATCGCGATCGGCGCGCCGGCTGGCGGCTGGCGGCCACGCGCGCGCGCGCCGAGCGCACCCAGCATTGCGACAAAATCCGGCGCACGGCGGCGCGCCGCGGGATCCCGCACCCCGTCCTCATCAACCAGATCCACCCCCAACAGCATCGACGAGCCCGCCGCATCGAGGGGGGCTGCGAGCTCCCGCAGCCGCGTCAGGGTATCGGTTTCCACCAGCGCATCGGGATTGACGAAGGCCAGCCAGCGGCAGTCGGTGTCCGCCACGGCGATCGCCGCCGCACCCTGGTTGCAGGCGACCGCAAATCCGGGATTGTCGGGGTTGGCGATGAAGCGAACCCGCGCATCGGAGGTCGCGTGGCGTTGAACCAGCGCCAGGCCACCGTCGGTGGAGGCGTTGTCGACCACGCGGATTTCGGCCACGCCGCTGGCGCCCCGCAAGCGGTCCAGGCAGGCGTCCAGGGTGCTCATGCTCTGGTAGCTGACCACCACCACACCGACATCGTCCGGCGCGCGCCGCATTGCCTCAGCCACGCGCCGACTCATGCCCTGGCGCGCGCTCGACGACCGCGCGTTGCCGCGCTGACCTCACTTTCCGGCCGGGCCGCGCAGCGGTTGCAGGGCGCGGAAGCGACGACCGTATTCGTCGGTCAGATCACGTGCCTCCTGCGGGTTGCGGATGATCTTGGGCGTGAGCAACACGATGGTCTCCTCGCGCCGGGTGGTCGAGGTCTGGGTTCCGAACAGTCCGCCCAGTACCGGAATACGCGTCAGGCCCGGGAAGCCGCGTGAACCGCGCGCCGTGCTGTCGCGGATCAGCCCCGCCAGCATCACCGTGTCGCCGCTCTGGATCGCGGCCTCGGTCTTCAGCTTGCGGGTGTCGATGCGCACGTTGCCGAACCTGTCGGGATTGCCCGCAGGCGCGCTGACCTCCTGCACGATGTCCAGGAAAACCATGCCGTCCTTGGTGATGCGCGGCCGCACCTTGAGGATGACGCCGGTATCGAGGTACTGCACCTGGCTGTAGCTGGTGTCATTGCCCAGTCCCGGATTGACGGTCACCGAGGACACCGGAATCCGGCTGCCGACGTTGAAGGTCGCCTCGGCGTTGTTACGCACCACCACCGACGGGGTCTGCAGCATGTTGACGTCGGTCACCGCGTCCAGCGCCTTGATCACTGCCGCGGCATTGCGACCCAGGAACGTCCACGCCAACCCACCCGGATTGCCGACGCCCTGACCGACCGTCCCCGCCAGGGTGCTCCACGTGCTGCGACCGACGGCGCTGGGCAGTCCGTTGTCGGTGACTGCATTCTCGAAGAACCAGTTGACGCCGTATTCCAGCTCACCGGAAAGCTGCACCTCGACCACCTGGGCCTCGATGTGGACCTGCATCGGCATCACGTCCAGCTGGCCGATCACCTCGCGGATGGACTGCCACGCCTGCGGGGTCGAGCGCACCAGCAGAGCGTTGGTTTCCTCCACCGCGGACACACCGACCTTGTCCCCACCGACATCAAGCGACACGGCGGCATTGCCACTGCGCGCATTGCTCAGCGCCATGCCCTCACCACCGCTGCTGCCACCCTTCTCGCCAAACCCCATGCTGGAGCCGCTGGCGCCGGATGTCAGCTCGGCCGACTCCAAGCCTGGCATCAGCCCGGGAGGGCTATCGCCACCGGCATCACTGTTGCTGGAGCCGCCAAACACTTCGCTCAGCCGGTCGGCGAGGTCGCGCGCCTTGATGTACTTGAGCTGGTAGGAAAAGAGCTGCACCGAGCCGCCCGCTCCGTCAATGCGCTCCAGCCATTGCTGGATCTGATCCAGGTAGTTCGGCTGGGAGGTGATCACCATCACTGCGTTGGTGCCCTCCAGCGGCATGAAGCGGAACATTCCGGCGACCGGCGACTTGCTGTCCTGACCGAACACCTTCTCCAGGTCTTCCACCACCCGCACCGCCTTGCCCGACTGCAGCGGGTAGACGCCCACCGACATCCCGGCCAGCCAGTCGACGTCGAATATCTCGATTGTGCGCAGGTAGTTCTGCAGCTCCGCGCGGGTGCCGCCGATGCTGATCACGTTGCGCGAGGCGTCCGTCGCCACGATGGCGTTGGGGCGCGCGTAGGGCTCGAGGATCTTCTTCATTTCCTCGGCGGAAACGTAGCGCAGCGGCACTGTACGCACCTCGAAACCACGCGCGTTGGCGGCGCCGCCGGCCCGCGGCGCCACCGTGCCGGCCAGCGCCTGATCCGCGGCGACGATGTTGTAACGGCCGCCGCTGTAGATCATCCGGGCGTTGTTCCAGCCAAGCACCTGGTCGAGCAGGTTGATCGCCTCCGCCGCACTGACCGCCTTGGGCGTGGCAAGGGTGACGGTGCCCTGCACCCCGGGCGCGATGACGTAGTTCTGCCCCAGCATGTCGCCCAGGATGGCCTTGACCACGGCATGCAGTGACTCACCCTCGAAGTTGAAGGTGGCCTCGCCGGAGGTTGCCGGCAGTCCGGGAGGCGGCGCGTTGGCGATGGTTGTATCAATGAAGCGGCCGGTGCCGCGCCGGATCTGCGGACGCGGCCCCTGCGGCTGCTGCGTCGCTTCAGCAGTGCCCGGGAGCGCATGGGTCTGCACTCCGGTAGCAGCGGACTGATTAGCCTGCTCCACCGCCAAGGGGCGGGCATCCCGGCGGATGCTGGGAACCGGAGCACTGGCGCAGCCGGCTACCAGCACCAGCGCGACCACGATGGCGAGCACCTGGCATGCGACCGGGTGGCGCTGTGCGGACCGGCGCGGGATGGCGGGACTGTTGAGGGTATGTGGCTTCATTGGATGCACTCTAGGTGATCGCCGGGTGGCTACCGTTCTTCTTTGCGAAGGGCGGCGCGGCGGGCTTCGATCCGCTGCCGGATGGAGTCCATCTGCGCCTGGGCCGGGTCGGCAGTGGTGCTGGTCGGCTCGGCAGGTTTGGCGTCAATGCCGGAAGGCGGCTTGTCGCCCGCGCTGCCTGGCTGATCGGATGGACGCCCCGGTACCGACGGTGCTGGCCGCGGCGTGGGAGCGGCGGGCGTGGCGACGGCAGGCGTGGCGACGGGTGCAGGAATTTCCCCTCGCTGTGGCGCCCGGCCCGCATCCAGCGCGGCGCTGGCAGGTTCGCCGCCGCCACCGTCGAACACCTGCAATTCCAGCTCCCGCCGGCCTTCGGGACCTTCAAACACCGCGCCGCGCGGCGCCAGCCCGACCAGCCGCCATCCGGACTGCGCGAGCGGCTCGTCCAGCTTCACTCGCAATGGCTCGCCGCCGTCCTGCTTGCGCACGATCGCGAGCCGCGTTCCGGGCGTCAGCAACACGCTGGTCAGCACGTAATCGAACGCCGCGGACGGGGCCTGCTCATCGCCGCCTTCCAGGAAAAACGGATGCGGGCTGCGGTCGCTGGCGAACAGCGGGCGCTCGGCGACTGCCCGATACTGATCCGGCGGACCCAGGGCCGGTTGCGCGACCGTCGCCTGCGGCAGCGGCACCAGCAGGTCGGGATCATCGGCGAGCCGGTCCACGCCCCCGCCCATCCCGGCAAGCGCGAGCAGCCACGCCAGCACCGTCCAGACGGCCACGCCTGCAAGCAACCGGGTGCGGGGACCGGCGTCATCAATCCGCATGGGGCACCTCCGCAGCCGCCGCATCCAGCGGCAGCAGGTACCCCTGCAGATCAAAGGACACGTCCAGACCGCCCATGTCCACCGACTGGGTCCGACTCAGGTACAGGCTCTGGGTGAGGATGTTGAGGTTGTCGACGAACAGTCTCGGATTGCCGCTTTCCAGCAGATACAGCACCCGGCTCAGCTCGGGGGTGCCGCAGCGCAGGCGGACCTGGGCGACCACCCTGCGATAGGTGTCGCGGCTGTCGGAGTCCAGCGGCGAGCGGTTGGTGATGGCGCAGCTGCGGTTGCCAGGACTCGCCTCGGCCACGACGGTCTCCAGCCGCTGGATCAGGCTGGCGGTGGCCAGCTCGGGATTCGCCTCCGGCAGGAATCCGGGGGTGGCCTGTTGCTGCGCCTGCACCTGCTGCAGACGCTCGGCGACCTGCGGCGCCTGCAGCAACTGCATGCGCAGACGCAGCTCGCGTTGCTGCAGCGAGTCGATACGCGCGTCCGCCTCCCGCATGGGCTGCGTCCACCACGGGTGGACCAACACCGCATAGGCGACGCCCAGCGCCGCAACCAACAGGCCCAGCGCAAGCCAGCGATCACGCCGGGTGGGCGCTTCAACCACCGGGTTGGACAGGCGCATCGGCCGCCTCCGTGGACGCCGACGGCCCGGCGGGCGGAGCGAGGCTGGCGGTCAGGGTGAACCGGTCGCGGCCGCTGGCGGGATCGGGCTGCAGGGCACCGGCCAACGCTGGCGAGCGCCACTGCGGCGCTCCCTGCAACTCGCCGATGAGCGCAGCCGCCTGATTGCTGAGTCCAATCAGCATCAACTGGTCACCATTGATGGACAGTTTTTCCAGGTAGGTCGTATCAGGCAGCCGGCGGGTGAGTTCATCGATCACTTCGGTACTTGACGCGCGCTCCGCGCGGAGCCGTTCAAGGAACTGCTCACCTTCCAGCAGGGCCGCCAGTTGTTGTCGCTGCACGGCAGCGCGTCGCCCCGCCGCACTCTGCCCGGCGATCGCCTGCTCCAGCACCTCTGCCGCGTTGCGTCGGTTCTCCAGCAACTGCCCCATCAAGGCCACCAGCGCGATCAGTGCGATGGTGGCCAGTACCGCGTTCCACACCGCCGCAGGATCCCGTCGCTGCCGGCGCAACGACGGCGCCAGCATGTTGACCCCGAGGGGGCGCCCGTCAACGCCCGCCACGTCGATACCCGCCAGCTCCGCCGCCAACGCCCCGATCGCCGTCAGGTGCGCGTCCAGCACCTGGCCGGGCACGACCACAAGCTCGACATCCAGCTGCCCGTCACTTTCCCGCCGTCCGCGCACACGCGCGTCGTAGGCCACCGCGTCAACGGTGAAGGGCGTCTGCCGGTCAATTTCGAACCCCACGACGTCGCGCAGCCGATCAGCGGCACTTGCCGGCAGGATCATGCGCCGACTCAGGCTGCTGGCCGCCGGCAGCAGCAACCAGCGGGGGAGCTCGCTCAGCCGTGAACCCAGGACGGAAGCCAGTGGATCGCCGGCGGTGGACGTACCAATGGGCAGGCCCGCCAACGGCAGCCGGTCGAGATCCTGCACCGAGTCCTCGCGTTGGCAGCGCAGCTGCACGTCATCGCCGTCCACCTGCAGCAGCAGCCGCCCACGGCCAAATCCGAGTGCCGCGCGCAGAGGTGCCGGCAGCCAGGCGGCCAATGCGCGGCCCCACCACGACAGAAACCCGCCCGCACCCGGCGCCAGGCGCGTGCCCATGCGTCCCAGGTGGTTGCCCAAGGTGGATGCTGGCTGGCTCATCGTGGCGAAGCTCCTTCTTCCCAATGCAACGCGGTATAGACCGTTCCCGGGACACCGGGAGCCTCGGTCCGCACCACAGCGCGCAACAGCGATCGCCTGCCATCGGCCAGCTGTGCGCGGCTGTCGATACTATACGTTCCACTCCGGCCGACTCCGCCCGCGAACCCTGTGCCCGCGTTGCCCGGGTTGCCCGGGGTGTCCGGAATGGCTCGCTGCTCCACGATCCGCTCCCCGTCCATGCCCATCGCATCCAGCACGGGAGCTGGCGCGAAGGCGGGATCGGGTCGTCCCACGCGACCGTAGACCGTGACGCTGGACGCGATCGTCGCGTACAGGGCGGGAGTGAAGCCGAGCACCTGCTCCAGCTCGGCGATACTTTCGAACGCGGCGTCCTTGGCCCCGTAATCGCGCCCGGCCGCCGCGTAATCGACGTCCTCGGCGCCGCCGGACGGCTGGCTCAGCGAATCGCGGTCCCGCCAGTCGATAATGGCCCCGGCCAGTCGGGTCGCCTCGGCGGGATCGCTGCCCAGCGCGCGCAGCAGGCCGGACAGCAGGGTGGCGTCCGCCTCGTTGAGATCGAGTTTGCCGCTCTCGTCGGTGATCCGCACTTCGATCTGCGCACCCGCGTATTGCCAGATGTAGGGCCGACCATCGGGGCGCCACTGCAGCCTCGGATCCGCCAAGGCCAGACGATGGATCGCGTACTCCAGACCGGCGCGGGCGGCGCTGTCGGCGGCGAGTCCCCGCGCCAGCACCTGCCCCTGCATGTGCTCGACCCGCGCGGTGAGGGCGAACGCGCCCACCAGCGCGGTCAGCAGCACGATCATCCACAGCACCAGCAGCAGCGCGGCGCCGGCGTTGCGCTTCCGGTGAAAACGGTGGGGGCGGCGTGGGGCCATCAGAGCCCGCCTGCGCCACGACCGTTGGCGAGCCCCATGGCTTGCGGCAACGCCACCACCAGCGTCGGCCACGGCGCGCCATCGCCGTCGGTGAAGCTCGCCTCGACCAGCACCGGCAGGCGGTCGACGGCCTCCCAACGGTCGCTCCAGGCACCCAGCTCGCCACTCTCGGGATCCAGCCCGCGATAACGGAAGCGCACGGCGGACAAACCTTCCACGAGAACTTCGGGGGCGCGCAGGAGGGGATCGTCGACGGTTTCACCGGCGGAAACGATGGCCAACGCGAGCACGATACGCCGCTTGCCCTGATGGTCCTCGACGCGGAAATCGTGCGAATACGGACCACCGCGGCCGAGGTAATCCGGCAGATCCGCCACGAAGCGCATCTGCCCGGATTCGCCAAGGAAGCGCCGGGGCCGGTCGTTGCCCTGCCCCGTCTGGAACACAACCGGCCGCGCTGCACTGATCCGCTGGCGCAGGAAGCCCTCCACCGCACGCATGCGCTCATTGCGCTCGGCCAGCGCCTCGCCCCGCTGCGCGGTCTGGCTGGCGGCGGTGAGAGTCGCGAACGCCAGCGCCAGCCCTGCGGCCAGCAGCACGGTGGCGAGCATGACCTCGATCAGCGTGAAGCCCCGCGCTGCCGCCCTCGCCGGTCCCACGCGAATGGTGCCGTCGGCACGGCTTGCGCGAGCCAATAGCCCGTGCACGCCCTTGCCTCGTTCCACAGATCGCCTCACCGGACACCCCCCACCCCGGCACCCGGTGCCAGCCGCAAGCTGCGTATTTGCAGCTGCCGACCCGGTCCACCGTCGCCCCACTGGACGGCCAGCTCCAGCTCAAACAACTGAAGCGCTCCCGGTAACGCGGGCGGCTGGGCAACGGCAGGGTCCTGCCACGGCGCGATCGACAGCGACCAGCGGTAGCGACCGTCCTCGAAGCTCCCCTCGCGCTGACCGGGCTGCAACGGCTCGCTGAGTCCGACGGTGTCCAGCAGCGAGTGCGCATGCATGGCTGCGCGGCCTGCATCGTTGGACCAGCGCACCTGGCGGGTGGCGCCCGACAGGGTGCCCAGCAGCAGGGTCAAGGCCAATGCCAACAGGGCGAAGGCGACGATCACCTCGATCAGGGTGTAGCCGCGCTGGGCTGCAGCCGTGCGCATCAGGGTCGCGGTCCGGCACGGGTAACGCTGACCTGGCCGGTCAGCCACGCGACGTCGATATCCCAGGCCGCGCCGTCGCGGCTGAGCTGCACCCGCCCGCCGGTGGCGGCCCCATCGGCGAAGAACATCACCCCGCCTTCCCCTGCGGTGGGCTGCGCTTCACGGGCGCCGATAAAGCGCACGTCGATCGTGTCCGGGATGGTGCCCTGATGGCCCTTGGGTGCCTGCCACGTGCGGCCGGCCGGATCGATGGTAAAGCGCTGCGGCTCGCCGGTGGCAATCGCGTGGGTGCGGGTATAGCGCAGCTCGGCCGCGATCTCCTTGACCGCGGAGCGCAGCTGGGTGCCCTTCATGCCACCGCTGAACGCGGCGGCTGCCAACAGACTGGCGGCGGCAATGAGCCCGATCACCAGCAGCATCTCCAGCAGCGAGATCCCCGCATGGTGGCGACGCGATGTCCGCGCAGGACGATTCATCCCCGTCGATCCCGGGGCCGCGTGGCCGCGCTGGCCCGCTCAGTCGTAATGGATGTCGCTGTCGACACTGGTGCCACCGACCTTGCCATCCTTGCCGAGGATCACCAGATCAAAGGGACCGCTCTCGCCGGGTGTGCGGTATTCCACCGGATGCCCCCACGGGTCGTTGAGTTCGGCCGCTTTGGCATACGGGCCCAGCCATCCCGCGGCACCCCCGGGTGCGGTCACCAGTTCGTCCAGCTTGGCGGGCAGTCGGCCGGTATCCATCTGGAAGGCGTCGACCTTCTGCCCCAGGGTCATCACCTGTGACTTGGCGAGATTGGCCTTCGCACGATCGGCACCGCCCAGCACACGCGAGCCGACAAAGGTCAGCACCGCTCCGATCAGCACGATCACAATGATGATCTCGATCAGGCTCATGCCCGCCTGCGTCCTGGCAGACGGGGAACGGGTCAGGGAACGTTGGTTGCGCATGGGGAAGGTCCTTTGGTGGGTGGCAGGGTCTATCCGATCGAGCCTGTGAGGTCGTACAGCGGCGTCAGCACCGCCATCACCACCACCCCGACCAGACCGGCCAGCACGACGGTGACAATCGGCACCAGCGCGGCGAGCATGCGGTCCAGCGCCAGCGAGGTCTGCTGCTCGAACGTCTCGGCGGTCTTGACCAGCATCGTGTCCAGCGCACCGGATTCCTCACCGACCTGGATCATCTGCAGCGCAAGGCGCGGAAAGCGTTTGCCCCGGGCCAGTGCGGTGGACAGGGCGACACCGTTCTTGACCTCGTCGCTGGCTGCCGAGACATCCGCGGCCAGTACGCGATTGCCCATGACTTTCTGCGCGATCGCGAGTGCCGCCATCAACGGTACCCCGTTGCGCACCAGGGTGCCCAGGGTGCGGGCCAGGCGCGCGGTCTCGACCTTCGCGAACAGGTCGCCGAAGAAACGTCGCCGCAGCATCCAGCCGTCGAGCTTCTCGCGGAACACCGGGTCGCGGCGCTTGCGGTCCAGCACCAGCAGCGCGACCGCCGGAATCACCACCAGCATGATCCACCAGTCACGCACAAACAGGCCGAGGCCCAGCACGACTCTGGTGAACCCGGGCAGTGGCGCGTCCAGGCTCTCGTACATCTGGGCGAACTGCGGCACCACGTAGCCCAGCAGGAACAGCATGCTGAGGCCGACCATCACCAGCAGGATGGCCGGATAGATCAGCGCATTGATGACCCGCGCCTGCATCGCGCGCGAACGCTCCAGATAGTCGGCCAGGCGCGACAGCGTCTCGTGCATGCTGCCGCCCGCCTCGCCGGCCCGCACCATGTTGACATACAGCCGCGAAAACGTGCCGTGCTGGCGCTCCAGTGCGGTCGACAGCGACGCGCCGCCGCGAACAGCGTCGCGCACATCGCTGACCACCCGGCGTGCTGCTTCGTCTTCGGGCAGCTCCAGCAGGATCGTCAGCGCGCGGTCCAGCGGCTGGCCCGCGCCAAGCAGGGTGGCCAGTTGCTGGGTGAACTGGACCAGCCGCTCGCCGGCAAACGGGCGCGGCTTGAACAGCGTACGCCACGCCGGCAATCCACTGCCCTCGCTGGCCAGGCGTGCCTCCACCGGCAAATGGCCCTGCTCCTGCAGCCGCGACGCGACCTCGGTATCGCTGGCGGCCTCCATCTGGCCGTCGAGCATCTCGCCGCGCGCGTTGATTGCCTTGTAGGTATAGAGGGCCATGGGCTCAGGCGTCCTCGGTGACCCGCAGGACTTCCTCGATCGTGGTCAG
>JBDSPO010000099.1:0-3872 GCA_039930265.1 Lysobacter sp. | reverse complement strand
TGCGTGCGCAACTGCCCGGCTTCCGGGTGGAGGTGAACGATCACGGTGATGGTGCGGTGTCGATGCTGGCGGTGCGGGGCAACCCGACCCGCGTCTTCAACGTCCATCTGGACACCGTGCCATCGTCTCCCGCGTGGAGCGCGGATCCGCACGTGCTGAGGGTGGATCGTGAGCGCGCAATCGGGCTGGGCGCGTGCGACATCAAGGGTGCCGCTGCCGGCTTGGTGGCGGCTGCTGCGGTGACATCCGGCGACGCGGCGTTTCTTTTCAGCAGTGACGAGGAAGCCAACGATCCGCGCTGTGTCGCGGCTTTTCTCGCCACCTCCCACGGCTTTGATGAAGTGATCGTGGCGGAACCCACCCGCTGCGAGGCGGTGCTCGCCCACCGTGGAATCGCCTCGGTACTGATGCACTTCCAGGGCAGCGCCGGGCATGCCTCGGGCGCGAATGCGATGCAGGCGAGTGCACTGCACCAGACGATGCGCTGGGGCAGCCGCGCACTGGATTTCGTTGCCGGGCAGGCGCACCAGCGCTTTGGCGGACTGACCGGCCTGCGCTTCAATATCGGCCGCGTCGAGGGTGGCATCAAGGCCAACATGATCGCGCCCAGCGCCGAGCTGCGCTTTGGTTTCCGGCCGCTGCCATCGATGTCGATCGACGGTCTGCATGAGCAGTTCGCCGCCTTGGCGGACGCTGGCGCCGTCGCCGGTTATCAGGAAACGTTCCGCGGTCCGCCGTTGCCCTCCGGCGATGTCGCCCACGCCGAGGATCGCCGCCTGCAGGCGCGCGACCTTGCCGAGGCGCTGGAACTGCCGATCGGCAATGCGGTGGACTTCTGGACCGAGGCGTCCCTGTTCTCGGCCGCCGGGCTCACCGCGATCGTCTACGGCCCCGGTGACATCGGCCAGGCCCACACGGCCGATGAGTGGGTGGCACTCGACCAGCTCAGCCTGTACGCCGAATCAATCCGCCGCATCCTGGATCAGCCCCCAACGTAACCGCCACGCCAGCCGGCTCCGGTCGGCACCTCGCGCAACGCTTCGCTCTTCGCCCTGACTTTCCGACAACCAGACCCCATGACCATTGCTCCGTCCGACCACGATATCCAGACCCGCCAGACCATCGTGCGGCTGCTGTCCAGCATGGCCAGCGCCAAGGAAATCAGCCAGTACCTGAAGCGCTTCTCGCAACTCGACGCGGCGCGGTTTGCGGTGGTCAAGGTCGGTGGCGCGGTCCTGCGCGACGATCTGGATGCGCTGACGTCCTCGCTCGCGTTCCTGCAGGACGTCGGCCTGACCCCGATCGTGCTGCACGGCGCAGGTCCCCAGCTGGACGATGAGCTGGCGAGTGCCGGCATCGTGAAGCAGACCGTCAACGGGCTGCGGGTGACAACCCCGCAGGGGCTGGCGATCGTGCGGCGGGTGTTCCACGCGCAGAATCTGCGGCTGGTGGAGGCGCTGCAGCGCAGCGGTGCACGGGCGACCTCGATCGTCTCCGGCGTGTTTGAAGCCGACTACCTCGACCGCGAAGCGCTCGGTCTGGTGGGGGAGGTGACCAAGGTCGAACTCGCGCCGATCCAGGCCAGCCTGCAGGCGGGGTCGATTCCGGTGATCGCCAGTCTGGGTGAGACCGCCGGTGGGCAGATTCTGAACATCAACGCGGACTTTGCCGCCAGCGAGCTCGTGCAGGTCCTGCAGCCCTACAAGATCATTTTCCTGACCGGTACTGGCGGCCTGCTGGATGACAACGGCAGGATCATCGACTCCATCAACCTGTCCACCGAATACCAGGACCTGATGAACCAGCCGTGGATCAACGGCGGCATGCGGGTCAAGATCGAGCAGGTCAAAGATCTCCTCGACAAGCTGCCGCCGTCGTCCTCGGTGTCCATCACCCAGCCCTCGGAGCTGGCCAAGGAACTGTTCACCCACAAGGGCTCCGGCACCCTGGTGAGGCGTGGTGAGCGTGTGCTGCAGGCCGATCGCTGGGAGGCGCTGGACCAGCCGCGGCTGCGCACCCTGATCGAGTCGGCGTTCGGTCGCCGCCTCGCGCCCGACTACTTCGAGCGCACCAAGCTGATGCGTGCGTATGTCAGCGAAAATTACCGCGCGGCGGTAGTGCTGACCGATGAGGACGGCTACACCTATCTGGACAAGTTCGCGGTGCTTGACGATGCGCAGGGCGAGGGCCTCGGCCGCGCGGTCTGGCAGGTGATGCGCGACCAGACGCCGCGGCTGTTCTGGCGTTCCCGCCACGGCAATCCGGTCAACGCGTTTTACTACGCGCAGTCCGACGGCCACTGCAAGCAGCAGGAGTGGAAGGTGTTCTGGTACGGCCTGGAAGGTTTCGAAGAGATCGCCCGCTGCGTCGCGCACTGCGCCACGCGTGCGCCCACCATGGTGGCCCCCGCTGATCCATCCACAGGCGCGACGCCGTGAGTGCCTCGCCGCGCCTTACGGTCGGTCTGGTGGGTGCCCGCGGTCATACCGGCGCCGAGCTGGTTCGCCTGATCGCCGGGCATCCGTTGTTCGAGCTGGGCTTCGTGTCCTCGCGTGAGCTCGCTGGACAGCGGGTGGCGGACCATCACGACGCGGTCAACGGCGATCTGCGCTACCAGCCCTCGGTGCCTGATGTGGTGGCGGAGGCGGGCATGCAGGCCTATGTGCTGGCGATGCCCAACGGCAAGGCGGGCGAGTACATCGCCGCCATGGACGCGGCGGGGATCGATCCGGTCGTTGTCGACCTGTCGGCGGATTACCGTTTCGATCCCGGCTGGTATTACGGCTTGCCCGAGCTCACCCGCGCGGGGTATCGCGGGCAGCGCCGGATCAGTAATCCCGGTTGCTACGCCACCGCGATGCAACTGGCGCTGGCGCCGATGCTGGACGTGCTGGACGGGCCGGCGCAGTGCTTCGGGGTCTCCGGCTATTCGGGCGCCGGCACCACGCCGTCGGATCGCAACGACACCGGCCTGCTGCGTGACAACCTGATGCCCTACGGGCTTGCGGACCACATCCATGAGCGTGAAGTCAGTCATCGGCTGGGGCATGCGGTGGAGTTCATGCCGCATGTCGCGCCGCACTTCCGTGGCATCACGCTGACCGCCAACATGCATCTGCAACGCGCCTTCAATCTCGACGAAGTGACCGCGCGTTACCGCGAGCGCTATGCCGGCGAGCCGCTGGTCCGGGTCGTCGACGACGCGCCGTGGGTCAGCGCGATTGCCGGTCGCCACCACGTCGACATCGGCGGCTTCACCCTGTCTGCAGACGGCCGCCGGCTGGTGGTGGTCGCCACCGAGGACAACCTGCTCAAGGGCGCCGCGACCCAGGCAATGCAGAACCTCAACCGCGCGTTCGGACTGCCGGAGACGACCGGCATTCCGGTTGACGCGTTGCCCTCCACGAACGGACCAACCCCATGACCCAGCTCCTCTGGCAGAAACCCGGCGTGCAGGTGGACGAGCGCATCCAGCACTTCTGTGCCGGCGCCGACGTGATCCTCGACCGCGAGTTCTTCCTGTTTGATATCCAGGCCAGTCGTGCACACGCGCAGGGCCTGCAACTGATCGGCATCCTCGCCGCGACCGAGCTTGAGGGCATCGAGCGCGAGTTGACGGCGCTGGCGGAGGATTTCTCCGCCGGGCGTTTCGTGCTCGATGAGACCTTCGAGGACGGCCATTCGGCGATCGAGGCGCGGCTGATTGAGCGCCTGGGCGACGCGGGCCGCCGGATCCACACCGGCCGCAGCCGCAACGACCAGGTGCTGGTGGCCACGCGGCTGTGGTTGAAGGACCGGCTCGACCGGCTGCGCGCGCTGTGCCTGGAGACTGCCGGCATCGCGCTGGCACGGGCGGAGGTGGAGGCCGATCT
>JBDSPO010000098.1:0-2902 GCA_039930265.1 Lysobacter sp. | reverse complement strand
GTGTACTGCTCGATCACCGGCTTCGGCCAGACCGGCCCCTACGCCAAGCGGGCCGGCTACGACGCGGCCATCCAGGCGATTGGCGGCCTGATGTCCATCACCGGCGAGCCCGAAGGCACCCCCGGCGGCGTGCCCCAGAAGGTCGGTGTTGCCGCAACCGATCTGATGACCGGGATGTACGCGGTCTCCGCGATCCTGGCCGCGTTGCGCCACGCCGAGCGCCACGGCGAAGGGCAGCACATCGATCTGGCGTTGCTGGACACCCAGGTGGCGTGGCTGGCCAATCAGGCGTCGAACTATCTGGTGGGCGGCGTCGTGCCGCAGCGCCAGGGCAGCGCGCACCCCAACATTGTGCCCTACCAGGTCATGCCGACCGCGGACGGGTATTTCATGCTCGCGGTCGGCAACGACGGCCAGTTTGCGCGGTTCTGCGCGGTGCTTGGCGATCCCGAGCTGGCCAGCGATCCGCGCTACACGACCAACGCCGCGCGCGTGGCGAACCGTGACCGGCTGGTGCCGTATCTGGAGCAGCGGCTGGCCACCCGGCCCAGCGCGCACTGGTTGGCCGAGCTGGAGCGCGCCACCGTGCCGTGCGCACCGGTCAACCGGATCGACGAGGTGTTTGCTGACCCGCAGGTAATCGCGCGCGGGATGCGCATCGAGCTGCCGCATCCCGCCGCCGGCCAGGTTCCCGGGGTCGCCAACCCGGTGCATTTTTCGGCCACCCCGGTCGAGTACACCCACGCCGCGCCGACCTTGGGCGAGCACACCCAGGCGGTGCTGAGCGAAATACTGGGACTGGATGCCGCCGCGCTGGCCGCGCTGGATCGCGCCGGCGTGGTCGCCTTGCCCGCTGCGAAACCATCCACACCCGCCAACGACTGATCGCCACCTTTTCGCCGGCCGCGCCGGCAGCCCAGGAGCAGACATGAAGCCGACCCGATCCCTGCGAGCGCTGACCGCATTGTCCGTGCTGCTGCTGGCCGGCACCGCCCATGCCGCCTCCGTGGCTACGCCGGCGGACCCGGTCGCAACCGCGACCACGGTGGACGAACCCGCGGCGCTCGATGCGCGGACCATCGTCAGCCGCGCGCATGAGGTCGCCGGTGGCGCGGCGTGGCAGCGACCCGTCACTCTGCACCTGCGGGGGCGCGCGCTGCTGTACGAAGACGGCGTGCTCGATACGCGCACGGTTGCCGAGCGCTGGGAGATGTGGCGGGTGTTCCCGATGTGGAATACCACCGCCCACGGCCCCAGCGGCAAGGTCCGGGTGGAAGGCGCGAGCAACGGCAAGCTGCTGTTCCAGGTGAGTTTCGACGGCACCAACACCTACGACCGGAATGGCCTGGTGCCCGGTGCCAAGGCGAGCGCCGAATGGGCCGAGGCGTTCGGTTTCGGCATCATCCGCTTCGCCCTGGACGACGGCTTCAGCCTGACCCGTCTCGCCGACGATCAGGTCGAGGGCCACCCGTCCTATAACGTGGCGGTGAAGGACCCCAGCGGCTCCAGCACGCTGTTCTGGATCGACAGTGCCAGCCACGTCATCCGCAAGGTCGGCTTCGACACCCCGCGCGGCTGGCACGAGCGCATTTATTCGGGCTTCGAGTACCACCAGAACCCGCGCTTCATGCAGGCGACGCGCGTGCGGCTGTACTACAAGGGCGCCCTCACCAACGACATCACCTGGGAGCAGTACGCGATCAACGCGCCGATCGCCGATGCCGTGTTTGTCCTCGCGGGCAAGCCTGCAACCGCGGGCGACGTTTCCGGCGACCGGTCGGCGCCAGCGCCTGCGCCGGCGCAGACGACTTCGCCGTCGTCGATGCGTACGCAGGACGGCGCCCGGTGACCGCGGCCGGATCGAAGGGTCCGGCGGCAGAGGCGCCTGCAGCGGCGCCAGCGACAGCCGGCGCATCCCCCGGCTCGGTCTCCTCGGGCAACAGCACGGTGCGACCGGTCACCGCCGCGGTGGCGGGCACCGTGTTCGAGTGGTTCGATTTCTTTCTCTACGGCAGTCTGGTGGCGGTGTTCGGGCGGCTGTTTTTCCCGCCCGGCCAGGAGACCGCCGGCTTGCTCGCCGCGCTGGCGGTGTTCGGCGCCGGCTGGGTGGTGCGGCCGCTGGGCGCGCTCTTCTTCGGCCGTCTGGGCGACCGTATCGGCCGCCGGCCGACGTTCCTGATCACCATTGTGCTGATGGGCGGCGCGACGGTCGGCATCGGCCTGCTGCCGACTTACGCCACGGCCGGAATCCTTGCCCCCATCCTGCTGGTCGCACTGCGTCTGGCACAGGGTCTGGCGGTCGGCGGCGAGTTCGGCGGCGCAGCGATCTACGTCGCCGAACATTCACCCGCCCGGCACCGCGGGCTGAATACCAGTCTGGTGATGGGCACGGGCACCGTCGGCCTGCTGCTGGCGTTGGTTGCGATCATGGTTACCCGGTCGCTGCTGGGCGAGGCGGCCTTCGAGGCGTGGGGCTGGCGGCTGCCGTTCCTGGCCTCGGTCCTGCTGCTGGCGCTGTCGGTGTACATGCGTATGCATCTGGGGGAGTCGCCGATGTTCGAGAAGCTGCAGGCGCAGGGCGAGCTCGCGCAGTCGCCGCTGAAGGAAGCCTTCACCACCCCGGCGCATGTCAAATCAATGCTGCTGGCGCTGGTGACCCTCACCGCCGCCCAGGGCGTGGTGTGGAACGCCGGCACCTACTTCCCGCTGGTCTTCCTCCAGTCACCGCTGGGTTTGGATGTGGGCGTCGCGGCCAAGCTGATGGCCTGCGCCTTGCTGCTGGGGGCGCCGTTGTTCCCGCTGGCCGGATGGCTGTCGGACCGTTTCGGTCGCCGCCCGGTGGTGATCACCGGGTTTGCGCTGTCGGCGGTGACCCTGCTGCCCGCGTTCCGGGTGCTTGCCG
>JBDSPO010000097.1:0-20596 GCA_039930265.1 Lysobacter sp. | reverse complement strand
AGAGTTTCCAGCGCCACCAGTCCCTGCCGGCCGAATTTGCCGCCGGCCAGCCCACCGCCGACGGGTTCGGTTTCGCGCCCAACCGCAACCCGCATCTGGCCTGGGACGAAGCGCCGGCGGGCACGCGATCGTTTGTTCTGGTCTGCGTTGACCCGGACGTGCCGACGGTGGCGGAGATGGTCGGCAAGCAAGGCGTATCCATCCCGGTCGAGCAGCCCCGCTGCGACTTCATCCACTGGGTGATGGTGGACATTCCACCGACGGTGCGGGAGATCGCTGCCGGCGCATGCAGCGATGGTGTGGTCGCGCACGGCAAGCCGGCCCCCGCCGGACCGCAGGGCGCGCGACAGGGGTTGAATGACTACACGAACTGGTTTGCCGGCGATCCCGACATGGCCGGCGACTGGTACGGCTACGACGGCCCGTTTCCCCCGCCCAACGACCTGCGCATGCACCGCTACTTTTTCCGCGTGTTCGCGCTGGATATCGACCGCCTGCCGCTACCCGACCGGTTTACCGGGGCAGACGCGCTGACCGCGCTGCAAGGGCATGTCCTCGCCGAGGCGGCCACCTACGCGACCTACAGCCTGCACCCGGACCGGTAACGCCGGACTTGCAGCCGCGGACGGGCGGCGCTGATCGGGTGCCGGCCGGGCCCGGGACCGCGGCCGTCAGCCCTCAGCCGCCGGCCGGCAGCCACAACAGCAGGGCGGCGCCCAAAGCGATGCGGTAGATGGCGAACGGCCGGTAGCTGTGTTGCTTGATGTAGCCCAGCAGCCAGCGCACGGCGAGGAATCCGGTCGCGCTGGCGGCCACGAATGCCAGCCCGAGCTCGCCCCAGGCCTCGCCGCCGGCAGCGCCGCCGCCGCCCTTCAGGAAGTACTCCAGGATTGCGTAGCCGCTCGCCGCGAACATGGTCGGAATTCCGACCAGAAACACGAACTCGGTGGCCGCCGAACGCTGCCCGGTGCCGGCCAGCATCGCCATGAAGATCGCCGCGCCCGAGCGCGAGGTACCGGGGAAGATGCCCGCCAGCACCTGTGCCAGGCCGACCAGGATGGCGACCGTCCAGGTGATCCGCGCCGAGTCCGGCCGTCCGGCCGCGATGCGCTCGGCAAACAGGATCCACACCCCGCCCACGATCAATGCAATGGCGATCGGCGACACCGTCTCCGGCAGCTCCCAACCCAGCAGCCGTACCGGGAGACCGACCAGTGCCGTGACCAGGAAGGCAGCGCCGATCTTGGCCAGATACAGCCGGTTCTCGCGCTCGCGCAATCCCGTTGCCAGTGCCCACAGGCGCTCGCGGAACACCAGCGTGATCGCCAGGATCGCGCCGGCCTGGATGACGATATTGAACAGGTCCGAGCGTGCGCCCAGCCAATGCTGGGCAATCAGCAGGTGACCGGTGCTGGACACCGGCAGGAATTCGGTCAGACCTTCGAGGATGCCAAGCAGCAGCGCGGCGAGCGTATCGGACATAGGGGCGGTCGGGAGCGGGGCGGACGCGCGTGGCGGCGATCTCGGCAGGGTGACGAGGATAGCGGCAAGCGCGCACGCACGCTTGGTCGGCACTGGTCACGCCAGAGAGGCACCGGTACGCCGCCATCGGTCACGCGCACCATAATGGTGCGGATGGGTGGTCCATAGTGGTGCGATCGCGCGGGTCGGTGTCAGCGATGATGCAATAAATCAATGGCTTGCACGTGAATCATTGCTGGCACGAAATTTGCGATACGGTCCGTGTCCTCCCCCCACTTGCCAGGAACCCCCATGTCCATCGAGAACGTCGAGAAACTGATCCAGACCCACAAGATCGAATTCGTCGACCTGCGCTTCACCGACATGCGCGGCGTGCAGCATCACGTCACGTTTCCCGAGTCGATCGTGGACGAGTCGTTGTTCGAGGACGGCAGGATGTTCGACGGCTCCTCCATCGGCGGCTGGAAGGGAGTCCACGATTCGGACATGGTGCTGCTGCCGGATCCGTCCACCGCCTTCGTGGACCCGTTCACTGCCGATCCGACCCTGGTGCTGACCTGCGACATCCTCGACCCGGCGACGATGCAGGCCTACAACCGCGATCCGCGCGGCATCGCCAAGCGCGCCGAGGCCTTCCTGAAGTCCAGCGGCATCGCCGACCAGGCGTTCTTCGGCCCCGAGCCGGAGTTCTTCATCTTCGACAGCGTCCGCTACGCCAACGACATGGGGCATACCTTCTTCCACGTCGACTCCGAGGAAGCGGCCTGGAACTCCGGCAAGGAATACCCGGGCGGCAACAGCGGCTATCGCCCCGGCGTGAAGGGCGGCTATTTCCCGGTCGCGCCGCTGGATTCGCTGCACGACATCCGCGCGCAGATGTGCAAGACGCTGGGGGCGGTCGGCATCGAGGTCGAAGTGCACCACCGCGAGGTCGCCACCGCCGGCCAGTCGGAGATCGGCACCAGGTTCAGCTCGCTGACCAAGAAGGCCGACGAGCTGCAGACGATGAAGTACGTGATCAAGAATGTCGCCCACCGCAACGGCAAGACCGCGACCTTCATGCCCAAGCCGCTGGTCGGTGACAACGGCAGCGGCATGCACGTGCACCAGAGCCTGGCCAAGGCCGGCGTCAACCTGTTCAGCGGCGACGGCTATGGCGGCCTGAGCCAGATGGCGCTGTGGTACATCGGCGGCATCTTCAAGCACGCGCGGGCGATCAACGCCTTCGCCAACGCCACCACCAACTCCTACAAGCGCCTGGTGCCGGGCTTCGAGGCGCCGGTGATGCTGGCCTATTCGGCGTCCAACCGCTCCGCCAGCTGCCGCATCCCGTATGTCGCCAACCCCAAGTCGCGACGGGTCGAGATGCGCTTCCCGGATCCGATGAACTCGGGGTACCTCATTTTCTCGGCGTTGATGATGGCCGGGCTGGACGGCATCAAGCACCAGATCGACCCGGGTCCGCCCAGCGACAAGGACCTCTACGACCTGCCGCCGGAGGAGGAGAAGAACATTCCCACCGTTTGCCACAGCCTGGACCAGGCACTGGACGCGCTGGACGGCGACCGCGACTTTCTCAAGGCCGGCGGGGTGTTCAGCGACGACTTCATCGATGCCTACATCCGGCTCAAGATGAAGGAAGTCACCGCGTTCCGCGCCGCGACCCACCCGCTGGAATACCAGATGTACTACGCGATCTGACGGTGATGGCCGGCGTCCCGGGCGGTGCGGCGCGCCGGGACGATGTCAGGCAAGCCGTCCGGCTCAGTGTCGAACGCGTCCTGAGGCGTCCGGGAGTCAGCCGACTCCCGGCAGCAGCAACTCGGCCGAGCGTGCCCGATGGGTGGCTCCCACCGCATCCACAACCCGCGCGCACGCATGGCGGGTCGCCTCCAGCAGCGGAATGCCGGCCAACAGCTGGGCATGCAGCACTGCGCTGAACAGGTCGCCGGTGCCTTTGGGGGCCGCATCCACCCGCTCGTGTTCCACCACCCGGGTGTCCTGGCGGCTGACCACCGCCACGCTCATGCGTGCCTCCGCCCACGAGTCCGGCGCCGCGCTGGTAACCACCACCCACTGCGTGTGCCCGACCAGCAGTGAGCGGGCCGCCGCGATCGACTGCTCCATCGTCCCGGTCGGCCGACCCGTGAGGCGCTCCAGCTCGAACCCGTTCGGCGTCAGGCCGTGGGCCATGGGCAGCAGGTGTTCTCGGTACACCGGCAGCATCGCCGGATCGACATACACGCCGGTGTCGTGGTCGCCGATGACCGGGTCGATCTGTACCTGCAGTCCAGGTTGGAGAAGATGCATCCGGGCAATCCAACGTGCCAGCGCGGCCGCCTGTTCGGGCCCGCCCAGGTAGCCGACCAGGATCGAGCGCAGGCCTGCCAGGGCTCCGCGCGCCTCGAGATCGTCCAGGTAGCCGCAGAACCAGTCGATCGGGACAGCGCCGCCATGCAGGCTGGGGTAATGCGGGGTGTTGCTGAGAATGACGGTCGGCACCGCGACCACGTTCAGGCCGGCCGTCTGCAGGGTGGGCACAGCGACGTTGTTGCCCACCCGGCCATAGACCACCTGCGACTGCACCGAAACCACATCGACGGCCAGCGGAGCCAGCAGGGTGGACGCGAGCACCGCAGGGGGTGAGACGTCACTCACGGGCCGGTAGCCGCGGGCCAGTAGTGGCTGTCCGGCAACGCCCGGGCCCCGAATATGGCCTGTCCGACGCGGACCACCGTGGCACCCTCCTCGATGGCGACCTCGAAGTCGCCGGACATGCCCATCGACAGCGCTTCCATTTCCAGCCCGGCGGGGGCGTCCTGGCGCAGACGGTCGCGCAGCGTCCGCATCAACACGAAACACGCCCGCACCCGGGCTGCATCGGCGGACAGCGCGGCCAGGGTCATCAAGCCGCGCACACGCAGGCTGCTGAACGCGGGCAACCCGTGCAGGAAGGCGCCGACCTCCCCCGGGGGGAGTCCGTACTTGCTCGCCTCGCCGGACGAGTTGACCTGCACAAACACATCCAGCGATCGCCCCTCGGCCTGCAGCCGGCGATCCAGCGCCGCCGCCAGGCGCAGGCTGTCGAGCGCCTGGAACTCGCTGGCGAAGGAGGCCACCAGCTTGGCCTTGTTGGTCTGCAGGTGGCCGATCACCGACCAGCGCAAGTCACCCAAATCGGCCATGGACTCCCACTTGGCATGCGCCTCCTGGACCTTGTTCTCGCCCAGAAAGTGGCAGCCGGCGGCATGCACCATGCGGATGCGTGCCGCATCGATGGTCTTGCTGACCGGCAGCAGGCGCACCGTCGCCGGATCGCGCCCCACGCGCGCGCAGGCCGCGGTGATGCGCGCCTGGACGGCGGCCAGGTTGTGGCGGAAGTCGGCTACGGTGGCTGCGGCGGGATAGGGAGTAGCGGCCATCGGGGGCGAAGGTTGAACGTCCAATACGCAGGCCTCGGTAAGCTGGTCGGAACCGTGCAAGTGTAGCGCCGCGGCCTTCGGGCCCGGCCCGCGCATGCACTACGATGGTGCAATGCCAGCCGCCCTGCCCGAACTCGCCGCACTGACCACACCGGTGGCGTGGACGGACGCGGACGGCGCTATCCGCGGCTGCAATCAGGCGTTCGTACGTTGGCTCGGCGTCGGCGAGCGACGGTTGGCGGCCTGGCCATTGGCGGCGTTGGAGGCCGAAGGCGGGCGCCTGCAAGTGGCCCTGGAGCGGCTTCGCAGTGGCGACCCCGGCCCCCTGCGGTTGCGGCGGCTGGCGTTGCGGTTTCCCGATGGCGGGCGGGCGCACTACGCCGACCTCTGGCTTACCGCGGGTGCGGACGGTCGCCTTCTGGCGGAGGTGCATCCGGTGGACGAATTCCCCGGCGACGATCCCGCTCTGTTGCTGCCCTCGGCACTCGCCGCGTCCCTGAAAGGGCTGGCCCACGAACTGCGCAATCCACTGGCCGGACTCAAGGGTGCCGCCCAGCTGCTGGGTCGGCGGATCACCGACCCCGATTCCCGCGAACTGGTGGCCCTGATCGACGATGAGGTCGGCCGGCTGGCGGGGCTGGTGGAGCATCTTCTGAGTCCGCAGCCGCCCCGCCAACACGCACCGCTGAACATCCACGCCGTGTTGGAGCGCGTCTTGCGATTGGCCGAAAGCGACGCCGGCTGGGCAGTGCGGCTGGAGCGCGATTACGATCCCAGCCTGCCCGAGTTCGACGGCGACGCCGATCGCCTGACCCAGGCGACCTGGAACCTGGTGCGCAATGCCATCGAGGCCGGCGCCGGCACCGTCGCCCTGCGTACGCGGGTCGAGCACGGGCTGCGGATCGGCGACACCACCTGTCCGGTCGCGTTGCGACTGGAGATCCGCGACGACGGCCGCGGCGTGCCCGAGGACCTGGCTGCCAACCTGTTCCTGCCGCTGGTGTCGGGTCGGGCGCAGGGGACCGGGCTGGGTCTGCCGCTGGCCCAGCAGGTTGCGCGCGAACACCGCGGCTCGCTGGCGTTCCGCTCGCGCCCGGGCGGCACCGTGTTCACCCTGCTGCTGCCGATGTCGCAGGCCACGGCCGATGAGTGACACCGTCGCGATGCAGGATTGCGGACCGGTCTGGGTGGTCGATGACGACCGCGGAGTGCGTCTTGTGCTCGCCATGGCCCTGCGGGAGGCCGGTTACCGCGTGCTCGAGTTCGAGGACGCCAGCCGTGCGAGCAGCGCCATGCAGTCCGCCGACACGCCCCGCGGCGGCACCGGCGTGGAAATCCCGGTACTGGTATTCACCGACGTCCGCATGCCCGGTGACGACGGGCTGGTCCTGCTGGAGCGCTTACGCCATGACCTGCCCGGCGTGCCGGTGGTGGTGATGAGCGCCTACACCGACGTGGCCAGCACGGCGGGGGCATTCCGCGGCGGCGCACAGGAGTTTTTGTCCAAGCCGTTCGACCTGGATGACGTGGTTGCGCTCACCCGCCGCCTGCTGGGCGCCGCGCAGGACGACGTTGTCGCTCGCGCGGACACCGACGACGCGGAGCCTGCGGAGGCAGACCCGCATCCGTCCTTGCCCGGCGACATGCCGCGGCTGGTCGGCAGCACGCCGCCGATGCGCGAGTTGTTCCGCGCCATCGGGCGTTTCGCGCAAGCACCGCTGACGGTGCTGGTGACCGGCGAGACCGGCACGGGCAAGGAACTGGTGGCGCGCGCGCTGCACCGCGAATCGCCGCGCGCCGCGCACCCCTTCGTCGCCCTGAACACCGCCGCCATTCCGTCCGAACTGCTGGAGTCGGAACTGTTCGGCCATGAAGCCGGCGCGTTCACCGGCGCCACCCGGCGCCGGGTCGGCCGTTTCGAGCAGGCGCACGGCGGGACCCTGTTCCTGGACGAGATCGGCGACATGCCGGCGGGCTTGCAGACACGCCTGCTGCGGGTGCTGTCGGAAGGCGAGTTCTTCCGGGTGGGCGGCCGCGAACTGGTGCGGGTGGATGTACGGCTGATCGCCGCCACCCATCAGGACCTGGAAGCACGTGCCAGCGACGGACGATTCCGCGCCGACCTGCTGCATCGGCTGGACGTGTTGCGCCTGCATCTGCCGCCGCTGCGCGTCCGCCGCGGCGACATCGGGCGGCTCGCTGAGGGCTTTCTTGCCACCGCCGCGCGTCGCTTCGACGCCACGCCCAAGCGGCTCGCCGCGTCCGCCAGCGCTCGCCTGCTCGCCCACGCATGGCCGGGCAACGTGCGCGAGCTGGAAAACCTCTGCTGGCGATTGGCGGCGCTGGTCCCGGCAGACACGATCGAGCGTGCGGACGTCGAGCGCGCGCTGGGCCCCCGCGAGGGCTCGGCCGGTGCGTCGCCGCACTCCATTCGCGCGGCCGACCCGCCAGACTGGAGCGGATCACTTGCCCACTGGGCGCAGACCGAACTGGCGGCCGGCGCCGGCGACATCCACGCCCGGGCGGTTGCGCGCCTCGAGGACACGCTGCTGGAGGCCGCCCTGGCGCATACCGGCGGTCGGCGCGCGGAGGCCGCCGCCGCACTCGGGATTGGTCGCAACACCCTCAGCCGCAAGCTCGCCGGTCGCGAGCCGCGCGAATGATCCCGGCAGTTTTTCATCACTCCGCAACCGGGCACGCGCTAGGGTGCCCATCGGTGCCGCCGGTTCGACGGCAACGCCTGTTTTGACCGCTTATCGACGAGCACCATCGCGGTGTCCGTCCCCACCAGGAGAACTCCGATGACACACTCCGTATTGACCGGCGCCGGCGTGACCGTATTGGCACTTGCCCTGGCCGCGTGCAGCAGCACTCCCCAGCAGGCGGGCCGCGGCGGCTCCAGCGCGGGCGCGCCCTTGGCCACCACCTCGGTGGTTGATCGCGCGCATGTCAATCTGGCGCCCGCGTCCGGCAGTCTGGTCAGCGGCCGTCTGATGCTCACCCCGATGGCGGGTGGCCTGCACCTCAAGGGCGAGATCGGCGGGCTCAAACCCGGTGGTACCCACGCCATCCACATCCATGAGAAGGGTGATTGCAGCGCCGCGGATGCCAGCAGCGCGGGCGGGCACTTCAATCCCGGGGGCGCCATGCACGGCCGCGTCAGCAGCGCCGCCCACCACGCGGGGGACATGGACAACATTGTCGCCAACGCCAAGGGTGTGGCGCAGGTCGATGTACACGCCGACGGGCCGGTGCTCGGCGGTGGCGCGCCCAACGATGCCATCGGCCGTGCGGTGGTGGTCCACGCGGCGGCGGATGACTACGCCAGCCAGCCGGCCGGCAACGCAGGCGCCCGCGTGGCCTGCGGGGTCATCCAGAAGGGATGAGCGCGCGGTCGCCACTGCCGGTCAGCGCCGAGGCGTCGCCGTGCGGATAGCCATCCGTGAAGCCGGACAATCCGATGCGACCTTGTTGGCCCGGTGGGCGGCGGCCATGGCGTTGGAGACCGAGGACAAGGCGCTCGACCCCGGGACGGTTCTGGCCGGGGTGTCCGCCGGTATCGCCGATTCGGCCAAAGCGCGTTATTTCATCGCCGTCGCCACGGCGCTGGCCGGCGGCGGCGAAACCTTCGCGGCGCCTGTCGGCACCCTGATGCTCACGCGCGAGTGGAGCGACTGGCGCAACGGCGACTGGTGGTGGATCCAGAGCGTCTACGTCGAGCCGGGCTATCGGCGTCGGGGCGTTCTGTCGGCCTTGTACAGGGACGTGGAACAGCGGGCGCGGCAAACCGAAGGCGTCATCGGTTTGCGGCTGTACGTCGAGCGCGACAATGCGATCGCGCAGCAGACCTACGGCGCGCTCGGCATGGGCGATGCGGGGTATCGCATCTTCGAGTGCCCGATCGACCGGAGCGTGTCCAGCGACAGCCCGTCGAGCGGCTGAGGGCGGAGCGCGGACTACGCCAACGCGGCGCGGCAGTCCTCGTCGTGGTCGCAGTGCACGAACTGCACCGCAATGGCGTGCGCGGTCAGCACCGCGGCGATCTGCCGTTGGCGCGCCTGGTAGTGCTGGAAGCGGCGCTGCTGTCGCACCCGCTGCTCCTCGTCAATGTTGGTGACTTGCGCTTCGTAGTGCTGCTCCCACGCGGCGGGAGACAGGAGCGCAATGCGCGCCTCCCCACGGCTGAAATGCACCAGCGGCTCGGGTGGCTGGTCCAGCCAGCTGGACTGGTCCGGCCGCAACAGCGCAGTCTCCAACAGGGGCCACAGAGGCGCCAGACCGGCGTGCTCGTACTGGATGGAGGTCATCGCCGCCAGGTCGTGGACGGTCAGGTACCGCGCGTGCTCGACCTGCAGCCCGAAAGCGGCCTGGGCCGCCAGCGCGGTATCGGCTGCCGCCATGCCGACATCGATCAACTCGCGTTCGAACGCGTCGCCGACGCGTGCCACCACGTCGACCGGTCCGGTCAGGACAAACGGCACCAGCCGCAGCGGCCCGCCCAGGAAGTCCGGCGACGGCGCCAGCGCGCCAGGCAACACCGAGTCGCTGGCGCCAAAGGCGATGATCCGGCCACGGTCACTGCCAGCGCCGGCGTGCGGCGCGCGCGCCGCCAGCTCGTCCAGTTCGCGGTGCAGCGGCCAGCCCGGCCGCAGCAGCTCGACCGGATCGTAGTGCGCGCCCACGGTAATCAGCTCCAGGCGCGCCGCCTCGGGTGCGAAATCCGCCAGGTCACGGGCGATCAGCTGCGCCAACGCGCCCACTTCGGCCTGCGCGAGGCGATCGCGGTCGACCGGCGCGGCGCCCACCACTTCGATGGCGAAGGCGCCCAGTACATGCAGGTCGGGTGCGGGCTCGGAGCGGGGACTGTGTGGCGTGACGGAGTTCATCGGATCTCTGGCGGGTGGCACGGTTCTGAACGGTCGCGCGCGTGCCGCCGGCTTTCGATACGCAGGCGTTTGGTCGCGCGGGAGGGCGGCGTTACACTGCCGGCATTATGCCCGCAACCGTCCGCGGGCCCGGCAAGCCCGCCGCTGGCTGGACCGCAGCGCGACTGAAACGAGGTGATTCCCATGCGCCAAACCCGTCCCGTTGCCGTGCTTGGTGGCGTCAGAATTCCCTTCTGCCGCCAGAACACCGCGTATGCGGATGTCGGCAATCTCGGGATGTCGGTGCGCACTCTGGGTGCCCTGGTCGAGAAGTACGGTCTGCACGGGCAGCAACTGGGCGAGGTCGCGATGGGGGCGGTGATCAAGCACTCCAGCGACTGGAACCTGGGTCGTGAAGCGGCACTGTCATCGGGCCTGTCGCCGTTGACACCCGGGCTTACCCTGCAGCGCGCCTGCGGGACCTCGCTGGACACCATCATCACGGTCGCCAACAAGATCGCGCTGGGCCAGATCGAGGCCGGCATCGGCGGCGGGTCCGATACGACCTCCGATGTGCCGATCGTGTATGGCAGCCGGCTGCGCCGGCGCCTGCTCGCGGCCGCGGCCGCCAAGGACAGCAAGGGCAAGCTGGCGGCGTTCAAGGGGTTTTCCCTGCGCGAGCTCAAGCCCGATTTCCCCGGCGTGGCCGAGCCGCGTACCGGCAAGTCGATGGGCGAGCACTGCGAGGAGATGGCCAAGCAATGGAGCATCTCGCGCGACTCGCAGGACGAATGGGCGCTGTCCTCGCACCAGAAGCTGGCCGCGGCGTATGAGCGGGGCTTCTTTGACGACCTGGTGGTCAGCTTCCGCGGCGTCGCCCGCGACAACAACCTGCGCCCCGACAGTTCGCTGGAAAAGCTGGCCACGCTGAAGCCGGCGTTTGACCGCACCTCCGGTCGCGGCACACTGACCGCCGGCAATGCCACCCCGCTCACCGATGGGGCGGCCGCCTGTCTGTTGGCGTCACCGGAGTGGGCCGCTGCGCACGGCCACGAGCCGCTGTGCTACCTGGTCGATTCGCAGGTCGCGGCGGTCGACTTCACCCACGGCGAAGGCCTGCTGATGGCGCCGACGGTCGCGGTGCCGGAGATGCTCGCGCGCAATGGCCTGAGCCTGCAGGATTTCGATTTCTACGAAATCCACGAGGCCTTCGCCGCCCAGGTGCTGTGCACGCTGCGAGCGTGGGAAAGCGAGGAGTACTGCAAGGCCCGCCTAGGGCTCGACGCGCCGTTGGGCCGCATCGATCCGGCCAAGATCAACCCGAATGGTTCGTCACTGGCCACCGGTCACCCGTTCGCGGCGACCGGTGCGCGAATCGTGGCAACCGCTGCCAAGGAACTGCAGCAGCGTGGCGGCGGCCGCTGCCTGGTGTCGATCTGCACCGCGGGCGGCATGGGCGTGGTGGCGATCCTGGAGCGCTGAACTCGGCGACGGCGGCAATGCCGCGTCGCTGGACTCCGTCCGAGGGCCGAGATGGCTAACCGCGCAGGCGGGGCATCCCGTGCTCGTCACGCTCCTCCACCACCGCCAGGTCATGCAGCTGCTGGCGCATGTCCCGGCCCGGCAGCTCGATCACCGGTTGGCCGCGGCCGGCGTGCAGCGCATTGGCGTAGGACATGCGGGCGCGCGGCTCATCGCCGGCCCAGGCAAACCCGTGCCCCAGCTCTTCCCACGCATCAGCACCTGCGCCCTGCGCAATCGCGCGGTGCAGTAGACCTTCCGCCTGCGGCCACTGGTCCTGCTGACGGCTGATCCGCGCCAACGCGAGCAGCAGGGACGGGCTGGCCGGGTGGGACTGCAGCCAGCGCTCGGCGTTGTCCCGCCGCCGCTCCAGCTGGCCGATCGGCAGACGTCCGTACAGGTCGGCCAGCGACTCGTCCCAGCGCTCGTCCAAGGCAACTTCCACACTCTTGGCCGCCGCATCGTCCCAACGCAGCCCCGCGGCGCGTTCGGCGTAGGCCATCACCGCAGCCGGATCGCTGCGACACGCCTTGGGCAGCGATTCCCAGCGGTCGGCGAGCACGTTGGCATCCTCCGCCTCGCGCAGCGCGGCGCTGGCCCACTGCGCTTCCAGCGCGTCGATCTGACGCACCGGCAACACCTTCTGCTGGCGCATGGCGCCGAGCAGGCCGTAAGCCTCACCGGCATCGCCCTCAGCTGCCAGTGCCCGTGCGCGCAGCAGCAGGCCCCGCGGGGGCAGCGGCTGCACGTCCTGGGTTTCCAGCACCGCCCGCGCGTCGCTGGGGCGGTCGTCGGCGAGCGCCAGCTCGGCATTGATCACCGCCCGGGTGACCGGGTGCGAGCCGGTCAGGGCATCCAGATGCTGCTGCGCCAGAGCGGCGTCGCCGCCGGCGGCCGCAGCCCGGGCCGCGCCGGCGTACGCAAGCGGCGCAATGCCCTGGCGCAGCGCCAATGGTTGCCGCGCGGCCTCGTCCAGCAGCTTCTCCGCCCGATTCCAGTGGCCCAGCTCCAGCGCACCCAGTCCCTCGACCAGCTTCGCCCGACCGGCCTGCTCGCGGCGCCGGCGCATGGTGAGGAAGGGCAGCGTAAGGACCTTCCACAGCAACCACAGCCCCAGCAGGATGCCTGATCCCGCAAGGATGGCGGCGGCCAGTGTGGTCGCGTAGCGGGTGCCGCGGAAGTCCAGCGTCAAAGCGCCGGGATCCTGGACCAGCAGCTGGGCGGCGAGCGCGCCAACCAGGGCCAGCACGATCCAGAACAGCAGGTTGCGGAAAAGGTTCATGGAAGTGGGTCTCGACGGTCAGCGCGCAATTGGCGCAATTGGTTCAATGTGGTGCCCAGCGTTGCAAGCGGGAGTGAAAGCGGCATCTCGGCGATCTTCCGCAGTTGGGTGCGCGCTGGCGATGCGGTGTCTCCCACCGGAAACAGCCGGCCCAGCCAGGTGTCCGCACGCGTAAGCGCGGCGCGGTAGGCATCCGCGTCGCGTCGTTCTGCCGCTGCGCGGGCGAGGGTTATTTCCAGCTGGAGGCCGGCAAGCGCGTCGGCGCGTTGCACGGGATCCAAGGCTACGGCGTGATCGACAGGGCGGACCTCGACGATGCCGCTGAAGGCGCGCTTCCACCAGGACTGGTAGCGCGGATGGGCGACCGGGGCGGGCGCCGGCGTCGCGTTCACCGCATTCGCCCAGACATCCAGTCGCGCCAAAGCCAGCGCGCGCGGTTCGCTGCCCAGTGCATCCAGCGCGGCGCGCTCCTGGCCCAGGGTCTGGCGCAGGTTGAGGTAGGCCGGGTCATCGATTGCATCCAGCACGCCAGCGGCGAGCGTGTAGCTGAGGCGGGCGCCTTGCAGGTCACCGGCGATCTGCAGTCGCTGCTGGCCAAGGCTGAGGAGCACTTCCGCCTCGTCCAACCGCAGCGCCTCGGCGCCGTGGCGACCGGGATCGGTGTAGCGCGCGAAACTGTCCTCGATCAGCGCCGACCGCTCGGCCAGTCCGAGCAACTCGCCGCGCAGGATGCGATTGGTGGCGATCGCCTGCTGCAGGCGCTGCGCCTGCACGCCCTGGACGCCACGCAGGGTGGCCAGGCGCTGCTCCAGGGTTTCCAGCCGTGTATCCACAGCGCTCGCCAGGGCTACATCGCTGCGCTGATGCAGCCGCCACCAGTAGCTGCCCAAACCGGCCGCAGCGATCACCAGCAACAGGACCAGCAGCCATGGCCAGAGCAGGCGTCGGGGGGACGTGGGGGCGGACGGGGGGCTGGACACGGGGATGTACGCTGGACGGGGATTCCCATGCTACCGGACCGGTGCGGTGACCGGCGTCAGGCCATCAGGCGCGCGGCCGTCTCCATCATGTCGGCCGGCCGTGCACTGCGGGCCTGCCGGCAGGGGGAAAACCCCGCCTCTTCCGCCAGCACCACCAGACGCTCGCTGGCGGCGACCACCGGCAACGTGCGCAAGTGGGCGATCACCCCGGGTGGCAGGGTGTCCAGCACCAACGCCAGCGCCTCCCCGCTGGACACGGCAAGCACTGCGGGTGCCGTCAGTGCCTGCACGGCGGCCAGAGCCCGCGCGGGTGGCACGACCGCGACCCGGCGGTAGACGTCGGCGCGGATGACCACGGCGCCGCGTGCCTGCAGCGCTGGCGGCAGGGTGCCGCGGCCACCGGGTGCAGTGACCAGACCGATGGTGCTGTCCTGCAGACGCAGCAAACCCGGCAGGGCGAGCAGGCCTTCGCTGTCCATGCGCTCGGGTGCGGCGACCTCGGTCACGCCGGCGCGCCGCAGGGCGGACGCGGTGCCCGAGCCGACCGCGAACCACCCCTGTCCCGGGCGGGCCCGAAGCGGACGCAGCGCCGCGGCGGCGCGGACCGCGGCGGGACTGGTGAACATCACACGGTCGGCGGCCAGCGCCTGCTCCAGCATGGCCCGGCTCTCGGCGTCGTCCCGCGTTTCCAGCTTCCACGGCGCCAGTGCCAGCAGCCCCGCGCCGTGACGCGCGGCCGCGCGCCGCAGTGTCGCGTTGCCGTCACGCGGCCGCAGCGAGATCACGTACCATGAGGGGGTTGGCCGATGCGACGTCATCGTGACAGCTTGGCATGCGTGGCCCCGGGCCGCATGCCCCGTTTTCCTCCCCCGAACGTCATCGTATGCCGGTCGTTCCGGCCTCTTGCAGGGTTCTCATGCCGCTTCAACTGTCCTATAGCGAGTCCCTGCAGCGGCTCGAGCAGCGCTTCCAGTCGATGCCGCCGGTCGCGGCCATGGCACCGCGCATCGAAGATTTCGACGGCCATCGCCTGCGCCTCAGTGCGCCGCTGACGATGCATGTCAACGACAAGGGCTGCGCGTTTGGCGGCAGCATGGTGTCGTTGATGACGCTGGCCTCCTGGGGACTGGTCTCCATGCAGGTCGAGGCGGCCGGTATCGATGCCGGGATCTACGTCGCCGACAGCCAGGTGCGCTACCTGCACCCGGTGTTCGAGGATCTGCGCATCACCGCCGAACTGGCCCCATCCGGTGGCTGGGGCGCCTTCATTGCGACCCTGCGCCAGCGGCGCCGCGCCCGCACCAGTCTGGTCGCCCGGCTTGTGCTTGAGGACGGCCGCATCGCGACCGACTTCAGCGCCCGCTATGTCGCCATTGCGCGCTGAGCGACTTGCACCGCGGCGCCGGCTACCATGGTCCGCCGCCCACCGGGAGACACCTGCCGTGCGATCGTCCGCCTGTTCCGTCTTGCGTCCGGCATGGTCCGGTGCGCGCGTGTTACGCCTCTGGTTGACAGCCGCGACCGTCATGGTGGTGCTGGCCGGTTGCGCGAGCGCCAACAACAGCGCCACGGCGCTGGATGCCGCGCAATACGCCTGGTCGGGCGCCATCCGCTGGGGTGACTTCGGAGGCGCGCGCAACCTGGTGGATCCCGCGGTGCGCGCCGCGCACCCGCTGACCCAGCTTGAGATGGATCGCTACGAGCAGGTGCAGGTCTCCTCCTACCGCGATGTCGGTGGTACTGCCGATCCCAAAGCAGGCCTCGCGATGCGCAATGTCGAGATCGGCGTCATCAACCGCCACACCATGGCCGAGCGCAGCGTGCGCTACGTGGAACAGTGGCGCTGGGATGAGCAGGCACGCAACTGGTGGCTGGTCAGTGACCTGCCCGATCTGTGGGCCGGGCAGTGATGGCTTTTTGCACCCGCTCCGCCACTGGGCGACAATCCCCGCCCCCCTGTCTGCGCGCGTGATTCCGTGACTTTTGAACAACTGCTGGCCTTCGCCCAGCGCCACCCCCTGCTCGCACTCGCACTGGCCGGCATCACCGTCGCGCTGATCGTCACCGAGGTGATGCATCTGTTTCGTGGCTACGCGGGCCTGCGCCCGGCCGAACTGGTCGCGCTGATGAACCGGGATAACGCGCTGGTGATCGACCTGTCGCCGACCGGCGATTTCGACAAGGGCCATATCGCCGGCAGCAAGTCGGTCCAGCCCAGCCAGTTCGACCCGGAGAGCAAGCAGCTCACCGCGGCCAAGGCCCTGCCGGTGGTCGTGGTCTGCCGGACCGGGATGACCGCTGGCGGCTCCGCCAAGCGGCTGAAGAAGGCCGGTTTCGAAAAGGTTTACGTGCTGGAGGGCGGTATCCAGGCCTGGCGCCAGGCCGACTTGCCGCTGGTGAAGGGTCGCCGCAGCTGAACTCGAGCGCTGTCCGCGCGCGCCCTTGCTTCGTTGCGCTGCGCCCCCAGTGTTGAGTCAGGGTCGCGGGTTTTCCGCGTACCATAATCGCCACTTTTCCGCCTTTACGCTGGAGTATTCCTGATGTCCGAAGAAACCCTCAACGGCGCCATCGCGCCGGCCGAAGCCGCCACCGGCCCGTCCTTCACCGTCGAGAAGATCTACGCCAAGGACGTGTCGTTCGAGGTTCCCGGCGGCCCGGGGGTGTTCAACGAGCAGACCCAGCCCCAGTTGCAGATGAATCTCAGCCAGAGCGTGCAGCAGGTCAACGACGGCCTGTACGAGGTCGTGCTGGGCATCACCCTGGCGTGCAACGCCGACGACAAGCCGATGTACCTGGCGGAAGTGAAGCAGGCGGGTGTATTCAGCATGAGCGGCTTCGAGCCGGCGCAGCTGGATGCGATGCTTGGGATCCACTGCCCGAACGTGCTCTACCCGTATTCGCGCGCGCTGATCAGCAGCCTGATCCAGTCCGGTGGCTTCCCCCCGTTCTTCCTGCAGCCGATCAACTTCGAAGCCCTGTACAGCGAAAGCCTGCGCCAGCGTGCGGAGAAGCAGGGCGGTGGCGCGATCGACGGGCTCGACGGCGTCGAGACTGCCGGCAACGCGTGATCGCGGCCGTATGAGCATCGCTTCGGAGGCCGCCGCCTTGCGCGTGGCGGTGCTCGGTGCAGGTTCCTGGGGCACCGCGCTGGCCGCCCTGATTGCCCGCCACGGCCACCACACGACGTTGTGGGGCCGCGACGGCGACGCGGTCGCGGCGATTGGCCGGGACCGCCAGAACGCCCGCTACCTGCCCGGAATCACGTTGCCGGATGAGCTTTCCGTCAACGCGGATCTGCCGGCGACCTTGCGGGACGCCGACCTGGTGCTGGTGGTGGTGCCTTCGCACGCCTTTGCGGACACCCTGCGGGCGCTGGCGCCTCACCGACCCGCCGGAGCCGGGGTCGCCTGGGCGAGCAAGGGCTTTGAGCCCGGCAGCGGGCGCTTCCTGCACGAAGTGGCCGCCGAGGTGCTGGGCGACCAGGTGCCACTGGCGGTGGTGACCGGCCCGTCGTTCGCCAAAGAAGTTGCGCTGGGTCTGCCGACGGCGCTCACGGTGCACTCGGCATCGGCCGACTTCGCCCAACGCGTGGCCGGCATCCTGCACGGGCCGAGCTTCCGCGCCTACACCGGTGACGACATGCTCGGCGCCGAGCTGGGCGGGGCGATGAAGAACGTGCTGGCGGTGGCCACCGGGGTCGCCGACGGCATGGAGCTGGGTCTGAATGCCCGCGCCGGCCTGATCACCCGTGGTCTGAATGAAATGCTGCGACTGAACCGCGCGCTGGGCGGTCGTCCGGAGACGTTGATGGGTCTGGCCGGGCTGGGCGATCTGGTGCTGACCAGCACCGGTGACCTGTCGCGCAACCGGCGCCTGGGTTTGGCGCTGGGCCGTGGGCAGTCGATCGAAGCTGCCGTGCGCGAAATCGGCCAGGTGGTCGAGTCGGTGCAGACCGCCGACGAGGTGATGCGCCTTGCCCGCCGCCACAAGGTCGAACTGCCGATTGCCGAGGCGGTGTACGCCGTGGTGCATGGCGAGATCAGCCCTGCCGAGGGCCTGCGTCAGCTGATGGCGCGCGAGCAGAAGGCCGAGTATCCGGCCTCGCTGTTCGGCTGACCGGCTGCTACCGCCGCACAAAGAAAAAGCCCGGCCGAAGCCGGGCTTTTTTGATCGCGGAACAGATCCCGCAATCCACCGTCTGACGGTGCTCAGAACGTGATGCGCGGACCGATGAACCACTGGGTGTCACCGTCGACAAACTTGACGTCGCCGCTCAGGCCCCACATCGGGTTGAACTTGACCTGCGCACCCAGACGGCCGTAGAAGTCGCCGTCGTAGTCGCTGCCGTCTTCATAGCCGGCCATCGCATAGCCTTCGAAGTTCGGGGACAGCGCGCCGCGCACGCCCACTTCGACACTGTAGCCGTTGAAGCTGTTGTTGAACTCGTCCTCGGCACGCTCGTAGGCAACGCGGGTTACCAGGTCGGCCGCCGGTGCGATCTGGTGGTTGTAGCCCACGCCCAGACGCAGCTGGTCGATATCAACCCCGCGGAAGCGCAGCGGACCCACGTTGAAATCGTCGGTCGTCTGCTTGGAATAGTCACCGAAGAGGTGGAAGTTCGGTGCAATCGCAGCGGAGCCGCGGATCGCGAAACCATCCGCATCGCTGACGTCGCCCTGGGTGGCGATATAGCCGCCCTCGACGTAGTTGTAGGAAATGCCATCGGCCGCGGAGGCGGCAAACGGGATGGCGGCAAGCAGGGTCAGGGCAAGCAGGGACTTCTTCATGGGTCTTGGCCTCATCAAAAGGGGTGTGGCACTCCCGCTGCGGCCCCCTCAAACCAAGGCGGCATCGCGGCTGGATGCGGGCAGTATCCCGAAGCGCCTGTAATCCCAACTGAATTGTGTACTTGGAAGTTCAGCAACTACAGGCCGCGTTCAGGCCCGGCTCCGGTATGTCGCGCGCGATTGATCCCGGTCACGGCACCCTGCGCGCGTGAACGCGACACTGGCACGGCGACGATGTGGTCGTTTTCAAGGAGTCCGCCATGGGCACCCGCTTCGCCTCCGTTTCCATCAGCATCCTGGATGCGGTGGGCGATACCCCGCTGCTGGAAGTGGAAGGCATCTTCGCCAAGCTGGAGTTCCTCAACCCCTCAGGCTCGATCAAGGCGCGGATCGCCACCTACATGATCAGCAAGGCCGAGCAGGAAGGTCTGCTCAAGCCCGGTGACACCATTGTGGAGGCCACGAGCGGCAACACCGGCAACGCATTGGCGATGGTGGCGGCGGTCAAGGGTTACCGGATGGTCGTCGTCATGCCCGAAGGCCTGTCCAGCGAACGGGTCGCCATATCCCGCGCGTACGGCGCCCAGGTGGTGTTCTGCGGCGACTTCCACGTCAATGCAGCTCTTGCCAAGGCGCGCGAGCTGGGCAAGCTGCCGGGGCATTTCTGCCCGAGCCAGTTCGAATCGGAATGGAACGTGGAGGAGAACCGCCTGATCCTCGGCCCGGAGATCCTCGCCCAATTGCCCGCCGGGGTGGTGCCCGATGCGCTGGTCGCCGGGGTCGGCACCGGCGGCACCCTGATCGGTGTCGGCCAGGCGTTCCGCGCGGTCAATCCGGCGGTGCGTCTGTTCGCGATGGAGCCATCGGAATCGCGCACGTTGCTTTGCGGCGAGGTCGCCCTGCACAAGATCGAGGGTATTTCCGACGGGTTCGTGCCCGGCATTTTCCAGCGCCACGGGGCGCTGGTCGATGAGGTCACCAGCGTGGCCAGCGTCGATGCGGTCGCCGCGATGCGGCAGCTCGCCAGCCGCCACGGCCTGTTCTGCGGCCCCAGTTCGGGTGCGCACCTGCTTGCCGCCAAGCGCGTGCGGGAACTCCACCCGGAGCTGAAAACCGTGGTGACACTGTTCTGCGACAAGGGCGAGAAGTATCTGCAGGAATATTTCATGCACGCCGACAGCGAGCCGGAGGAGCCCACGCCCTTCATCTGAGCGCAATCTAGGCACGCGCCGTGGCGCACCGCTGTGGGCATGGCAGGATGGTCCGGCGGGCATCGCCGCTGTTTCCGGAGCGTGGGCCATGGCCTGGACCTTCCATACCTATGCAGATATGACGCAGCTGGCCGAGCACGTCGCCGCGGCGCTGCAGTCCGCCTGCGAGGCTGGTCTGGCGACGCGCGGTGTAGCGGTACTGGCGTTGGCCGGTGGCCAGACACCGTGGCCGGTCTATCAGCGGCTGGCGCGCGCACCGCTGCACTGGGCGGACATCACCGTATTGCCCACCGATGAGCGCTGCGTACCCGCGGATGCACCCGGGTCGAACCTGCACGGGCTGGGGCAGGCCTTCGCCGGTGCCACCGGCGTGCGACTGGGGTCGCTGACTGTGCCCAGCGGGGAGCCGGACGCGTCGCTGATCCACGCCCGCGCTTGGCTGGCCCTGCACCGGGAGCCTTTTGATGCCGTCGTGCTGGGTATGGGCGGCGACGGCCACACCGCGTCCCTGTTTCCGGGTGCGACGGAACTTGCCTCCGGCTTCGATCCGCTGCTCGACGCCTGCCGGGTGGATCCCGATCCGTTGCCACCCGAAGCGCCCTATCCGCGCATCAGCCTGACGGCGGCCCGGCTGCTGCGCTCAAGGACGCTGTACCTGGTCATCACCGGCGCGGGCAAGCGCGCGGTGCTGGACGAGGCCATTGCCGCCAATGACCCGTGGCGGCATCCGGTGATGGCGGTGCTGGGAGCGCCGCAGGCGGACGTCCAGATTCACTGGAGCCCGTAGAAGGGGCGCGACAGCACTGCGGACACGCCGAGGATCTGTCAGTTCTTGTGGAGCGGCAGTGCGCCAGCCTCGCCCGCAAAGCCCTGCTGACGCCAGGCCTCGAACACCATCACCGCGACCGCGTTGGACAGGTTGAGACTCCGGTTGTCCGGCCGCATCGGCAACCGCAACCGCTGTTCGGGCGGCAGGTCCGCCAGCACGTCGGCCGGCAGGCCGCGCGTCTCGCAGCCGAACAGGAACACGTCACCGCTGCGATACG
>JBDSPO010000096.1:0-2895 GCA_039930265.1 Lysobacter sp. | reverse complement strand
GAAGTGCGTTGCCCGCAGATCCTCGACGTGTCGCTGTGGAAGAAGTCCGGCCATTGGGACAACTACCAGGACAACATGTTCTTCACCGAGTCGGAGAAGCGCACCTATGCGCTGAAGCCGATGAACTGCCCCGGCCATGTGCAGATTTTCAACCACGGACTGCACAGCTACCGTGACCTGCCGATCCGGTATGGCGAATTCGGCGCCTGCCATCGCAACGAGCCCTCCGGCGCGCTGCACGGGATCCTGCGCGTGCGCGGCTTCACCCAGGACGATGGCCACGTGTTCTGCACCGAGGCCCAGATCGAATCGGAGGTCACCGCCTTCCATCTGCAGGCCATGAAGGTCTATGAGGATTTCGGCTTCAGTGACGTCCAGGTCAAGCTGGCCCTGCGGCCGGAGCCCCGCATGGGTGACGACGAGACCTGGGACAAGGCCGAAGAGGCCCTGCGGATGGCGCTGCGGGCGACCGGGGTGGAGTGGGAGGAGTTGCCTGGCGAGGGCGCGTTCTACGGTCCCAAGATCGAGTATCACCTGAGCGACGCGATCGGCCGTACCTGGCAGCTCGGCACGATGCAGGTGGATTTCATGATGCCGGCACGCCTGGGGGCCGAGTACATTGATGAATCCAGCCAGCGCCGGCATCCGGTCATGCTGCACCGGGCGATCGTTGGATCGATGGAGCGGTTCATCGGAGTGTTGATCGAGCACCACGCCGGTCATTTCCCGACCTGGCTGGCGCCCGTCCAGGCGGTGGTGGTGAACATCACCGACGCGCAGGGGGATTACGCGGCAGGCGTTGCCAGATCCCTTGCGGATCAAGGCTTCAGGGTCGAGAAGGATTTGCGCAACGAGAAAATCGGCCGTAAGATTCGCGAGCACACGCTCCAGCGCGTGCCGTACCTGCTGGTGGTCGGAGACCGCGAGAAGGAAGACGGCCTGGTGGCGGTGCGCACGCGTGGAGGGGAGGATCTCGGGTCGATGTCCGTTGCCGAGTTCGCAGCGCGTTTACGTAATGAAGGCGCTCGCTGACGCAGCGTAGTCCATACTGGTGCAGCTGCACGTGCGGCTGTACCGACCCATACCGGAGATTGCAACATCAGTACCCCCGACAAGCGGAACCGCAAGAATCAGGAAATCCGCGTACCCAAGGTGCGCGTGATCGGCAGCGATGGCGAAATGGTCGGCGTGCTCACGCGCGACGAAGCGCTGGAGCTCGCCCAGGAAGAAGGCCTCGATCTGGTCGAGATCCAGCCGCACGGCGATCCGCCGGTTTGCCGCATCATGGATTTCGGCAAGTTCATCTTCGATCTGCAGAAAAAGGCCAACGCGGCCAAGAAGAAGCAGAAGCAGGTCGAGATCAAGGAGATCAAGTTCCGTCCGGTCACCGATGAAGGCGACTACCAGATCAAGCTGCGCAACATGCGCCGTTTTCTGGAAGAGGGCGACAAGATCAAGGTCAATATCCGTTTCCGCGGCCGTGAAATGCGCCACCAGGAGCTCGGTCGCCAGATGGCAGACCGCATCGAACTGGATCTGGGTGAAGACATCGTGGTCGAGTCGCGCCCCCGCCTCGAGGGGCGGCAGATGGTGATGATGATCGCGCCGAAGAAGAAGTAAGGCGCGAAGCCGCTATCCGGCTCCTCGACACCCGTACCAACCCGACTTTGTTGTTGCGCCCGCCTCGTGTGGCCCGCATAATGGTCGGTCCGGTTCGCCGGAATTGTTGTCTGCTGTAACAGGACCTGTCGCTGATCCGTTGCGGATCAGTGACTTATTGACCGGCTTGGGCAGGACGGAAAGTGTGGCCATGCCACCGCCCCCGCCAGTGACATATACCCGAAAGGACCTTCGCAATGCCCAAGATGAAAACCCACCGTGGGGCGGCCAAGCGTTTTCGCAAAACCGCCACCGGCAAGTTCAAGTGCGGCCACGCAAACCGTAGCCACATCCTCACCAAGAAGGCGACCAAGCGGAAGCGTAATCTGAGGCAGACGAATCACGTCCGCGCCGAAGACGCTGGCCGGATCAATCGCATGCTGCCGTACGCCTGAGGAGGACTGAGAAATGGCACGAGTCAAACGTGGTGTACAGGCGCGCCGTCGCCACAAAAAGGTATTGGATCTCGCCAAGGGCTATTACCATGCCCGTCGCAAGGTCTATCGCGTCGCCCATCAGGCCGTCATCAAGGCACAGCAGTACGCCTACATCGGCCGCAAGCAGAAGAAGCGCAACTTCCGTTCGCTGTGGATCGTCCGTATCAACGCGGCTGCCCGCATGAATGGCATGAGCTACAGCCGCTTCATGAACGGTCTGATGAAGGCCGGCATCACCCTGGATCGCAAGGTGCTGGCGGACATCGCCGTGCACGACGCGGTGGGTTTTGCCGCGCTGACCGAGAAGGCCAAGGGCGCGCTCGCAGCGTAAAGGTGCCGCATCGGCGCACGGGTCACGACCCGTGTCCGCCGGTCAGCAACGAGGTACACGCATGGGGAAGGGCGCAAGTCCTTCCCCATGCTTTTTTTTGGAACAAGGCATGAGCGCAATCGACACTCTGACCGCACAGGCGCTGGAAGACATCGCCGCGACTGATTCACCCGCCGCGGTGGAGGCCCTCAGGGTCGCTCTGCTGGGCAAGGCTGGCAGTATCACCGCCCAGTTGAAGCAGCTGGGTACGCTCCCCGGCGATCAGCGCAAGGACGCGGGCGAGGCGATCAATACCGCCCGCAATACGGTCTCCGACGCGCTTGCGCTGCGCAAGGCGGCTTTGGATGCCGCCGCGCTGGATGCGCGACTGGCCGCCGAGACCATCGACGTCACCCTGCCGGGGATCAACGCCGCCCGCGGAGGCCTGCATCCGGTCAGCCGCACGCTGGAGCGCATCACCGACATCTT
>JBDSPO010000095.1:0-8270 GCA_039930265.1 Lysobacter sp. | reverse complement strand
GAAATGCAGCAACTCAACAACGTGGGCTTCAGTCTGGTCATGCGCGGAATACCTGCAGGCTGCGTCTCGGGGACGGGAGGAGTCGTTGCTTACCCGGGGGAGGGAAGGAGCGGTAACCGGTGCGGCTTATTTGGACTTCCTGGGTTTCGCTTTGGGCTTGGGCTTCTGCTGTTGCTCGGACCACTGCTTGTAGACCGTCCAGCTGGTCATGTTGGGCTGCACCCACTTTTTCGGTGCAGTCGCGTACTCGGGATAGGTGGTCCGCACCCGCGCCTGGATGTCGGCGGGAAGCTCGTTGATGGACGCCTTCTTGTTGCCCTGCGCCACGTACAGGAGGTTGCCGGCTGCCTGCCCCATTTCCATCCACGGCAGCCACGGCCCGATACGGGTCCAGCCGTAGACCACGCTCGCCTGCTTGACGGCGGGGTTGTCAATGTCGGCGCGCGGCACGAAAAACATGAAGTGCTCCGAACCGACGTACGTCTCGCCCGACGACTGCTTGGGGAAGTCCTTGGGCTGCAGCGGGTTGGGATAGGCCAGCGGAATGTTCAAGGTCAGCATCAGCTGATCCCCGGCTTCCACCCACGGCATCACCGACGGCCGGCCCGGCGGATTCAACACGGTGTTGACCGGATCATTGGCGACCTGCAACACGTTGTTGCGCTCACCGGTGAACGTGTTGTCCCACTGGTCGATGATCTTGCCGGTTTTCAGGTCACGGTAGAACGTCAGCTCGCGCGTCAGCAGCCGCCAGACCCCGTCGCGCTGCTTTTCCGCGCGGCAGATGTTGTAGCCCTCAAAACCGAACAGCGGCGACGGCGCTTTGCTGGGCAATTGCGCGAAAACGGTGCCGTTCCACCACAGGATGACGTCTTCCTTCTGGTCCAGCGAACAGCGCATCTTCACCATCGCCTCGATGCTGCCGGCGTCGGTGGTCAGGTCCAGGTGGGGAGCGGCAGACTGGGCCATCGCGGGAGCGGCAAAGGCACTTGTGGCTAGGGCCAGCAGGGAGAACAGTCTCATCGTGCGCATACCTCATCGGAAGTTCGAATTTGGGGGGTGACGCTGCAGCAACCCGGAAGGACGATTGGTGCGCAGAAATCTGAACGCGCCTTGACCAGACCCCCGTAGATGTCATATAGCTATAACATTAGTTCATGATTGTCCAGTCATTTGCCGCAAGGCAGCCCCTGCCGCACCCCCGGCGCCACGGAGAACACCATGTCCCAGCAAGCACTTCCCCCCAGCTGGCAGCACGTCGGACGTCATGACGTGTTCCCGCAAAGCGGCCACGACGACACGGCCCGGTTCGACTTTCTGGCCAACATGAACGGCTATCTGTCGACCCGGCTCAGCCCCAAGGTGCGCGTGGCCTACGAGAAGCGTGTCAAGCCCGCGTTTGAGCAGGCGCAGGGTCGTGCGCCGGAGACCCGCCACGAAGTTCGCAAGGCGATGATCGGCGATCCGATCTACCAGACCTGGAGCGCCCTGCGTCGCAACACGATGGAGATGCGCCAGCAGGCCGGTCGCGGCATGGTGCTGCGGCAGCTCGCACCGCTGATCGACAAGGCGCGCGCGCTCAATGACGGCTCGCCCACCCTGCAGCTGGACCCGTCAGTGAAGGTGCCTCGTCATGTCAGCGCGGTGGACATCCACTGCATGCCCGGCGGCTATCACACCGAACTGGTCGCCGATGACATCTCCGCGGGCGCCAACTACGACGCGGGCATCTTCGCCACCACCGGCGGCATGCTCGGCCGCTACAACGATGGCGGCGGGCAGGCCCTGGCCCAGTGGCTGAAGCAGGAATGCCCCGATTTCAAGCCGCGCCGGATTCTCGATCTGGGCTGCAGCGTGGGCCACAACGTGGTGCCGCTGGCACAGGCGTTTCCTGACGCCGAGGTGATCGCGGTGGACGTGGCCGCGCCGATGTTGCGCTACGGCCACGCCCGCGCGCGCTCGATGGGGGTGTCCAACCTCACCTTCCGTCAGGCCGACGCCGAAGCGCTGGACTATCCGGACGGGCACTTCGACATCGTCAGCACTGCGATGTTCTGGCACGAGAGCTCGGCCAAGTCGATGCCCAGGACGCTGAAGGAAGTGCATCGCCTGCTCGCCCACGGCGGCCTGTCGGCCAACCTGGAGCAGCCGCAGTACCACGGCATGGACCCCTATGAGGCGTTCGTGCGCGACTGGGATGCCTACAACAACAACGAGCCGTTCTGGTCCGTCATGCACGAGTACGACCTGCGCGCGATGATGGCGGCAGCCGGTTTCGAGGACAGCAAGTATTTCGAAACCACGGTCGCCGGCGTGGTTGATCGCAGCATCTTCCCGGAGGCGAGCAACGACGGTGAGGACTACGGCCGTGCGGCGCTGTGGACCATGTTCGGAGCGTGGAAATGAGCGGCTTTCCGGACGTCGCCGACATCGATCCGATCGTCCATGCCGGCACGCGACCCAAGGGCAAGCGGCCGTACTTTTTCCAGGACCCCGATGTCGAGCGCGTGCTGTCGATCGCCATGGTGATTGCCATGGAGCACGCGGTGACCCGGCAGCGGCTGGACGCGCTGGAGCGGCTGCTCGAGTCCAAGGGCGTGGCGACCCGTGCCGAGCTGGAGCAGTTCCAGCCCGACGCGGCCGCCGAGGCCGAGCGCACCACCTGGATGCAGGCCTACATCGCCCGCGTGCTGCGCATCGTGCAGCAGGAAACCGAAGCATTGGAGAACGGGGGCAAAGAGCCGCCGTTGTCCGACCTGATCGCGCAGATGCGCGACGACCAGTAACCCCGTACCGGCCGGCGGCGCGCAACGGCGCGTCGTCGCGGTGAACCACACTCCGTGACCAAGGAACCGCAATGATTGATCTGAAAATGCACATGCCATCGCTCGCGCGCCATGAGGGCGTGTGGGACGGCATGTACCGCTACTACGATGCGGAAGGCAACAAGACCGACGAACACGCCTCGCGCCTGATCTGCCGGATCACCGGCGACGACGCAGCGCCGTACCACCAGACCAACAACTACAGCTGGGCCGACGGGCGCACCGAGATCCGCGACTTCAAGACGACCTATTCCTTCGGCCGGATCATCTTTGACAACGAGTTGATCTACGGCTGGTGCACCCAGGTGCCCGAGGACGACTTCCACCGCACGCTGATGCTGTACTGGCAGCGCAAGGGCGAGGAAGGCCTGGAGCTGTACGAAATGATCCAGCTGTCCGATTGCGGCAACCTGCGCAACCGTATCTGGCATTGGTACAAGAAGGGCGTGCTGGTCCAGCGCACCCTGATCGACGAGAAGCGCGCCAGCCACAACTGGAAGCAGATCACCGGCGACAGCTTTGCCGGCGAGGCTCTGCAAGCCTGATCCATGCCCGGCGGCACCACCCCTCCCTCGCACCACCCACGACGGGTGGTGCCCTTGAGTAGAGATCAGCCATGACCCATGCCCCGTTGAAACTTCTTGCTCTTGCCGTTGCCCTTTCCACCACCGGCGCACACGCCGCCACCCTCGTCCAGAAAGACGGCAGCTATGCCCAGGTGCCGCTGCAAAAGGACAAGGTAGTGATCAAGGTGGTGCAGAATCTGACGCGCAACCTGCAGGATTTCCCCACCATCGATGAAGGCCTTGCCCACAACCTGGGGCAGATGACCGACCTCACCCAACGCGCGTGCAGCGAGGGCAAAAAGCCCGACTTCATTCTCTTCAACGAGTTCCCGCTGACCGGCTATTCGGATGGCAAGCGCGAAGAAAAGCTCAAGTTCACCATCGAAATTCCCGGCCCGGAAACGGAAGCGCTGGGCAAGCTGGCAAAGGCTTGCGATACCTACATCATCTTCGGCAGCTACGCCCGCGACGATGCGTGGCCGGGCCATATCCTCAGCCTCAATGCGGTGATCGGCCGTGACGGCAAAGTCGCGGAAAAGTTCTGGAAAACCCGCAACGTCAAGAACTACCAGCCGGGCATGGAGATTCCGACCACCACGATCGAGAATGTCTACGACCGCTATGTGGCGATGTACGGCGAAGAAGCCCTGTTTCCCGTGCTGCGGACCGAGTACGGCAACATCGCTGTGAGCACGGTCCAGCGCGACACCATGGTCTACAACGCCTTCGCGATGCGTGGCGTGGAGATCATGTTCCGCACCGCCACGCTGTTCTCGAAGCTGGACGTGATGGCCACCGCGAGCTTCAACAATTTCTATTCGGCGATGTCCAACATCAATTTTCCCGCAGACAGCGAGTGGGCAAAGATGGGTGGCGGTTCGCTCATCGTAAGTCCGCGTGGCGAGGTGCTGGCTGAGGACCCCAGCAACAATGAAGGCATAATTGAGGCGGAAATTGACATCGCCAAATTCCGCGAGGGTCGCAAGATCCCTCCTTATCCGGTGGAAATAACGCGTCCGGTTTTCGAGCAGTACCAGCAGGCCTTCCCGCTCAATCATCTGGACGTGCCGATTGATCAGCTGCCTGACGATGGCGCGGAGATGAAGGTGCTGATGGACAAGGTCAGCCGCTGGAAGACCGTCAAGTAGACCGCCCCGCCCGCCTCTGTCCCGAAGCCGCGGCCTGCCCAACCGGCAGGGCGCGGTTCACAACGGAATGCCCATCCGGCCCGGCTGGCGTCGACAGCGGGTCGCGATGGCGTGACCCAAGACCGCGCCAGGCCTGCCGCCTCCGGCCGGCATCCACGACACGAAGCAGATGAGCGGAGATCACTTATGACCAATGCACGACGCAAGTTCCTGATGGGAACCGCCGGACTGGCCGCAATGGGCGCGCTTGGCCCCGGCGCTCTGGGCCCGGGAGGGCGCGCACTGGCGGCGACCGGCAAGGGTCCGGATACGGTGAGCATGCGCACCGACGGAACCTACGACACCGTCCCTCTGGCCAAGCCGACATGGACGCTGGGACTGGCCCAAACCCGCGTCCACAGTTTCGACGCCAAAGACGCCAAGATGGCGCTCAAGCGCAACCTCGACCACATGCTCGAATCAATCGACCGTTCGTTCTACTACGGGGCCCGGCCCGACCTGCTGCAGTTTCACGAGTTTCCGTTGCAGGGCTGGCGCAAGTGGACGCGCAAGGAAGTCAACCAATTGTCCATCGAACTTCCCGGCCCCGAGTCCGAGGCGATCGGCAGGAAGTGCCGCGAGTACGACACGTGGATCGTGTTCGGCGCCTACGTGCGCGACCCGGACTGGCCCGGCCACGTTTTGTCGATCAGCACGATCATGAACAACAAGGGCGAGATCGTCGCCAAGCATTGGAAAGAGCGGAACATCAAGGGCGTATTCCCGGGCTTCGAGTTGTTCACCACGACGGTATATGACGTCCTCGACCGGTACGTCGAGATGTACGGCCGGGATGCCGTGATTCCCATCACCCGTACGCCGCTGGGGAACATCACCACAACCGCCGCGCAGCGCGAGCCCGAACTGTTCCGGGCGATGGCCCTGAAGGGTGCCGAAATCTTTCTGCGCACCGCCTCAGGTGGTTTTCAGCCGCTGGATATCCAAGCGTGCGCCTTGTACAACGGCGTTTACAGCTCGGTCGTCAACAACTCGGTATCGCCCGACAACGGCCCGTTCTTCGACGACCCGGGCAGCGGTGGCACGGCCATCTACGGTCCACAGGGAGAAACGATCGCCCAGGCAACCGGTATTCACGAACAACTGGTGACGGGTCGCATCGCGATGGGTGACCTGCGCGCACGTAAACGCCAGCCGGTGATGCACATGGCGCTGTACCGCGATCTCTACGAAAAGTACGAGAGCAAGTACCCGCCCAACCTCTGGTCGGAATACTTGCCAACCTCTCTGGAAGACGCGGGCCGCTACGTGCGTGACAAGTCACGCTGGAAGTAAACCGGTGCGATGGCCGGACCGGGGGTGCCCTCCCGGCCCGGCCGTGGTATCCGACTGACCGCCGGTGCAGAGGTGCAGGCGGTTTTTTTGTGCACCGGTGGACAAGGGAGCCACGCATGCCAACGCAGGAACCAGAGCACACCAGCGGTCCGACGCAGGCCGACCGTCGCACCGTGGCCGCAGGCGACGTTCGTGCCCAACTGCTGGCCGAAGTGCTGCAATCACCGGGCCGGGTCGCCGTGGTGGTGATCGATATGCAGCGCGACTTCTGCGCCCCGTCAGGTGCCTTCGCCGCGGCTGGTATCGACATCAGCGCAAACCAGCGGATCGTCGAGGCGACCAACGCGTTTGTCACACTGCTGCGCGCGGCCGGAGCGCTGGTGGTGTGGATCAGGCAGCTGGCGTCGCCCCGGCACATGTCGCCCGCCATCGACCGGCGCCTGCGGCGAGCGCCAGAGCGCTTCGCGCTGTGCCGGCTCGGAAGTCCCGGCGCAGAGCTGAGCGACGGTCTGGTGGTCCATCCCGAAGACGCCACAGTCGAGAAGTACCGCTACAGCGCGTTTTTCGGCTCCAGCCTCGACCAGGTGCTGCGCAGCGCCTGCATCCAGACGGTGGTACTCACCGGCACCGCCGCCAATGGCTGCGTGGACTCCACCGCCCGCGATGCGTCACAACTCGACTACGACGTGCTCATCGCGCGCGATCTGACCGGGCATACCGACGCGGCGCTCGCAAGTGCGGCGCTACAGAACCTCGACCGTCACTTTGCGCTGGTCTGCACGTCCGACGAGATCCTCCAGCACCTTGGTTGAGCCACCGGCAGGGACCTACTCGGCGCCGCGGACGCGCAGGGTCAGGCCCTTGAGGAAGTTGCGCAGCAACTGGTCACCGCACAGTCGGAAGTGCTTATGGCCTGGCTGGCGGAACAGCGCCGTCAGCTCGGGTTTGGAGATCGGAAAGCCGGACTGCGCGAAGATCTCGTGCATGTCGACGTCCTTCAATTCGAATGCGACCCGCAGCTTCTTCAGCACCACGTTGTTGGTGACCCGCCTCTCGACCGGGCGCGGCGGGCGGGACTCGTCGCGGCCACGGTAGTGCAGCACCAGCCCGTCCAGCACATGCGCCAGCACACGGTCACTACAGGCCACAAAGCCCGCGTCGTCTTCGCGCTTGAGCAGCGCCGGCACGTCCTCTTTGTCCAGAGCAAACGCCGGGTCGGCGAGCTGCGCCAGGTCCACCACCATGCCGTCGCTGAGATCGAGCATGTAGCGGATGCTGCGTAATACGTCGTTGTTGATCATGCGGGGATTTTCGCACCAATCGAGCCGCAGCGGTTTACAGCCCCAGCTCGTCCAGCACCGCGCCGGTCGATGCACCCAACTCGTCCAGCCGCGGATCGATCCGGCCAGGCTCGTTGGCAAACCGGATCGGGATCCCCAGATGGGTGCCGCCGTCCGGCGCGGTCCAGACCATTTCGCGGGCCAGGGTGTGCGGATCGTTGAACGCCTCGGTCAGGGTCTTCACCGGTGCCCAGCAGACGTCCAGCGGCTCCAGGAACGCGACCCACTCCTCCAGCGTCCGGGTGGCGAAGGTCTCGGCCAGAAACGCCTTGACCGGATCCTGTCCGCGGCCGGGGGGCAGGTGACACAGCGGCGCGAGATCGGGCCGTTTGAGCGCACCCAGCAGGTTTTCGGCAAACTTGTGTTCGGCGCCGCCCAGGGCCAGCCAGCGGTCGTCACTGCAGCGGTACAGGCGGTAGAGAGCGTTGCCGCCCCAGCTGCGCTCGTCCTTGACCACCGGGTCGCGCTGCTCGGCAAACGGCGGGCCCAGCACGTTGGGCAACCAGGCCATCAGGGCGTCCTGCATGGACAGGTCGATGTAATCCCCCTCACCGGTCTTCTCGCGGCGGAACAGGGCCATCAGAATGCCGCTCAACGCCATCAGCGAGCCGGCCATGTCGGCCACGGGCATGTGCGGCGATGCCGGCGATCCATCGGGGCCGAGGTTGAGGCTGATCACACCGCTGTCGGCCTGCATGGCCAGATCGTGGGCGGGTCGTTGCACCTTCGGCCCGGTCTGGCCGTAGGCGCTGATCGCGCAATACACGATGGCCGGATTGAGTGCGCGGCAGGTCTGGTAGTCGATGCCGAGCCGCTGGGCGACGCCGGGTCGAAACGCCTCCACGACCACGTCGGCACGCTCGACCAGGCGGGCGAAAGCCGCTTTGCCGGCCTCGCTCTTGAGGTCGAGCACGATGCAGCGCTTGCCGCGGTGGGTGTTGCGGAACCACGTCGACACGCCGGCCTGTTGCAGGCCGACTTCCCGCACCGGTTCGCCGCCCGGTGGCTCGACCTTGATCACGTCCGCGCCGTGGTCGGCCATCATCATGGTCAGATGCG
>JBDSPO010000094.1:0-5052 GCA_039930265.1 Lysobacter sp. | reverse complement strand
GTGCGGTAAGAGCGCACCGCGAGTCTGGCAACAGACCGGCATGGCAAACCCCACCGGGAGCAAGACCAAATAGGGACCTAATGGCGCTGCCCGCGTCGGGTCCGGGTAGGTTGCTTGAGCGTATCGGCGACGATGCGCCTAGAGGAATGACTGTCCACGACAGAACCCGGCTTATCGGCCGGCTCCGCCACTTTTTCTGCGCGATTGCGGCAACCAGGCATGAAGTCCGTGTGAAGTCCGGACGGCAAGCAGCGCACGGCTTCCCGTGAACGGCGTCTCAAATTCTGAGACGAAACAACGCTTAGTGGACAACTCTTGAATTGAACTATGAAGAGTTGCGCAAGCTATTGATCCCGTTGGTGAATTCCCCCTTGAAAGTCGTTGACATCACTCCGGGCCGTCCCTAAGGTGGTCATCAGAGGGGAAACCGGGTTTTTTGTGGTTTTTCACGGCGGCGGTCGGAGGATTCCGGTCGTTCAGCAGGCCAACCGCACGCAGCGGCGGATCCACACACAGGTGCGCAATGTTCCAGGGCGAGACCTCCATCACGATCGACGACAAGGGCCGGATGGCGGTGCCCACCGCTTTCCGTGACGACGTCGCGCGTGATTGTGGCAATCGCCTGGTGATCACCTACAACCCGTTCGAGATCGGCTCGCTGTATCTGTATCCCCCGTCGGCGTGGGAGCGGGTGCGCGATCAGGTCAACCAACTGCCCAAGGCCAAGAAGGTCAACCGCGCGATGCAGCTCAAGCTGGTCGGCGCGGCGACGTTCGTGGAGCTGGACGGCAACGGGCGCATCACACTGCCGGCCAGCATGCGTGCGGCGATCGGCATCGAGCGCAAGGCCGTCCTGCTGGGCATGGGCGAGAAGTTCGAGTTGTGGAGCGAGCAGGCACACCACGCACAGATCCATCAGACGGTGTCCGATGACGATCTGAGCGAGGACCTGCTCGACCTGCAGCTATGACAGGCGGTGGCGTGGAGCGAGCAGCGCCCTCCGGCCACCTTCCCGTGATGTATCGGCAGTCCCTGGAGGGTTTGCAGGTCAGCGGGGATGGCACTTATCTGGACGGTACCTTCGGTCGCGGTGGCCACGCCCGCGGCATCCTGGACGCGCTGGGGACGGACGGCCGCCTGTTGCTGATGGACAAGGATCCCGAGGCGATCGCGGTGGCCGAGCGCGATTTCGGCAGTGACCCGCGTGTGGCGATCTTCCGCGGCAGCTTCGCCGCGATGGGCCAGTGGGATGCGGCCAGTGCGGGTCTGGACGGCGCGGGGCTGGATGGCGTTTTCCTCGACCTGGGCGTGTCCTCCCCGCAGCTGGACGTCGCCGAGCGTGGCTTCAGCTTCAGCAAGGACGGTCCGCTGGACATGCGCATGGATCCCGACGCCGGGCAGAGCGCAGCGCAGTGGCTGGCCAGTGCGGATGAGCAGGCCATTGCCGATGTGCTGTGGACGTATGGCGAGGAGCGCCAGTCGCGCCGCCTGGCACGCGCGATCGTCGCCCGCCGCGCCGAGCAGCCACTGGTGGGTACCGCGCAACTGGCCGAGCTGATTGCCGCGGTGATGCCGCGCGGCAAGCCGGGCTCCGACAAGAGCAGGATCCACCCGGCGACCCGCAGCTTTCAGGCGATCCGCATTTTCATCAACCGCGAACTGGCCGACCTGGAGATGGGCCTGGACGCTGCGCTGGCGTGCCTGAAGCCCGGTGGCCGGTTGGTGGTGATCAGCTTCCATTCGCTGGAAGACCGCATCGTCAAGCAATTCATCAACCGCCATGCCAAGGCGCCGCCGAGCAACCGGCGGTTGCCGGTCGAGATTGACTTCACGCCGACCCTGGCGGCGATCGGCGGTGCGCAGAAGGCCGACTACGCCGAGACCTCGGTCAATCCGCGTTCGCGTTCGGCGGTGCTGCGGGTGGCCGAAAAACTTTCCGTGCAGGAGCGCGCATGATCCTGCGCCTGCTGCTGACCGTGCTGGTGGTCGCCAACCTGGTGGCCGCACTGGCGGTTGTGCATACGCGTCATCGCCACCGGGTGCTGTTTGTCGAGCTCAACCAGCTGGACAAGGCGCGCGACGAGCTGGACATCGATTTTGGCCGCTTGCAGCTGGAGCAGGCGACGTGGTCGGAAAGCAATCGCATCGACCAGGTCGCGCGTGACCGTCTCGGGATGAAGTTTCCGGAAGGCGAGGAAACCGTGGTGCTGCGTCCATGAGCGCGCATCAGGGCCAGCGGCCACGCGATGGCGAGACCCACGGCTCGCGCTGGAGCCGGCTGCGGGCGCGTCTGGGCCTGGCTCCGCAGGCAAGGTTGCGCGGGCGCAGCCACTACAGCGTCCGCCAGCGCATGACCCTGGTCGGCGGGGCGCTGGCGCTGTGCTCGGTCGCGCTGGTGGTCCGCGCCTTCGATGTGCAGGTGTTCAACAACGAGTTCTACGTGCGCCAGGGCGATGCGCGGTCGTTGCGCGAGCTGCCGATCCCCACCTCGCGCGGCATGATCACCGACCGCAACGGCGAGCCGCTGGCCGTGTCCACGCCGGTGGATTCGTTGTGGGCCAACCCGCCGCAGCTGCTCAAGCATCCGGCGCGGATTCCCGAGCTGGCGCAGGCGCTGGGCGTGCCCGCCGACGAGCTGGCGCGCAAGCTCAGCCAGCGCGCCGACAAGGAGTTCATGTACCTGGCCCGGCGGATGAATCCGGAGCGGGCCAGCCAGATCCTGGAGCTCGGGGTGCCGGGCGTGTTCAACCAGCGCGAGTTCCGCCGCTTCTACCCCCAGGGCGAAGCGATCGCGCACGTGCTGGGTTTCACCAATATCGATGATCGCGGACAGGAAGGTCTGGAGCTGGCGTTCGACACCTGGCTCAGCGGAACGCCGGGGTCCAAGCGGGTCATCCGCGACGGCCAGGGCCGGATCATCGAGACCGTCGACCTGATCCGGCCCGCCGAGCCGGGCCACGACCTGACCCTGACCATCGATCGCCGGGTGCAGTACCTGGCCTTCCGCGAACTGCGTCGCGCGCTGCATGAGGCGAAGGCTTCGGCCGGCTCGGCGGTGGTGCTCGACGTGGACACCGGCGAAGTGCTGGCGATGGCCAACCTGCCCAGCTACAACCCCAATCAGCTCGATGGCGGTGCCGGTGATACGCGCCGCAACCGCGCGGTGACCGACGTGGTCGAGCCCGGTTCGACCATGAAGCCCATCACCATGGCGGCCGCCCTGACCACCGGCAAGGTGACACCCAACACGATCGTCGATACCAACCCCGGCTCGATGCGCAACGGCCGCTACACCATCAACGATTTCCGCAACTACGGCGCGATCACCGTCACCGGCGTTTTGACCCACAGCTCCAACGTCGGCTCAGCGAAGCTGGCACTGGCAATGCCCGATGCGTATTTCCACCAGTTCATCCAGGGCTTCGGGTACGGCGCCAAGCCCGGCAGTGGATTTCCTGGCGAAGCGTCCGGCCTGCTGGCATCGCCGGGCCAGTGGAGCGGCACGACCAAGACGACCATGTCGTACGGCTACGGCCTCTCGGCGACGCCGCTGCAGATCGCGGTGGCGTATGCGGCGATCGCCAATGGCGGTCGCGTCATCGCGCCGACCTTCGTCAAGGGCCAGCGCAACGAAGCCAGCCAGGCGATGACCCCGCAGGTCGCGCGTCAGGTGTTGGATGCCATGCAGACGGTGACCGAGACCGGCGGCACCGCCACCCGCGCCGCGATCCTGGGCTACCACGTGGCCGGCAAGACCGGCACCGCGCGCAAGTTCAGCGGCACCGGCGGCTACTCGCGGCAGTACCTGGCGTTGTTCGCCGGCGTGGTGCCCGTGGTCAACCCGCGGTTCGCGATGGTGGTGGTGATCGACGATCCCGACGCCAGCAAGGGTCACGGCTATGGCGGTGGCGCGGTCGCCGCGCCGGTATTCAAAAGCGTGATGGAAGGCACGTTGCGGTTGATGGATGTGCCGCCCGACGATATCGACACCTGGCTGGCCGCGCAGGCGACCGCGCGGGAAAAGCGTATCCGTGCCAACGGCGGCAAGCCCCTGACCGATGTTCCGGTGCTCCCGCAGTCGGCGCAGGTCGTTCCCGCCGACGCGCCGCCCGCTCATGATCTGCCGGCCCCGGTCAGCATCGGGGGCGCGCCATGAGCCTGCTGCCGAATCAGCCGCGCGCGGACCGGGTGCTGCCCAAGGCGCATGCGCGCCGGATGCCGCTCGCCGAGCTGCTGCCCGATGTCGCCGGTATTCCGGCCGGGCTGGAGGTTTCCGGTCTGGTGCTGGACAGCCGTGATCTCCGCGCAGGCGATGCCTTCGTGGCCATCGGGGGTTTCGGCACCCACGGTTTGAAGTTCGTTGATCAGGCCCGCGCGGCGCATGTCGCGGCGATCCTGTTCGAGCCACCCGCGACCGCCGACACGCCGGCCCCGGCCGATGCCATTGCGGTCCCCGGTCTGCGGGCGCGGATGGGCGCGATGGCCGACCGCTTTCATCAGCAGCCGAGCGCGGCGATGCGGATGGTTGGCGTCACCGGTACCAACGGCAAGACCTCCACCGTGCAGTTGCTCGCCCAGGCGTGGCAGTTGCTCGGTGTGCGCGGCGCGAGTCTCGGCACACTGGGCGTGGGCTTTGATGGCGTGCTGGTGCCGACCGGTTTCACCACCCCATTGGTGCTGCAGGTGCACCAGCTCCTGGCCGGCCTGCGCGACGGTGGCGCGTCCGCGGTGGCGATGGAAGTCAGCTCCCACGCGCTGGATCAGGGTCGCGTGGACGGCGTGCATTTCGACATCGGCGTGTTCACCAATCTCAGCCGCGATCACCTCGACTACCACGGCGACATGGGCCACTACGGCGCCGCCAAGGCACGCCTGTTCGCGTGGCCGGGCCTGCAGGCGGCGGTGCTCAATCTCGATGATGCCCAGGGCCGGACGATGCACGCCGCGCTGCCGCCCGCGGTCCGCGGGATCGGCGTGAGCTCGCGCGGCCATGCGGCGGCGGTGATCCGCGCGGACGAGGTGCAGCTGGATGGCGCCGGTATCGGTTTCCAG
>JBDSPO010000093.1:0-3802 GCA_039930265.1 Lysobacter sp. | reverse complement strand
GCCGATAATGCGATGCGGTTAGGCTGTTGAGCACTGCTTCACCCTTGAACGCAGTGACCTGAGTGTTGACCTAGACGCACGTACTACTGCTCCCGCATTTTTCGAGGGCTCGCCTTGAGCGAACAACCGCATCCGCCGGCATGTCGCTCACCCAGTGACGAGGCTTGCGCCGGTCGATCGCTCAACAGCGGTTGCTACTGCGTCACGCTCGACCCAGAGGCGCTGCGCGCCGTGCTGCAATCGCAACTGCAGAACCTCGACCTGTTTTCGCTCATTGAGGAGCGCTGTCCGTACCTGTTTGCCTCCAGGCCGGTGTTCATCACTCCGGTCCAACGGGATCGCATGGCCCTGGTCATCCGCACCGTGGAGGCGGTCGTCGCGCTGCCGGGTTACCGCGACGCGGCACTGGAGTGGGCACCGGACATCGCACGAGACGACTCCGGCGGCGCGCGCGGCGTGTTCTTCGGTTACGACTTCCACATTGCCGAAGACGCCTTCGGTCTGATTGAGATCAACACCAACGCCGGCGGCGCGATGCTCAATATCGCCCTCGCGCGCGCCCAGCGCGCCTGCTGCCCCGCACTGCAGCATCTGTCCGATGCGGCAGACGCGATGGAGGCGGAGATCATCGCGATGTTCAACAACGAGTGGTCGCTGAGTGGACGCACTGGACCGCTGCGCCGCATCGCCATCGTCGATGAAGCACCCCAGCAGCAATATCTTTATCAAGACTTTCTGTTGTTCCAGGAATTGTTCCAGCGTCATGGTTTTGAGGCGGTCATTGCCGACCCGTCCGAGTTGACGTTGCGCGATGGCACGCTATGGCACGGTGACACTGCCATCGATCTCGTCTACAACCGGTTGACGGATTTTGCGTTGCAGGAGCGCTCCAGCGCGGTCCTGCGCGAGGCCTACCGCACTCACGCCATGGTGCTGACTCCGCATCCGCAGGCGCACGCGCTGTATGCCGACAAACGCAATCTGGCGCTGCTTACCGACACTGAAAAACTCCGGTCGATGGGCGTGTCTGCGGCCGACCGTGACGTCCTGCTGGCCGGGATTCCACATACAGAGTTCATTGATCCCGCCGACGCCGAACGGCTCTGGTCCCAGCGACGCAAATTATTTTTCAAGCCGGCCGGCGGCTTCGGCAGCCGCGCGGCCTATCGTGGCGACAAGCTTACGCGGCGGGTCTGGCAAGAGATTCTGGCCGGCGATTACGTGGCGCAGGCACTCGTCGCTCCCGGCCAGCGCCGCATTTCCTCGCAGCTGCCCGTGCAGGCGCTGAAGTTCGATCTGCGTAATTACGTTTACCAAGGCGCGGTGCAGTGGCTGGCAGGCCGGCTTTACCAGGGTCAGACCACCAATTTTCGCACCCCCGGAGGCGGCTTCGCGCCGGTGTATGTTCAACCGACGGGGGCAGACGGAGCGATGGCGGCGCCGAGTCCGAAGCAGTGAAACCGGCATCTGGCACCCCGCCAGCGAGCAGGCGGTGACTTGGGCGTTTCTTTGCGTTATCCCGGCCAACGAGTGTGCAGTTCGTCAATCATGTATGGGTGCGAATGCTGCGCCGCACCCGCTTTGCCTTCGTGCTCGCTCCAGTGCGGGTGATCCGGAGCCAGTCCAGGGTGCTCGTGCGGTACCACCGACGGATCGTTCTTCGGCCAAACGCGCCAAGCTACAAGCATTCCAGTCAGTGCCAGCACACCCAGAGCCGCCAAGGCAACGCCCATCCCTCGCGTCGCTCCCAGCCAACCGGCCAGGGGATAGGCCAGTAACCAGCACACATGCGACAGGGAGAACTGCGCGGCGAAAAACGATGGAAGATCCGCGTCCAGCGCCGAACGGCGCAACAGGCGACCTCCCGGGGTGACCAGGCCTGCGTACGCCATTCCCAGCACAACCCATGCGGGAAGCAGCGTTGACCAGCCGACGTGATCCGGATCGGCAAACCACAGAAACGTCGTCACGGCCAATGCAAGCACCATCGCCAGTGCTGAGCCCAGCATCACTGGCCGATACGACATGCGATCCAGTAATTTTGGTAACGCGAGTGCGACCACCATGGAGCCGCCGCCAAACGCTGCCAGTGCCCACGCGACTTCCTGCTCGCCACCGTTAAGCACACCACGAACAATCACCACGGTGTTCACGAACACCATTGCGCCGCCGGCGGCCGCGCAAAGGTTCAACGCGAGCAAGCCACGTAGACGCGGGGTGTGCAAGTAGATGCGCATACCGCGGATGGCGCGCGTAAGCGGGTGTTCTGCAGCCCGTTCGGTTGCAGGTATTGGAAAGGTGGTGACAAAAACCAGCATCGCTGACAGCGCGAATCCAACCGCGGTGCCTGCGAACAGCGCGTGGAAGGTGACAAGGGTCAGCAACGCGGCGGCAATGGCAGGGCTTAGTAGTGACTCCAGGTCGTAGGCCAGCCGAGACAGCGAAAGCGCACGCGTGTAGTCGCGCTCCTTCGTCAGGATTTCCGGTATCAGTGACTGGAACAGCGGCGTAAAGCCGGCTGACGCGGATTGCAGCAGTCCGATCAGCACGTAGACCTGCCAGATCTCGGTGACAAACGGCAACACCAACACCACGCATGCGCGGACAACATCCAGCGCGATCAGCACGGACTTGCGCTTCGCCAGAGGGACGAATGCGCCTGACAGCGGCGCCAGCAGAATGTACACCGTCATCTTGATGGCGAGCGCCGTACCCAGCACGGCACCGGCTTTCGGACCGGCCAAGTCGTAGGCCAGCAATGCCAGCGCGACGGTGGCCATTCCCGTGCCTACAAGTGCCACAACCTGGGCGAGGAGCAGCTTCCGATAAGTGGTGTTGCGAAGTATGTCCAGCATCAACGAACTCCTGTCGATGCCGACCGCATCGGCGGGTTCTCGCGATGGAGCAGCCGGTAGAGCGCGGGCAACACCAGCAATGTGAGCAGGGTCGACGAGATGATGCCGCCGATCACAACCGTCGCCAGGGGCCGTTGCACTTCTGCGCCAGTGCCCACGTTGAGCGCCATGGGCACGAAGCCCAGGCTCGCAACCAACGCCGTCATCAATACCGGCCGCAGTCGCGTCAGCGCGCCATCGACAATGGCCTCGTGCAAGGGATCACCGTCTTCGCGCAGCTTGCGGATGAAGCTGATCATGACCAGGCCATTGAGTACGGCCACACCCGACAATGCGATAAAACCGACGCCGGCCGAGATCGAGAACGGGATGTCCCGCAACCACAAGGCGAGCACACCACCGGTCAATGCCAGCGGAACGCCACTGAACACGGTCACCGCGTCCCTGCCCGAGCGGAACGCCAGGAACAGCAAGCCAAAGATCATCACCAACACCACCGGTACAACGACCATCAGACGGTTGCTCGCCGAGATGAGCTGCTCAAAGGTGCCACCGTAGCCAACCCAGTATCCGGTCGGCAGATCAACATCGCGGGCAACTCGTTGCCGCAGTTCATCGACGAACGATCCCAGGTCACGGTCACGCACGTTGGCAGTCACTACCACGCGCCGCTTGCCATTCTCGCGACTGATCTGGTTCGGCCCCAGCGCCACCTCGATCGATGCGACCTCGCCCAAAGGGACGTGCGTCGGTGACGGCCTCATTGACCCGGTGCGACCGGTCCCTTCGTCGGCCAGCGCGGGCAACGCGATCGGCAACGTCGCAAGCACCTGCGGATCCTGCCGCTGGGCTTCGGGCAGTCGCACGACGATGTCAAACCGCCGGTCGCCTTCGAACAGCTGTCCGGCAACGCCGCCGCCCATTGCAATACCGACGGCATCCTGCAC
>JBDSPO010000092.1:0-8006 GCA_039930265.1 Lysobacter sp. | reverse complement strand
GAAGTGATGAACAGGTCCGAGGCCTTCTGGTGCGCCATCAGCTTGAGGAACGAGGTGAAATCGATGGTGCTCATGGCTTTCTCCGGAAGCCGGCAACCGGGAGCCGGTAACCGGGAAGCGACTTGTGGTTTTGCCTCCGGCTGCCGCCTTTCAGCTGCCGGCGATTTGACTTACTCGAACAGCCGTTTGTCGCGCGCGTATTCCTTGGCCTGGTGGCGCGTGATCAACGAACGCTTCACCAGGTCCTGCAGATGCTGGTCCAGCGTCATCATGCCGTTCTGCTGGCCGGTCTGGATGGCCGAGTACATCTGCGCCACCTTGTCCTCACGGATCAGGTTGCGGATGGCCGGGGTGCCGACCATGATTTCCCATGCGGCAGTCCGGCCACCGCCGACTTTCTTCAGCAGTGCCTGCGAGATCACCGCGCGCAGCGACTCGGACAGCATCGAGCGGACCATCGGCTTTTCGCCGGCCGGGAACACGTCGATGATGCGGTCGATGGTCTTGGCCGCCGAGCTCGTGTGCAGGGTGGCGAATACCAGGTGTCCGGTTTCCGCGGCGGTCAGCGCAAGACGAATCGTTTCCAGGTCGCGCAACTCGCCAACCAGGATGATGTCGGGGTCTTCGCGCAAGGCCGAGCGCAGCGCCTCGTTGAAGCCGTGGGTGTCGCGGTGCACCTCACGCTGGTTGATCAGGCACTTCTGCGAGGTGTGCACGAACTCGATCGGATCCTCGACACTGAGGATGTGACCGTATTCGTTCTTGTTGATGTGGTCGATCATCGCCGCCAGCGTGGTCGACTTGCCCGAGCCGGTCGGACCCGTCACCAGGATCAGGCCCTGCGGCTGGTCGATCAGGTCCTTGAAGATCCGCGGGGTGGCCAGATCCTCCAGGGTGAGGACCTCGGAGGGAATGGTGCGGAACACCGCACCGGCGCCGCGGTTCTGGTTGAACGCGTTGACACGGAAGCGCGCCAGGCCGGGGATCTCGAACGAGAAATCGGTCTCCAGGAACTCCTCGAAATCGCGCCGCTGCTTGTCCGACATGATGTCGTAGACCAGCGCGTGGACGACCTTGTGGTCCAGTGCCGGGATATTGATCCGGCGGACATCGCCGTCGACGCGGATCATCGGCGGCATGCCGGCCGACAGATGGAGATCGGATGCTTTGTTCTTGACTGAAAACGCCAGCAGCTCGGCGATATCCATGCGTGTTCCCCTGCCCCGTGATTGTCGGCGTAGCCGCCACCCGCTGCCCGCCGCGGCCGATCCCAGCGTGCAGTACAGGTGTGACAGATAGCCCCTGCCCGGAGTATAGCGCCGGACCGGCACTGTCAACCCAGTCCCCCATCACAGCCTGCATAACCGTCGGAATCCGCCTGCGCAGCCACCCGTCGCCGTGGACTCCTTACACTGGTGGGCCCGCCGCGGGTCCATCCGGGCCGGTGCCGGGTACCCACCGCAACCGCAGGCCGATGCCATGAGCGACCCCTTCGACTCTCCATCCCCCCATTCCGCGTCCGTCGTCGCCTTCATCGGCGGCGGCAATATGGCCCGCAGCCTGATCGGCGGCATGATCGCCCGGGGCGCGAATCCGGCGCACGTGCGGGTCGCCGAGCCGGTGGCGGCCGTGCGCGAGGCGCTGGCGGCGGACTTCGGGGTGCAGACTTTTGCCACTGCCACGGAGGCCGTTGATCAGGCCAGCGTCTGGGTCCTGGCCGTGAAGCCTCAAGTAATGCGCAAGGTCTGCGCCGAGGTGATCGACATCGCGCGGGCGTCCCGGCCGTTGGCCGTGTCCATCGCGGCCGGCCTGTCCAGTGCGCAGCTGTCGGACTGGCTGGGCGGCGATGCAGCGGTGATCCGGGCGATGCCCAACACCCCGGCGCTCATTGGCGCGGGCATGACCGGTCTGTTCGCCAATGATCGCGTCGACGCGACCCAGCGCGAGCAGGCCCAACGCCTGCTGGACGCGGTCGGCCCCACCGCGTGGATCGAGGAGGAAGCGCAGATGGACGCGGTGACCGCGGTATCGGGCAGCGGCCCGGCGTACGTGTTCCTGTTCTCCGAGGCGCTGCAGGCGGCGGGTATCCGTCAGGGCCTGTCCCCGGAGACAGCCCGGTTGCTGGCCAACCAGACCCTGCTGGGCGCCGCCCGCATGCTGACCGAGCGCGACGAGCCGGCCGAGCAGTTGCGCCGCAACGTCACCTCGCCGGGTGGCACGACCCACGCGGCAGTGGAAACCTTCGAACACGGTGGCCTGCGCGAACTGGTGGACCGCGCGATTGCCGCCGCGACCGTTCGCGGCCGTGAACTGTCGGCCGCCAACGATGAATGACTCCCACGCGTTCCCCGCCAGCCCGATGATGTCGCGCGCCCTGTTGGCCATCGCTCTCGGCACCGGGCTGCTGATCGGCTGCGGCGGCCAACCTGCCGCGCCGGCGCCAGCGGCGGTCATCGCCGACTCGCAGGACAACATCGCCCGTATCGGCGATGTCACCGCACGTGCCACGGTGCTGCCGACCTCCCAGCTGGGCAGTCTGGTGGCCGACAAGTACGGCATCCGCCGTGCCGATGACCAGTTGATGCTGCTGGTGGGCCTGCGCCGCGGCGACGAGGGCGCGGAGGTCTCGGTACCGGCGCGCATCGTCGCCACCGCCAGCGACCTGCGCGGCGGTCGTTCCACGATCGCGTTGCGCGAGCTGCGCAGCGGCGAACTGCTCGACTACGTCGGCACCGTGGCGGTCAAGTTGCCCGACACGCTGCAGTTCGAGATCGACATCACCCTGGAAGACGGCGCCCGCACGACCATGCGGTTCAGCCGCGACCTCCAGCCGGACTGACGGGCCAATGAGCATGGGACCGCAGCGCATCGTGTGCATGACCGAGGAGCCCACCGAGACGCTGTATCTGCTCGGTGAGCAGGACCGGATCGTCGGGATCAGCGGCTTCACCGTGCGCCCGCCGGTTGCGCGGCGCGAGAAGCCCAAGGTCAGTGCCTTCACCAGCGCGAAGATCGACCAGATCCTGGCCCTGCAGCCGGACATGGTGATCGGCTTCTCGGACATGCAGGCCGACATCGCCGCCGAGCTGATCCGCGCCGGGGTCGAGGTCTGGATCAGCAACCACCGCGACGTGGCCGGAATCCTCGACTACATCCGCCGGCTCGGCGCGCTGGTCGGTGCCGGCGATCGGGCCGCGCAGCTGGCCGCCGGGCTGGAGGCACGGCTGGACGCGATTCGCAGCCGCGCCGCGACCCTGCCGCGGCGGCCCCGGGTCTATTTCGAGGAATGGGACACCCCGCAGATCTCCGCCATCCGCTGGGTGTCCGAGCTGGTCGGGATCGCCGGTGGCGACGACATCTTTCCCGAGCGCGCGGTGATGTCGCTGGGCCGGGACCGCATCCTCGCCGATCCGCTTGAGGTCGTCCGTCGCCAGCCCGACATCATCATCGGCAGCTGGTGCGGCAAGAAATTCCGCCCGGCGCATGTTGCGGCGCGCGAGGGCTGGGCCGCGGTGCCCGCGGTGCGCGACAACGAGTTGCACGAGGTCAAATCACCGCTGATCCTGCAGCCCGGGCCGGCCGCGCTGACCGACGGCATCGACGCGCTGGAAGCGATCATCCAGGGCTGGGCCGCCCGTCACGCCTGAGCGATTCAGCGACCGGCTCGCGCCGGGCTCCGCCGGGAGCGTCTACGGATACAGCATCCGCTTGCCCCAGTGCCCCGCCGCATCGCATTCGTACACACAGCGCTCGTGCAGGCGGTAATGCCCGCCGTACCAGAACTCCATCGCCACCGGCCTGACCCGCAGGCCAGTCCAGCGTGGCGGGCGCGGCACATCGCGGCCGGCAAATTCCTGCTCGACCTGGCTCACCCGGGCGTGGAAATCCGCCGGATCATCCAGCGTCTCGGACTGCCGTGACGCCCAGGCGCCGATCTGGCTGCCGCGCGGGCGCGACGCAAAATACGCATCGGCCTCCTCGTCGGACACGATCGCCACCCCACCTTCCACCCGCACCTGCACGCCTTCGTCCACGCGCGGCCAGTGGAACAGCAAAGCCGCGTGCGGATTGTCCTGCAGCTCACGGCCTTTGCGCCCATCCAGATGGGTGTAGAACACGAAACCGCGCTCGTCATGCGCTTTGAGCAACACCATCCGGGTCGACGGTCGCGCGCCCAGGGTGGCAGTGGCCACACTCATCGCAGTGGGATCGGGTTCGCCTGCCTGCCGGGCCCGCTCTAACAAAGCGGTGAACGTGGCGTGCGCTTCAGACAGCAATTCGGGACTGGTCATGCCCCTATTGTGGGCCGGATGCGGCTGTCACCGCATCCGCTCCCGATCCGCGCGCGTCAGCGCTTACTGGACGATGAAGTTGACCTTCATGTTGACGCGCCACTCGGTGATGGTGCCGGCTTCGTCGGTGACCACCTTGATCTCGTTCACCCAGGCACCCTTGATGTTCTTGACCGACTCGGCGGCTTTCTTCAGGCCGGTCTGGACCGCGTCTTCCATGCTCTTGTTGGAGGCGGCGTTGAGCTCGATGACTTTTGCGACGGACATGGTGGTGTCTCCTGTTGACCGGTTTGGCGTGATGCGACCGGAAGCGTCCACCCTAGCCAGCGGCTTGTGAAAGAGGTGCAACCGTGCCGGCCTGCGCCGCCGGCGTGGGCCTACAATCCACCGCATGACCTCTGTAGCCCATGCCATTACCAACATCATCCTGGTCGGTCCGATGGGCGCAGGAAAATCGCACGTCGGGCGCGCGCTTGCCACGCGTTGCGACTGGCCGCTGGTCGATGCCGACGTGGAGATCGTCCGCGAGGCGGGGTGCAGCATCGCCACACTGTTCCAGCGCGACGGCGAAGCGGGTTTCCGTATCCGCGAACGCGAGCTGCTTGCCCGCTGGCTGCCGCGCGAGGGCATCGTGCTGGCCACTGGCGGCGGCGCGGTGCTGGATGCCGGGACGCGCGATTTGATGGGAACACGCGGCTGGGTGGTCCACCTGCATGCCAGTCCGGCGACCCAGCTGGCGCGCGTCGCGGGTGACACGGCCCGACCCCTGCTGCAGACCGCCGACCCCACCGCGGTACTCGATGCGCTGGCTGCGGAGCGAGCGCCGCTGTACGCGGCCGTGGCCGATCTGCGCATCGATACCGACCTGTTGGAACCGGCGGACGTTGTCGCCCGGATCTTCGCCGCGCTGCCAGCGCGATTTCGTGAGGGAATGCGCGCATGAGCACTGTCCGCGAGGTCGCGGTGGGCGGCGCGCAGCCGTACATGATCGCCATTGGCGACGGACTGCTCGACGATGGCCCGCGGCTGGCGGCGACCCTGCGCGGGCGGCACGTGTTGATCGTGAGCGATGCCAACGTCGCCCCGCTCTACGCCAACCGTGTCCAGGCGGCACTGCAGGCGGCCACGCCCGGCGCGGTGATCACCCAGCTGGTGATTCCCGCCGGCGAGCAGGAAAAGACGGTGGCCCGTTTTGCCGAGGTGCTGGACGCGCTGGCCGCGCTGGGTGCCACCCGCGACGCCTCCGTGGTCGCGCTCGGTGGCGGCGTGGTCGGCGATCTGGCCGGCTTTGCCGCCGCGTGCTGGATGCGCGGCATCGACGTGATCCAGCTGCCGACCACGCTGCTGGCGATGGTGGACTCCTCGGTCGGCGGCAAGACCGCGGTCGACCTGCCCGCGGGCAAAAACCTCGCCGGCGCGTTCCATCCGCCCCGCGCGGTGATCGCCGATACCGCCGCGCTGCACACCCTGCCCGATCGCGAGCTGCGTGCCGGGCTGGCCGAAGTGGTCAAGTACGGTGCCATCGCGGTGTCGCTGGATGCCGGTGACGCAGGCTTTCTGGACTGGCTGGAAGCACACGCCGACGCGCTGCTGGCGCGCGACCCGGCGGCGCTGGCTGAAGCGATCGCGCGCTGCTGCACGTTCAAGGCCGCGGTGGTCGCACGCGATCCGCTGGAGCGCGGCGACCGTGCGTTGCTCAACTTCGGCCATACCTTCGGCCACGCCATCGAGGTCGAACAAGGCTATGCCGGCACGGTCGGGGACGGCCTCAACCACGGCGAGGCGGTCGCGGTAGGCATGGTGCTGGCGATGCGCCTGTCGGCGGCGCTGGGGATGGCGCCAGCCAGCAGCGGCGGGCGGCTGCAGCGCCTGCTGCAGCGGCTGGGCCTGCCGACCACCCTTCCTTCCGGGCTCGATCCGCAGGCTCTGGTGGCACGGATGCGGCTGGACAAGAAGGCCGATGCCGGCGGCATCCGTTTCATCCTGGGCGACGGCGCCGGCAACGCGCGCGTGGTGCCCGGCGTGGACGAGGCCGCGGTGCTGGAGGTCCTGACCGGCGTCTGAGGCTGCGCCGACGCTGGGCTGCGGCCATTCGGCCGCCGTCGCGGCAAGTCCGTACAATTGATGAATGCGCCTGCTCCTGCAACAACGACCCGATGCCGCCGAGGCGCCCCGCTTCGTCCAGCTGATGCTGCAGCCCGACCTGCTGGGAGGCTGGATGCTGGTTCGCGAATCCGGCCTCATTGGCGGTCGCAGCCAGGTGCGCCGGGAACAGTTCCTGGACCATGACAGTGCGGTGGCCGCGCTGGAAAGCGCGCGCGACCAGCAGCTGAAGCGCGGCTTCCAGGCGATGTTCAGCGAGGGAGCCCGCGCGCCTCGCTGACCCGCCGCCGCGGCGCGACGTGAGCAGCCCCGCTGACCACCGTTTATCCATCCCCCGTGTCGCCAGTGCCTGGCGCCGATATTTCGAGGAACCACCGCCTTGTCCACGCAACCCCACAACGACCGTTTCCTGCGCGCCCTGCGTCGCGAGCCCGTTGACCACACGCCGGTCTGGCTGATGCGTCAGGCCGGCCGCTACCTGCCCGAGTACCGCGCCACCCGCGCGCAGGCCGGCAGCTTCATGGGTCTGGCCACCAATCCGGATCTGGCCTGCGAAGTGACCTTGCAGCCGCTGCGCCGCTTCCCGCTGGACGCCGCGATCCTGTTCTCCGACATCCTCACCATTCCCGATGCCATGGGTCTGGGTCTGCACTTTGTCGAGGGCGAAGGCCCGAAGTTCGAGCGCCCCGTGCGCACCGCCGCCGACATCGCCAAGCTGGGCGTGCCGGACATGGAAAATGATCTGGGCTACGTGATGGAGGCGATCCGCACCATCCGTCGCGAACTGGACAACAAGGTGCCGCTGATCGGTTTCTCCGGCAGCCCGTGGACGCTTGCGTGCTACATGGTGGAAGGCAGCGGGAGCAAGGATTTCGCCCGGGTCAAGTCACTGGCGATGAACGATCCGGCGGCCATGCACCAGTTGCTGGACGTCACCACCACTGCGGTGATCGCCTACCTGTCCGCGCAGCGCGCGGCCGGCGCGCAGGCGCTGCAGCTGTTTGATACCTGGGGTGGGGTGCTGTCGCCGTCGATGTACCGCGAGTTCTCGCTGCGCTACATGCAGCGTATCGCCGCGGAACTGGAGCGCGGCCAGGGCGCCGATCGCACGCCGCTGATCCTGTTCGGCAAGGGCAACGGCGCCTACGTCAGCGATTTGGCCGCCACCGGTGCCGAGGGCGTGGGCGTGGACTGGACCATCGATCTGGGCGACGCGGTTCGCCGCACCGGTGGCAAGGTGGCCATCCAGGGGAACCTGGATCCGGTCACCCTGTATGCCGATCCGGACGCCATCCGCCGCCACGTCGGGCATGCGCTGGACAGCTACCGCGACGGCAACGGCGGCTCGCGCGAGGGCCACGTGTTCAACCTCGGCCATGGCATGTCGCCGGACATGAATCCCGACCACGTCGGGGTGATGGTCGACGCGGTACACGAGCTCAGCGCCCGCTGAGTTTGGAGGTGGACGGGGTGCCGGGAGCGGATACCCTTGGGTGTGAATGTCCCCCGGCACCGATGAGGCCGGTGCCTCCTCCTTTATTTCACACCCAAGGGCATCCGCACCCGCCGTTCCAGCATCGCGGCGGTTCCAGAGCCGACGTGACTTGCAGG
>JBDSPO010000091.1:0-8486 GCA_039930265.1 Lysobacter sp. | reverse complement strand
ATCCGGCTACCCCGCCGATCTTCCAGCCGGGCGCGCCGCCGACCGAGCCGTGTCTGACCAACTCACCGGACTACGTGAAGACGGTCACCGCCGACGGCCTGCCGTTCTTCGAGAACTTCTACGCCGGTGGTACCCGCTCGGTGCGAGGGTTCAAGGACAACACCCTGGGTCCGCGCGAAGCTGCGCTGTACAGCAGCTACCAGCAGCCCATCGGTGGCGCGGTCAAGACGGTCGGCTCGGTGGAAATGATCTTCCCGACCCTGATCGACAGCTCCGCCGCCCGCGCCTCCGCGTTCGTGGACTTCGGCAACGTATTCGCCAACGTCGACGATTTCGATGCCGGTGAACTGCGCGCCTCCACCGGTCTTGCGCTGATGTGGCGCTCGCCGATGGGCCCGATCACGATCAGCTACGCGATGCCGATCAAGAAGCAGGACGGCGACCAGATCGAGCGTCTGCAGTTCACGTTCGGCGGCTCGTTCTGACGGCGGGACCGCCGCCATGACGCTCCCTGCCCCTACCGTTGCCGAGTTGGCCGAGCGCTTTGCGCTGGGCCTGCGCGGCGACGGCGCGCTGCGCATCCACGGCGTCGGCACCCTGGCCCATGCCCGGCCCGACCAGCTCGCCTTCCTGGCCAACCCGCGCTACCGCAGCCAGTTGGCGGCGACGACGGCAGGCGCGGTGGTCATGCGCGCCGCCGATGCCGAAGGCTACCCCGGCACCGCGCTGGTCGCGGCTGATCCCTACACCGCGTTCGCCAAACTGGCAGCGCTGTTCGACCGTGCCCCGGCCCGCGAGCCGGGCATCCATCCAATGGCGGACGTCCATGCCGACGCGGTGGTGGATCCGGGCGCCCATGTCGGCGCGTTCACCAGCATCGGCGCGGGCACCCGGGTCGAGTCCGGCGCCTTCATCGGGCCCGGTTGCGTAATCGGCGACGACTGCGTGGTCGGGGCAGGCAGTGAACTGGTCGCACGCGTCACCCTGGTGACCCGGGTCCGGCTGGGCAAGCGGGTGCGGATCCATCCCGGCGCCGTGCTGGGCGCCGATGGCTTCGGTCTGGCAATGGATGGCGGCCGCTGGATCAAGGTCCCGCAGCTGGGCGGGGTGACGATTGGCGACGACTGCGAAATCGGCGCCAACACCTGCATCGATCGCGGAGCCATCGAGGACACCGTGCTGGAAGAGGACGTGCGGCTCGACAACCTCATCCAGGTCGGCCACAACGTCCACATCGGCGCGCACACCGCGATGGCAGGTACCGTCGCCATCGCCGGCAGTGCAAAGATCGGGCGTTACTGCATGATTGCCGGTGGCGCGGGGATCGCCGGGCATCTGGAAATCTGCGACCGCGTGGTGGTCACCGCCATGAGCCTGGTGACCCGTTCGATCCGCGAACCCGGCGAATATTCCTCCGGCACCGGACTGATGGACAATCGCAGCTGGCGCAAGAATGCCGCACGGTTCCGCCAGCTCGACAAGATGGCGCGCCAGTTGCGCGACCAAGAACAGTAAGGACGACACCGCGATGACCGATGCACTCAAGCTCCCGATCGATGTTCCGGGTATCCAGGCGCTGCTGCCGCACCGCTACCCCTTCCTGCTGGTCGACCGGGTGACGGAGCTGGAGCCGAACAAGCGCATCCTGGCGTACAAGAACGTCACCAACAACGAGCCCTTCTTCAACGGCCACTTCCCCGGGCAGCCGGTGATGCCGGGCGTGCTGGTGATCGAGGCGCTGGCCCAGGCCGGTGGCCTGCTGACCCAGCTGTCACTGGGCGGCACGTTCGAGAACAAGCTGTTCTACCTGGTCAAGATCGACGGCGCGCGGTTCTCGCGCATGGTGGTTCCCGGCGATCGCCTCGAGCTGGAAGTCATCCTCAAGCGGACCATCCGCAACATGGCGCTGTATCAGGGCATCGCCCGCGTCGACGGCGAACAGGCCGCGTGCGCGGACATCCTGTGTGCCGAGGTCGTCAACAAGGCATGAGCCCCGCGGCCATCCACCCCAGCGCCATCGTCGAGCCCGGTGCCCGACTGGCGGAAGGTGTGCGGGTGGGTCCCTTCAGCTACGTCGGCGCGGACGTCGAAATCGGTGCCAATACCGAGATCGGGCCGCACTGCTCGATCCAGGGACCGGCGCGGATCGGGCCTGACAACCGCTTCCTCGGCCACGCCGCGATCGGCGGCGAGCCGCAGGACAAGAAGTTTCGCGGCGAGCGGGTGGAGTTGGTGATCGGCGCGCGCAACACGGTGCGCGAGTTCGTCACCGTCAACCGCGGCACCGCGGGCGGTGGCGGCACCACCCGCATCGGCGATGACAACTGGCTGCTGGCCTACACCCACATCGCCCACGATTGCGTCATCGGCAATGACTGCGTGCTGTCCAACAATGCCACCCTGGCCGGCCACGTGGTGATTGGCGACCACGTGATCCTGAGCGGGTTCGCCGGCGTCCACCAGTTCTGCCGGATCGGCTCGCACGCCTTCATCGGTATGGGTGCGTTCGTCAACGGCGACGTGCCGCCATTCGTGATGGTCGCCCAGGAAGGCTACAGCCGCCCGCGCGGGATCAACAATGAAGGCCTCAAACGACGCGGCTTTGACGCCGAACGCATCGCGATGATCAAGCGTGCCTACCGGGCGCTGTACGTGGCCGGCAACTCGCTGGAGGACGCCCAGGCACGGCTGGCCGAACTGGCCGACGACAGCGACGATGTGCGCACGCTGCTGGACTTCATCGACAGCGGCGACCGGCCCCTGCTGCGGTGAGCAACACCGGCGCCGTCGCGGCGCTCTCCCACGACGCCGTTCCGACCCGACCAAGACGGGTCGCGCTGGTGGCAGGCGAAGCCTCCGGCGACCTGCTCGGCGCCAGCCTGATCGAACAGCTGCGGCTGCGCTGGCCCGGCGCGGAGTTCGTCGGCGTCGGCGGCCCGGCGATGCGCGAGGCTGGCATGGCGACGTGGTTCGATGCCTCCGAGTTGGCGGTGATGGGGCTGTCGGAAGTCCTGCGCCACCTGCCGCGCCTGTTGCGCCTGCGCCGCGAGCTGCGCCAGCGGGTACTGGATTGGCGGCCGGACGTGTTCATCGGCATCGACGCCCCTGACTTCAATCTCGGCGTGGAGCAATGGCTGAAGCAGCGCGGCGTGCGCACGGTGCACTACGTCAGCCCGTCGGTCTGGGCCTGGCGGGAGAAGCGTGCGGCGAAGATCGGCCAGAGCGCCGATCTGGTGCTGTGCCTGTTTCCGATGGAGCCGGCGATCTATGCGAAGCACGACGTGGACGCGCGCTTTGTCGGCCACCCGCTGGCCGACGCGATGCCGTTGCAACCCGACCGCTATGCGGCGCGCACGGCGTTGGGACTGGATCGCGAGCGCCCGGTCCTCGCCTTGCTGCCCGGCTCGCGGGTCGGCGAGATCCAGCGCCTGGGAGCGGACTTCATCGGGGCCGCCGCCCGCGTGCTGGCGGCGGAGCCGCGCCTGCTGGTGGTCGCGCCGATGGCCGGCGCGCAGGCACGCGCCACCTTCGAAACCTTGCTGGCGGCGCACCCCGACGCCCCGGCCCTGGCGCGATCGCTGCAGGTGATCGACGGGCAGTCGCGCACCGCCATGGTCGCCAGCGATGTGATTCTGCTGGCCTCCGGCACCGCAACGCTGGAGGCGATGCTGGCCAAACGACCGATGGTGGTGGCGTACCGGGTGTCGGCGCTGACCTACCGGTTGGTGAAGGGACTGGGCATGCTCAAAGTCGACCACTATGCGCTGCCGAACGTGCTCGCCGGCGAGGCGCTGGTGCCCGAACTCATGCAGGACGACTGCCATCCGGTCGCCCTCGCCGACGCCTGTCTGGCGTGGCTGCGGGGCACGGGGGGGGACGCACTGGCGCCAAGGTTCCTGGCGCTGCATGAGACGCTGCGGCGCGACGCCTCCGCGCAGGCCGCCCAGGCGGTCGTCGAACTCGTATCCTGAGTCGATGGGCCGCTCCGACGACCAACTCACGCTCGATCTGGCGCCGGTCGTCCCGGGTGGACCGATTGCGGGCGTCGACGAGGCCGGTCGCGGCCCACTGGCCGGGCCGGTCGTCGTGGCCGCGGTGGTGTTCGCGCCCGGGCGCACGCCGGTGAACGGGCTGGACGACTCCAAACAGCTGTGTTCGGGGCGTCGGGAGGCGCTGTACGAGCGCATCGTGGAGCGAGCCCTGGCCTGGCAGGTGGTGGCCGTGGAGGTCGAGGAAATCGACCGCATCAACATCTACCAGGCGACCCTGCTCGGGATGCGCCGCGCGGTGCAGGCCGTCGCCCATGTCGCCGCCATGGCCCGCATCGACGGCAACGCGATTCCGCGCGGGCTGCCCTGCCACGCCGAGGCCTGGATCGGTGGCGACCGCCGCGACCGCACGATCATGGCTGCCTCGATCCTGGCCAAGGTGACCCGCGACCGCCTCATGCTGGGCATGCACGAGCAGTGGCCGCAGTACGGTTTCGATGCCCACAAGGGCTACGGCACGCCGGCGCATCTGAGTGCGCTGCGTGAGCACGGGGCGTGCCCGCAGCACCGCCGCAGCTTCGCCCCGGTGCGCGAGGTGCTGCTGCGGGACGCACCCGACGGAATCAGCGACGCGCTGCCGCACTCCGGTCGCGCAACGCCTTGAACTCCGACCCGTCCCGCCACTGCGGCCAGCGGGACGAGTTGGCAAGATCACGGCCGATATCGAACATCAGGTCGACGTCCTGCATGGCGCCCTCGAGGTTCCACTCCGGCCCGAAGGCATCGCAGGGCTGGTGATAGCAGCGACCGGTGTAGTCGTCGACCCACGCCTGTCCCGCCGCGACACCGCCATCGACCAGATCCGACGCGCCGGCGATACCCATCATCAGCAGCACCGGGACCCCTTGCCGCGCGAAGGAAAAATGATCGGCGCGGTAGAACAGGCCGCGCTCGGGCATGCTCTCCGGCGTCACGACGCGGCCCTGTGCCTTGGCGTGGTTGGCCAGATCGTCTTCCAGACCGCTCTGCCCCGCGCCGACCAGGATCACGTCGCGGGCCTTGCCGCCCGTCTGCAGGATGTCGAGGGTCAGGTTGGCGACAGTCTTCTCCACCGGGTACACCGGATCGGCCGTGTAGGCCGCCGATCCCAGCAGGCCACGCTCCTCGGCCGTCCACAGGCCAAACACGATGCTGCGCTGCGGTGCGGGCTGGGCCTTGAACCGGCGCGCGATCTCCATCAACCCGGCGACGCCGAGCGCATCATCATTGGCGCCGGATCGGAACACCTTGCCGTTGGCGTCCGCCGGCCCCTTACCGTATGCGTCCCAGTGCGCACCGTAGAAAACGACCTCATCGGGGCGCTGGCTGCCGGTGATCTTTGCCAGCACGTTGTGGCTCTGGACCACTTCGTGGGTGACCGGGATGTCGGCCGAAAAGCTCACGTCCTTCAGCTCCAGCGGACGGAAATCCGCCCGGCGCGCGTTGCGGCGCAGTGCCGTCAGGTCCTGACCGGCGTCGGCAAACAGCCGGGTCGCGGTGTCGCCGGTGATCCAGCCCTGCACCGCCAGGCTGGTCACCTGCCCCGGCGCACGCACGATGTCGAAATTCTCGCCCTGCGGACTGGCCACGACATTCCAGCCGTAACCCGCGGCATCCGTGTCATGCACGATCAGCGCGCCGACCGCCCCGCGGCGCGCGGCCTCCTCGAACTTGTAGGTCCAGCGACCGTAGTAGGTCATCGTGAGGCCACCGAAGGTACCGGCGACGGCCTCTCCCGCGTCTGCGGCGAAGTCGGGATCGTTGACCAGGAACACCGCCACCTTGCCCTTCAGGTCGACGCCCTTGTAGTCGTCCCAATCACGTTCGGGAGCGCTGACGCCGTAACCGACGAAGACGAGCGGCGCCGCGGCGACAGTCGCCCGGTCCTGCGGGCGGATCGTGGACAGGTACACCTGCTCGCCGCGCTGCCACGCCTGCGCTCTGCCGGCGACGGTGACACCGAGGGTCACCGGTTCGCCCAACTGCGTATGCACCAGCGGCGCCGACTGCACCCAGCTGCCGTCCCTGCCGCCGGGCTCCAGCCCCATCGCCTGGAACTGGCCGATCAGATAGCCGACGGTGCGCTCCTCACCCACCGTCCCGGGCGCACGGCCCTCGAAGAAGTCCGAGGCCAGCACCTGGACGGTACCGGCAACGCGCGCCGCACTGGTGTCCTGTGCGAAGGCCGGCAGGGACAGCGAGGCAACCATGAACGTCGAGAGCAGCAATTTCATCGGTCGGGTCACCTGAGAGGAGTGGTACAACAGGACTGCGCGCAAGCGGTCCGCGAGCGGGCGGCGCTGCACAACAATGCGTGATTCAACCCGGTACAGACAAGCGCGCACTCGCGAAAATCCCCGAACGCGATGAACAGGCGAGACCGGAACGCGCAAGATTATTGCGTTCATCTGCGGTTTCATATCCATTCCGTGGTTACCGCCCAAAGCCTTGCACAGCAGGCTTTCCGATCGGCGTTCCGGATGATGACGGGTACTTCTGGCACTCCTCCGCCGGACCCTTCAGGCGCAACCTGATTGCGTGGAGCGTGTCTGGTCGCAGCACTATTTGCACAGCGACTACGCAGCTCTGGCCTGTCGCGGATGACGCTTGGCACCCGTTGGATCCGCCAGCCACCCTGTCCAGGCATGGATCCGTACCGAGGTCATCCTCATGAACACCTCCCTCTTTCGCGCCGCTCCGCTGCCAGGCAGCCTGTTCGCGACGGGGCCGCGACCGCACGCCAATCGCCACCTGATCGGGCAATTCGCGCCGGACCCGGGACGCCTGCTCCAATTCAACCAACTGCTGGAGCATCTCAGCGCGTCGCATCCCCAGGTCGATGCCGACCAGCTCGCCTCCGCTGCCCGCGAGCTGATCGATCACGCCCCGGACGGACGCATTCCGCAGTCCATTCGCGAACGTATCCGGCGGGCGGGGGCGATCGACCTGATGCGCTCCGACCCCGAGTGGGAAACCGAAGCCCACGCGGCGATCGCCGCTGCCACGGCGATGGACTACCTGCATGGCAAGGACTCGCTGATCCCCCACAGCCTGCCCGTGGTGGGCTGGCTGGACGGCGCCGTGGTAATCGAGACGGCGTGGCCATCGCTGGCGGAGGAGGTCCGCGATTATCTGGACTTCTGCCGCCTGCGCCGGATCGAGGCCGGTCTGCGCGGCGAATCCCGTCGCCATTTCGGCTTTACCCGCGACCAGCTCGACGACGCCCGTACGGCCGAATGGCTGTGGCAGGAGCACTGCCGCAGGACCGGGCGCACCAGCTACCTGGCCGAAGATTCGACACCGCGCTTCCGGGTCAACTGAGTCATCCGGCGTCGCGAGCCTCCGCTCGTGGCGCCGGGTGCGACGGGTCCGGGCGGCGATGATTGTCAAGGCCTTGCCGGCGTGGCGGGGACTGCTACTCTGGGCGTTGACCCAGCCGGTCGGTCCACGGCACGCATGTCCGCACGCTTCACCCACCTGCACCTGCACAGCGAATTCTCTCTTGTCGACTCCACCATCCGGGTCGACGAGCTGGTAAAACGCTGCGTGGCGCTTGGCCAGCCGGCGGTGGCGCTGACGGACGTCAACAACCTGTTCGCCGCGGTGAAGTTCTACCGCAAGGCCGAAGACGCCGGCATCAAGCCGATCCTGGGCGCCGATATCGGCCTGGCCGACGGCAACGAGGCCAGCTCCCGACTGACCCTGCTCTGCCGTGACCACACCGGCTATCTGACCCTGTCGCGCCTGCTCAGCCGGATGTGGATGGAAGGCCACCGCACCGACAGCGTCGCGCTGCGGCCGGAATGGCTGCGCGAGGACAACGCGGGTCTGTTTGCATTGGCCGGGCGCCAGAGTCTGGCCGGCCGGCTGGCGACATCGCAGCGCCCCGAACTGGCCGAGGCCTGGCTGGCCGACTGGCATGGCATTTTCGGCGATCGCCTGCATCTGGAGCTGACCCGCACCCGGCGCGCGGACGAACCGGCGTTCAACGAATTCGCCATCCACAACGCGAGCAAGCGCGGGCTGCCGCTGATCGCCAGCAACGACGTGCGCTTCCTGGATCGCGACGGCTTCGACGCCCACGAGGCCCGGGTCTGCATCTCCACCGGCCGGGTCCTGGACGACCCCAAGCGACCGAAGGAATACACGCCCGAGCAGTACCTGAAATCGACCGAGGAGATGGCCGAGCTGTTCGCCGACGTGCCCGACGCGATCGACAACGCACTGGCGCTGGCGACCCGCTGCAACGTCGAGATGCAGCTGGGCACCTACTACCTGCCCGCGTTCCCGGTGCCCGACGAACACACCATCGAGTCCTGGCTGCGCAGTCAGGCCCACGACGGCTTGGACGCACGGCTGGAGAAGGCGCCGCTGGCCGAGGGCAAAACGCGTCAGGACTACGAGGACCGCCTGGACACCGAGCTGGGCGTCATCCTGTCGATGGGCTTCCCCGGCTAC
>JBDSPO010000090.1:0-3542 GCA_039930265.1 Lysobacter sp. | reverse complement strand
CAGGCAGCGAGGGCGATCGGCAGCAGGAGCAGATGCAATTTCATCGGGTCAAATCCAGGGTGGGTAACTTGGCGCGCAGTCTAGGCAGGTGATCCGGAACGGGAGGTGCACGGCGGCGGGTGTTGGGCCCACGGCGCGCCCGCCCCGATAGCGTGCGCAAACGTCGGACAATCGGGCCGGTGCGCGCCGGGAAGGTAGCCCAGACTCATCAGGAATTCGCCGGTGATCTCCCCGCCGGTGAAGCGGAAGGTCTGCTTGAACAGTGCCACCCAAGCGGGCTTGTCACGGAGCTGGCCGAGGTCGATCACGTGCTGGTCCAGCCATTGCGCGAAGCTGCCGTGGGTCACGCGCAGCTGCTGGATCACCTGGGCGTTGTGGATCGCCGCATCGATCTTCAGACGGTTGCGGATGATCGTCGCATCGCCCAGCAGTCTTGCGCGCTCAGCGTCAGCGTAGGCGGCGACACGGTCGACGTTGAAGCCGTCGTACGCGCGCTGGAAGTCCGCCCGTTTGCGCAGGATGGTCAGCCAGCTCAGACCGGCCTGATTGATCTCCAGCACCAGTCGCTCAAACAGTGCCGATTCCGCGCGCTGGATGAACCCGTACTCCAGATCGTGGTACGGGCCGTGGAACGGGTGTCCCGGCGCGCTGTCGCAGTAGTCGGTCATACCGGTCCCGGTAATCGGGCGGATGCGCCCGTTTGGCTCAGCGTTGATCCTAGCGCGGGCTAGAATGGGGCATGGACGCCACCCCCACGCCGCTCGCCAATCAAGTGCTTATCGCGCTGCCCTCACTGCATGAAAGCGCGTTCGCCCGCTCGGTCGCGCTTATCTGCCAGCACGACGAGGACGGCGCCATGGGCATCGTGGTGAACCGTGCGTCGGAATACACGTTGGGCGAAGTGCTGGGCCAGATGAGCATCGCGGGGGGCAGCGATGCGATGCGCGCGCAGGTGGTCCTGGCCGGCGGGCCGGTGCATCCCGAACGTGGCTTTGTCCTGCATGACGGTGACCGCAAGTGGGAATCGACCATGGGCATCACCCGGAGCCTGTCGCTCACGACCTCGCGCGACATCCTGGAGGCGATGGCGGACGGCGAAGGCCCGCAGAATGTCATCGTGGCCCTGGGCTGCGCCGGCTGGGGTGCCGGTCAGCTGGAGCAGGAGCTGACCGACAACGACTGGCTGACCGCCCCGGCGGATGCGGAGCTGCTGTTCACCCTGCCGTTGGAGGCGCGGTGGCAAGCGGCTGCCGGACGCATCGGGGTCGACTTTGCCCACTTGGCCGCCTACTCCGGGCGCGCATGAGCGGGTCGTCGGCGGACGCGCTGCCTGCCCCGCCGCTTCCGGTGATCCGGCGCGATGGCACGGTGCTGGGGTTTGATGTCGGCTCGCGCCGCATCGGGGTCGCCAGCGGCAGTCCGCTGGCGTATCAGGCCCGTCCCCTGGCGGTGATCGACGTCCACGCGACGGGCCCCGACTGGGCGGCGATCGATCGATTGGTCCGCGAATGGCGACCCGATGGCTTGGTGATCGGCGATCCACTGACGCTGGACGGCGGCACGCAGCCCGCCCGCGAGCGAGCGCACGCGTTTGCGCGGGAGTTGCGGGCGCGTTATCCGTTGCTGCCAGCGGTGCTGGTGGATGAGCGCTCCAGCTCGATGGAGGCCGCTCAGCGGTTTGCCCGCGAGCGCGCGGACGGACGCAAGCGCCGCCGCGATGCCGCCGCGCTGGACGCGATGGCGGCGGCGGTGATCGTGGAGCGCTGGATGGGCGCCCCCGACGATGCGATCGATATCCGCCAGGTGACCGCTGCCACCGACAGCACGCCGGATTCCTCCGCTGCTCCCGCACCTGCTTCCGGAACCGCCCAATGACCGTGCCCGTCCACGCCCTGCCGCCGCTTCGTCACCTGTTGAGCCTGGAGCATCTGCCGCGCGCACAGTTGGTGGCATTGCTGGAGCGAGCACAGGTCCATGCCGATTCCGCGTCTGGCTCCGGAGGCGACGGCGCTGCCACGCGCTCGGCATTGACCGGCATGGCCATCTGCACGCTGTTTTTTGAAGCGTCCACCCGGACCCGCCTGAGTTTCCAGTTGGCCGCGCAGCGTTTGGGGGCGGACGTGCTGAACTTTGACGTCTCCACCTCGTCCACCCGCAAGGGCGAGACCGCGCGCGATACGCTGCGCACCATCGAGGCCATGGGAGTGCGCGGTTTCGTGGTGCGTCACAACCAGGAGGGCGCGGTTGCCGCGCTCGCTGACGCAGCCGGTCCCGGCACGGCACTGATCAATGCCGGCGACGGCCGCAGTGCCCATCCCACCCAGGGCCTGCTCGACATGCTGACCCTGCGCCAGGCCAAGGGGGTCGACTTCAGTCGGCTGAAAGTCCTGATCGTCGGCGACGTGAAGCACTCACGGGTGGCGCGTTCGGACCTGCAGGCACTGCGCACGCTGGGGGCCGGCGAGGTGCGGGTGTGCGCGCCCGCTGCGCTGTTGCCCGATGACGGCACGCTGTCTGGTTGCGTTGTCAGCAACGATCTGGACGCCGCGTTGGATGGGGTCGACGCGGTGATGATGTTGCGTCTGCAGCGCGAGCGGATGGAAGAGGGCCTGGTGTCGTCGATCGAGGACTATCACCGCGACTTCGGCCTGACCGCCGCGCGCCTGCGCCGCGCGGACCGCGATGCGGTGGTGATGCACCCCGGTCCGATCAACCGCGGCGTGGAGATCACCGACGAGGTCGCCGACGGGCCGCAATCGCTGGTCCTGCGCCAGGTACGCAACGGGGTGGCCGCACGCATGGCGGTGCTGGAAGCGCTGCTGGCACCGCACGCGGGCAGCTGAAATACCGCGCGAGGCGCGTTCGCCAGGCGTGTTCGCAAACCAAAAAAAGCCCCGCATCACGCGGGGCTTTTTTGTGTCAGATGCAGCGAGGGCGGCGTGGGAATCGCCGGTCTCAGGACACCATCGGTTCGCTGAAGGCTTCGATCTCGCCTTCGTACTCGTTGATCGGCAGGCAGGCGCAGAACACGTTCTTGTCGCCGTAGATGTTGTCCACCCGGGCGATCGGCGGCCAGTACTTGTTCTGCTTCAGCACCGGCAGCGGGAAGGCGGCCAGCTCGCGCGGGTAGGCATGCGACCACTCGCTGGCGCTGACCTGGGCGGCGGTGTGCGGCGCGTGCTTCAGTGGATTGTCCGCACGGTCCAGCGAGCCGTTCTCGATCGCCCGGATCTCCTCGCGGATCTGGATCATGGCGTCGATGAAGCGGTCCAGCTCGTGCTGCGACTCGCTTTCGGTGGGCTCCACCATCAGCGTGCCGGCGACCGGGAAACTCAGGGTCGGGGCATGGAAACCGAAGTCGACCAGGCGCTTGGCGACGTCCTCGGCGCTGACGCCGGTGAGCTTCTCCAAGGGGCGCAGGTCCAGGATGCACTCGTGCGCCACCAGACCGTTGCGGCCGGTGTACAGGGTCGGGTAGTGCGGCTCCAGGCGCTTGGCGACGTAGTTGGCGTTGAGCATCGCGATCTCGCTGGCCCGGCGCA
>JBDSPO010000089.1:0-9632 GCA_039930265.1 Lysobacter sp. | reverse complement strand
CGCGTCTGAACGAGGTGTTCGCCGCGTTCAAAGCGCTGGCGGAGAAGAAGCGCGAGGTATTCGATGCCGATCTGGAGGCGCTGGTGCTGGGCGCGGATGCCGCCGTCGGGCGCAGTTACCGGTTGATCCGGGTGCATGCGACCACCGGCGTGGGCGACGGTTGGCTGCCAACGGCCAGCGTGCGCGTGATCAAGCCCTGTGGGGCGGTCGCGGAGGAAGCGGCGGTCGGCGATGGCCCGGTGCACGCGCTGTTTGCCGCCCTGTCACGCGCCACCGACATTCCGTTGGAGATCGACAGCTTCCAGATCTCCAGTGTCACCGCCGGCGATGACGCACAAGGCCAGGCCAGTGTGGTCGCCACTGTGGATGGTGTGGAACACACCGGCTCGGGCACCAGCACCGATATTCTGGAAGCCAGCGCGCTGGCGTGGCTGGACATCGCCAACCGGATCCATCGCGCCGGCAGCGGCGCACCGCGCACGCTGTTCGACAAGCTGTGGGAAGGGCATCTGGTGACGCCCGAGAGCGACGTCTCACCCGCCGTGCTGTACGTCGACCTGCACCTGATCCACGAGGTGACCACGCCGCAGGCGTTCACCGAGCTGGACGCGCGTGGATTGACCGTGCGGCGCCCCGACCTGACCAAGGGCACGCTGGACCATTCCACCCCGACCCTGCCGCGCAATGCCGACGGCAGCCTGCCCTACGCCACCCCCGAGGCCGAGAACCAGGTGGCGACCTTGCGGGTCAACGCCGCGCGCCATGGGGTGGAGCTGTTCGATTTCGACAGCGACCACCGCGGCATCGTCCACGTGATCGGTCCCGAACTGGGGCTGACCCAGCCGGGCATGACCGTGGTCTGCGGCGACAGCCACACCGCCACCCACGGTGCGTTCGGGGCGCTGGCCTTCGGTATCGGCACCAGCGAGGTGGGTCACGTGCTGGCCACCCAGTGCCTGCTGCAGCGCAAGCCGCGCACCCTGGCCATCACCATTGACGGCGCGCTGGCGCCGGGGGTGACCGCGAAGGATCTGATCCTGCACGTGATCGGCGTGATCGGCGTCAATGGCGGCACCGGCCATGTGATCGAGTACCGGGGGAGTGCGATCCGCGCGCTGTCGATGGATGAGCGGATGACGGTGTGCAACATGTCCATCGAAGCGGGCGCCCGCGCCGGACTGATCGCCCCCGACGAGACGACCTTCGCGTACCTGCGTGGCAAACCGCGTGCGCCGCAGGGAGACGCGTTCGAGCAGGCGGTCGCACGCTGGCGGAAACTGCGCAGCGACGACGGCGCGCGCTTCGACCGCGAGGTCCAGATCGATGCAGGCGACATCCGTCCCACCGTGACCTGGGGCACCCACCCGGGGCAGGTGACCGCCATCGACATGCCGCTGCCCCCGCCGGGCACCGACGATGACGCCAAGGCGCTGGCCTACATGGGCTTCAGTGGCGGCCAGCCGCTGGCCGGGCAGCCGGTCGATGTCGTGTTCATCGGCAGTTGCACCAATTCGCGACTGGACGACCTGCGTCAGGCGGCAGGGATCCTGCGCGGGCGCAAGGTGCATCCGCGGGTGCGCATGCTAGTGGTGCCCGGATCGGTGCAGATCAAGCGCGACGCCGAAGCTGAGGGCATCGACGTGATCGTGCGCGAGGCGGGGGCCGAGTGGCGCGAGCCCGGCTGCTCGATGTGCATCGCGATGAACGGCGATCTGGTCGCACCCGGTCAGCTGGCGGTGTCCACCAGCAACCGCAACTTTGAAGGCCGCCAGGGTCAGGGCGCGCGCACCGTGCTCGCCTCGCCGCTGACCGCCGCGGTGTGCGCGGTGCGCGGTGAAATCACCGACCCGCAGGCGTTCCTGCGCGATACGCACGATGCCGCTGCCGGGGGCGCCCACCAACAACACAGCGCCACCGCGGAGGCCACGTCATGAGCGCCGTCACCGAAGTGCGCTCGCGCACGATCGTGCTGCGCGAGCGCAATATCGATACCGATCAGATCATTCCCGCGCGCGTCCTCACCACCACCGAACGCCAGGGGCTGGGCCGGTTCGCGTTCCACGACTGGCGCCAGCGCGCCGACGGCTCCCCGGATCCCGGGTTCCCGTTCAACAACCCGGCCAACGCCGATGCGCGGATCCTGGTCGCCGGGCCCAACTTCGGTTGCGGCTCCTCGCGCGAGCATGCGCCGTGGGCGCTGCTCGATCTGGGGTTGCAGGCGGTGATCAGCGCCCAGATCGCGGACATCTTCCGCAGCAACGCGCTCAAGAATGGTCTGCTGCCGATCGTACTGCCCGAAGCCATCGTCGATGAGCTGCTCGCCCAGCCCGGTATCACGCTGCACATCGACGTCGCCAGCAGCGAGGTCCGCCTGCCCGACGGGCGTCGGTTTGCATTCCCACTGGACGAGTTCGCCCGCACCTGCCTGCTGGAAGGCGTCGACCAGCTCGGCTACCTGCTCAAGCAAGCACCCGCCATCGCCCGCTACGAGGAACAGAACCATGCACGCTGACATTGTTGTCCTGCCCGGTGACGGGATCGGCCCGGAAGTCACTGCCGCTGCGGTGCAAGTGCTGCGTGCGGTTGCGTCTGTCTACGGTCACGACTTCCAGTTCCATCAGCACCTGATTGGCGGCGCGGCGATCGACGCCACCGGTGAGGCCTTGCCCGAGGCGACGCTGGCGGCCTGCCGGCGCGCCGACGCGGTGCTGCTGGGCGCCGTCGGCGGCCCGAAGTGGTCCGATCCCAAGGCCAGCGTGCGGCCCGAACAGGGCCTGCTGGGACTGCGCAAGGCGTTGGGGCTGTACGCCAACCTGCGCCCGGTCAAGCCGCATCCGGCCGCGCTGGGCGCCTCACCGATCAAGCCGCACCTGCTCAACGGCGTCGACCTGGTGGTGGTGCGCGAGCTCACCGGCGGCATCTACTTCGGCCAGAAGCAGCGCGCGGCCGACAGCGCCAGCGACCTGTGCGAATACAGCGTCGGCGAGGTCGAGCGCGTCGTCCGGCGCGCCGCCGGCCTCGCCCGCCAGCGCCGCGGTCACCTGACCTCGGTCGACAAGGCCAACGTACTGGAGACTTCGCGGTTGTGGCGGGAAGTGACCACCCGTGTGGTCGCCGAGGAATTTCCCGACATCACCCTGGAGCACCAGCTGGTCGACTCGATGGCCATGCACCTGCTGTCGCGCCCGCGCGAGTACGACGTGATCGTCACCGAGAACATGTTTGGCGACATCCTCACCGACGAGGCCTCGATGCTGGCCGGTTCAATGGGCCTGCTGCCATCGGCCTCGCTGGGCGATGGCAAGGCCGGCCTGTACGAACCCATCCACGGCTCCGCGCCGGACATCGCCGGTCGCGGCATCGCCAACCCGTATGCGGCCATTCTCAGTGCAGCGCTGCTGCTGCGCCATTCGCTTGGCCTGGCCGACGAGGCGGACTGTGTCGAGCTGGCCGTATCGCAGGCGCTGGACGCCGGCGCATTCACCGCCGACATCCAAAGCGGCAACCCGCCCATCGGTACCAGCGCTGCCACATCGGCGGTGCTCGAGCACCTGCAGGTCCGGTGCTACGCCGTACCGATGCGCGACTGATCACGCAACTCCCTCCCTCCCGCAGCAGCCCACCCAGGATCCCCATGCCCTCCCTCCTTGCCTCGCCGCGCACTCCCACGGGGCATCCACCCGCACCCCGTCTCAAGCCGGTGCACCTGCACAAGTTCGGCGGCAGCAGTCTCGCCGATGCCGCGCATTACCAGCGCGTCGCAGCGCTTCTGGACGGCCTCGATGCGAGCTCGCCCGGCTTGCAGTTTGTCGTGGTATCGGCGATGCACGGTGTGACCGACAGTCTGATCGCGCTGGCCGACGCCAGCCTCACCGGGGCCGACTGGAAGCCGGGCCTGGTCGAACTCCGCCAGCGCCATCGGGCGGCGGCCGATGTCCTCGATCCGACCGCGATCCATGGCCTGCATCGCTGGCTGGACGCGCAGTTCGCCGCCCTGGCTGACACGCTGACGGCGATGGCATCGGGTGACGCACGCACCGACGCCGATATTGCCGGAGTGCATGGCTTGGGCGAGGTCTGCTCATCGCGTTTGTTGCAGGTGGCGATGGGTGGACAGGACGCGGGATGGGGCCGGCTCGACGCGCGTGATGTCCTGGTCGCGAACCCCGGCGAGCTGGGCGTCAGCGTCGACTGGGACGCCAGCCAGGCGCGCATGGCAGCGTGGTCGCAAGGGCAGGATTACTGCGCCCGTGGTCGAGTCATCACCGGCTTCATCGCACGCGATGCAGAAGGTGCGAACACCACCCTGGGCCGCAACGGCAGCGATTATTCGGCCGCCGCGTTCGGCCGCCTGCTCGCTGCCAACGAATTGACCATCTGGACCGACGTGGACGGCGTGCTCAGCGCTGATCCGCGACTGGTCCCGGACGCGGTATGCCTGGCATCGATGTCGTATGCAGAGGCCAACGAGCTCTCGTACTTCGGCGCCAGCGTGCTGCATCCCCGCACCATGGCTCCCGCGATGCAGGCCGGGCTGGCCATCCGCATCCGCAACACGCTCAACCCGACCGCGCCCGGCACGATCATCAGTCAGGATGCGTCGCCCGCGGCCTCGCCGGTCAAGGGCCTGAGTCTGGTGGATCGGATGGCGCTGCTGGAGCTCAGCGGCGCCGGCCTGATCGGCGTGCCTGGCACCGCCGAGAGGATGTTCGCCGCGCTGCATGCCGCCGGCGTCTCGGTGACGATGATCTCGCAGGGCTCCAGCGAGCATTCCATCTGCTGCGTGGTGCGCGAAGCCCAGGCCGATGCCGCGCGTGAAGCGGTGGCTACCGCCTTTGCCGAAGCCATCGAGGAAGGGCTGGTCGCCGGCGTGGATGTCACCGGCGGGATCGCCATCCTGGCCGCGGTCGGCGATGGCATGGTGGGTTCGCCCGGTGTCGCCGCGCGCCTGTTCGATGGCCTGGCCAAGGCCCGGGTCAACATCCGCGCCATCGCCCAGGGCGCCAGCGAGCGCAACATCTCCGTGGCGTTGGACGCGGTGGATGCGGTTCGCGGCTTGCGTGCGGTGCATGCGGCGTTCTGGCTGTCACCGCAGACGCTGTCGATCGGGCTGATCGGCCCCGGCAAAGTGGGACGCGTCCTGCTGGCCCAGCTGTCGGAATCGCTGGCGAGGCTCGCCGGCGATGGCCACGGCGGCATCGACCTGCGTCTGCGCGCGATCGCCAACAGCCGTCGCATGACCCTGGCGCCGCGCAACCTGCCGCCGCACCTGGCGGTGGCATCGCTGGAGCATGGCCAGACGCTGGATCTTGATGCCTTCGCCCATCACGTGCGCGCCAGCCACCTGCCGCACGCGCTGATCGTGGACTGCAGCGGCAGCGATGCCATCGCCGACCACTACCCGCAATGGCTGGCCGCCGGCATCCATATCGTCACGCCCAGCAAGCATGCGGGCAGTGGCGACCTCGCCCGCTACCGGGCGATCCGCGCCGCCACCCGGCATGGCGGCCGCTTCCTCTACGAGGCGACCGTCGGCGCCGGCTTGCCGGTGATCATGACCCTGCGCAACCAGCTCGACACCGGCGACGAACTGACCGGCTTCGAGGGGGTGTTGTCGGGCACCCTGGCGTGGCTGTTCAACCGTTTTGACGGGAGCGTACCGTTCTCCGCGCTGGTGCGCGAGGCGCGCGAACTGGGTTACACCGAGCCGGACCCGCGCGATGACCTGTCCGGGATCGATGTCGCCCGCAAACTGGTCATCCTTGCCCGCGAGGCCGGGCAATTGATCAGTCTGGAGGACGTGGAAATCGAAAACCTGGTTCCGCCGGCGTTGCGCGATGTTGCGCTGGACGAGTTCCTCGCGCGTCTGGAGGAAATGGACGCACCGCTGCAGACCCGTCTCGAGGACGCGCAGGGCACCGGCGGTGCGCTGCGCTACCTTGCCCGGATGGACCGCGAAGGCCGCGCCAGCGTCGCGCTGGTGGTGCCACCGGACGGACATGCCAGCCTGTACAGCCGCCTGACCGACAACCTGATCCAGTTCCATACCCTGCGCTACACCGACAACCCGTTGGTCGTGCAGGGACCGGGCGCCGGTCCGGAGGTCACTGCCGCCGGTGTGTTCGGCGATGTGCTGGCGGTTGCGCGGGCGCTCGGTGCGCGCCTGTGAACACGACTGCCGACCGCCCCGCACAGAATTTGATGGCGGACCGTGCGGGTGGACCACGCCCGACGCCGCCGCGGGAAGCGAGTGCGTTTGCGCCGGCCAGCGTCGGCAACATCGGAGTCGGCTTCGACCTGCTCGGCCACAGCATCGCCGGACCGGGCGACCGCGCGTTCGTGCGCCGCATTGATTCCCCGCGGGTGACCATCACCGCCATCGACGGCGACAGTGCCGGGGTGTCGCAGCTGCCACTGGAGGCCGAGCGCAACACCGCCGGACGCGCGCTGATCGAACTGCGCCAGCAGTACGGCATCGCCCACGGATTCGAGATCCGCCTGCACAAGGGCATCGCCCTGGGGTCCGGACTGGGCGGCTCGGCGGCATCCTGCGTGGCCGCGCTGGTGGCCGCGAATGCGGTGCTGGACCAGCCGCTGACGCGCGAGCAGCTGTACCCGCTGGCCCTGCTCGGTGAGTCGGTGGCCAGTGGCAGCGTGCATGGCGACAACGTCGCGCCGATGCTGTTCGGCGGCGTGGTTCTGGCCACCCCGACCCGCGCGATTCCCCTTTCCGCGCCGCCGCTGGTTTGCGCGGTGGTGCATCCGCACCATGTGGTGGAGACCCGGCTCGCCCGCGAGGTCCTGTCGGCACCCTATCCGCTGCGGCAGGTCGTCCAGCACAGCGAACACCTGGCGCTGTTCCTGACCGGTCTGGCGCGCGGCGACGTGGAGCTGATCGCCGAGGGTCTGCGCGACGTGCTGGTGGAGCCCCGCCGGGCATCACTGGTACCGGGCTTTGCCGAAGTCAAGGCCGCCGCGCTTGCCCATGGCGCACTGGGTGCGAGCATCTCCGGCGCCGGACCCAGCGTGTTCGGCTGGTTCACCAACACCGATCAGGCGCAAGCCGCGGCGCGCGCGATGCAGGCCGCGTTTGCCGGCGCCGGTCTGGACAGCGACGTATACCTGTCGCCGATCAACGGCCCACGCGCGGAACTGGTCGCATGAGGTTTGCCAGCACCCGAGGTCAGGCGCCGGAGGTCGGTATCGACGACGCACTGGCGGCCGGCCTCGCGCCGGACGGCGGCCTGTACGTACCGGTTGCGATCCCGCAGGCGGGCATGGACCACGCCGGCGGAACCCTTGCGGAAACCGCCACCGCGTTGCTGGCGCCCTACTTCGCCGGCTCCCGGTTGCAGAGCCAGCTGCCCGCCATGTGCCGCGCCGCGTTGGACTTCCCGGTCCCGCTGCAGCCACTCAACCACCCCGGCGATTATCTGCTGGAACTTTTCCACGGGCCCACCGCTGCGTTCAAGGATATCGGCGCGCGTTTCCTGGCCGAGGCGCTGTCGCGTCTGCGCGCACCGGACGCGCCCGACACCACCATCCTGGTCGCCACCTCCGGCGATACGGGCGCTGCTGTCGGCGCAGCATTCCACCGGCGCGAGGGCTTCCAGGTGGTCATCCTGTACCCCGATGGCCGGGTCTCGCCGCGCCAGGCGCATGGTCTTGGCTGCTTCGGCGACAACGTGCAGGCGCTGCGGGTCGATGGAACATTCGACGATTGCCAGAGACTGGTCAAACAGGCCCTGACGGATAGTGCCTTGCGCGAGACGCTCACCTTGGGCTCGGCCAACAGCATCAGTCTGGGCCGATTGCTTCCGCAGATGGCGTACTACGCGCACGCCGCATTGCAGTTCCGGGCCGAGCAAGGCACTTCGCTCAACTTCATCATCCCCACCGGCAACCTGGGCAACGCACTCGCCGCATGGCTCGCGCGCAGCATGGGGCTTCCCATTGGTGAGATCGTGCTGGCCAGCAATGCCAACGATGCATTGCCGCGCTACTTTGCCGGCGCGGACTACCTGCCCCAAGCGGGCAAGGCGACCATCGCCAACGCGATGGACGTTGGCGCACCCAGCAATTTCGAGCGCCTGCGCTGGTGGCACGCCGATGACACCGCCGTCCGCGCGTCGATGACCGCCTGCAGCGTCGACGATGACGGAATCCGCCAGGCCATCAAAGCCGCGCAGGCGCGCCATGGCGTCGTGCCCTGCCCGCATACGGCCGTCGGCCTGCATGCTCTGGCGGATTCGCGCGCACGCGGCGATGAGCGTCCCTGGGCTGTGGTCGCCACCGCCCATCCGGCCAAGTTCGAAACCGTGGTGGAGCCGCTGGTCGGACATGACGTGGTCCCGCCGCCAGCGCTCGCCGATGCATTGGCACGGCCCGCTGCGGCAACACCGCTGGGGCTGGACTATGCCGACCTTCGTGACTGGTTGCTCGAGCCGATCGCCACAGCCTGACTGCTCTCCGCCGCTTTACTGCGGCACAACAACGCGGCCGCGGCGGGCGCCATGGCAACGTCCTGCGAAACCGGCTAGCGTGGCGGGATGAATATTTCCCGCATTGTTTTTCCCGCGACGCTCGCCGTCGCGCTCGCCGCCTGCAGTCCGCCGGCCACCGACACCTCACCCGTGGCAGCACTGGTGGCCGACGCTCCCTCCACCGTGACCGCCGATCCGCAGCAGGCCTTCTTCGATGGCATCACCGCGCTGTGCGGCAAGGCGTTCGAGGGCCGTGTGCTGACCGACCGACCGGCCTCCGAAGGCCCCGACCCGTTCCGCGACCAGACCCTGACGATGCACGTCCGCGAATGCAGCGAGCAGGAGATCCGGATCCCGTTCAACGTGGGCGACAACTACTCGCGTACCTGGGTGCTGACCCGCACCGACAACGGCCTGCGGCTGAAACATGATCACCGTCTCGAGGACGGACGCGACGACCCGGTCACCATGTATGGCGGCGACACGGCGACTGCAGGCAGTGCCGAGCGCCAGGAGTTCCCGGTGGACCAGTTCTCCAAGGACATGTTCACCCGCGAAGGCATGACCGTATCCAACACCAACGTGTGGGCGATGGAAGTCGTTCCCGGTGAGACGTTCGTCTACGAGCTGGCCCGCACCGATCAGGACCGTATGTTCCGCGTCGGGTTCGATCTCACCCGGCCGGTGGCCACGCCGCCAGCGCCGTGGGGCGCCGAAAGCTGAGCATGAAAAAGGCCACCCGAAGGTGGCCTTTTTCATTTACTGCAACCGCCGACTGCCCCGTATTCCGGCAGCCTCAGGCTGCGGCAGCAGTGACGGGCCGACCGTCGCTTACTTAGCCAACCGCTTGGCAATCGCCGCACCCAGATCGCCGGGCGATCGTACCGTCGTCACGCCCGCCTTCTCCATCGCCGCAAACTTGCCCTCGGCGGTGCCCTGCCCACCGGAGGCGATCGCACCGGCGTGGCCCATGCGCTTGCCTTCCGGAGCGCTGGCGCCGGCGATGAAGCCGACCACCGGCTTGGTCACGTACTGGGCGATGAACTCGGCCGCCTCTTCCTCGGCGCTGCCGCCGATCTCGCCGACCATGATGATGCCTTCGGTCTGCTCATCGTCCTGGAACAGCTTCAGGCAGTCGATGAAGTCCAG
>JBDSPO010000088.1:0-3112 GCA_039930265.1 Lysobacter sp. | reverse complement strand
TTCAACGTGGCCAAGGCCGCCGCCGAGCTGATGCAGCACAACGAGCCGGGCACCGACGGCGAGCGCGGCGTGATCGTCAACACTGCCTCGGTCGCCGCCTACGAGGGCCAGATCGGCCAGGCCGCCTATTCCGCGTCCAAGGGCGGCGTGGTCGGTATGACGCTGCCGATGGCGCGTGAGCTGGCCCGCTTCGGCATCCGCGTGATGACAGTCGCCCCGGGCGTGTTCTGGACACCGATGGTGGACGGCATGCCCGAGGCCGTGCAGCAGTCGCTGGCAGCCACGATTCCCTTCCCCTCGCGTCTGGGCCAGCCGGAGGAGTTCGCCGACCTGGTCGCCTACATCCTCGGCAATACCTACCTCAACGGCGAGACGATCCGGCTGGATGGCGCTACCCGTCTGGCGCCGAAGTGACGCCCATCGGTCCCCGCAGGACCGCACTGGCACGCCGCTGGCCAGCCATCCGCGCGCGCGGCATGCGCCGTTACGTGGTGGTCCGCGGCCTGCTGACCTGGGGCGGCGGCATGTTCGCACTCATGGCCGTGCTGATGTGGCTGGAGTTCGGCTTCAACAATCCCCGTTTTGAACTGTTGATCGGCGTCGCCGCGGTGCTCTGCGCGTTTGGCGGCACGGCTTGGGCGGCGATCACCTGGCTCCTCAACGAGCGCCTTTTTCAAGCGCTTCCACCACCAGAAGAACCCAAATGAAAGCCTACGACGTAAAGAAAGGCAACGTGGTCGAGTACAACGGTACCGTGTACCAGGTGCGCGACATCGAGCGCAGCGCGGCGCAGGGCCGTGGCGGCAACGTCAAGTTCCGCTTCACGATGTATTCGGTGCCCGGAGGCAACAAGTTCGATCTCAGCCTCGGCGGCGACGATGAGCTGAAGGAAGTCGAGCTCAGCCGCCGCCAGGCGACGTACTCCTACAAGGACGGCGACGCGTTTGTATTCCTGGATGACGAGGACTACACCCCGTACACCCTGGACGCGGCGACCGTCGGGGACGATGCGGGCTACATCGTCGACGAGCTGTCGGGCTGCTACGTGCAGATCATCGATGACCTGCCGGTGGGCCTGCAGTTGCCGGCCAGCGTGGCGATGGAAGTCATGGAAACGCCACCCGAGCTCAAGGGCGGTACGGCGACCAAGCGGCCAAAGCCGGCGCGGCTGTCCACGGGCCTGGAAATCATGGTGCCCGAGTACATTTCCACCGGCGAGCGCGTGCTGGTGAGCACCAGCAGCGGCGAGTTTGCCGGACGCGCCGACTGAGCCACGCCGGTCGATCCACGACTCAGGGCAACTCGATCCCGCCCGCTTCGCGATTGAGGCGACGCATCCGGGTGCCCAATTGCTCCAGATTGGCCGTCACCGTCGCAAGCTCGGTCCGTATTGCCGGATCGAGCAGCGTCTCCACTTGCACGGTCAAGCTGTCGCCCAGATCCGCCAGCCGCCGCGCGCGGGCGTCCGCGGACCTTTGCAACACGCTGATTTCCGCCTCTTGGGGGAGTCCGTAACCGGGTCGACCGCTCAGCAGTCCGGCCGGTCGACTGAGGTAGCCGCTGTCGGCGAGGAGCCGCTGCAGCGTGGCGTGGGCCGCGTCGAACCGGCCCGCGTCGGCATCGTCGCGCGTATCCAGGTAGCGCCGTTTGAGCTCCTGCTGGGCCAGTGCGCCCTGGTGGCGTCGCGCCGACTCCTCCAGCAACAGCAGGGCCGCGGTGGCCCGTAGCCCGGCCTGCTCGAACGATCCGCGGCGCTGGAGCGCCGGCAGCTGCAGCCAGTCTTCGACATCGCTCTGCGGCAGCGCGAGTTCGTTGCGAGCGATGGCATACATCGCCTGATAGCGCTCGCGCAATGAGTCGAAACGGTAGCCCAGCCGACGCGCCTCGTCCGCGTCAGCCAGCACGCTGAGGTCACCGATGCCCTGCCGCTCCAGTTTGCGCAGCAGCCCGGTTGGCGTGATGGCGCCCAGACGTGATGCGGCCAACCGCGGGACCCCATCGTGCAACAGCTTGAAGGTTTCCACTGCGCAGTTGTTGCTGACAAAGTAGTAGCGGCCGTCATAGCTCCAGTGCAACTGCGCCGCACGCTCCAGCAGCGTCGCGATGTCGCCGGGCGCCAACCGCAGCGGAATCGACTGCAGCGCGCGCAGCTGGTCGCGGGTGTACTCGTCCACCACCTGCTCCAGCGGCAGCACGAACAGCCGCGAAGGATAGGAACCGGTAAGCCCCCGCCAGCTGGAGAGCTGCACGTCGTCGACGAAAGCGCGGAAGGACAGCACCAGGTGGTGCTGCAGGTCCAGCCGGCAGGCGGGTCCAACGGGACGACCGGGCGCGCACACGACCAGTCGCAGCATGCTGTGGCCCCAGCGGCTCATCGGCTCGCTGTTGCCTTCCGCCAGCAGGTATTCAACCGCCTGGACCCGCGCCGGATCCAGGGTCGCCAGTGCCGGCATCGTCTGCGCCGATGCGGTCGAACCTGTCGGCTCCACCGTGGGGTCGGATGCCAGGTAGGCAAAGCCTTCCGCGCACACCGGCTGCGGCGGCGCCCAGGCAAAATGCGTCTTGAAATAGCGGTGCAGCGCGGGACGCCGACAGGCGTACTCCGGATCCAGCAGGAAGTACTCCAGATTGACCGCGACAAACTCGCGCGGGCTGGTCAGCTCGTAGGGATCAGGCGTGCGGTCGACGAAGGGGTTGCGCGCGGTGCGTGCCTGCGGCCGCTTGACCTTGACCTGCCAGCCGGCGAGATCCAGCAGACGCGGATCCGTCGACAGCCCGGCGCGGCGGTCATGGAAATGCGCGAGCTCATGCAGCACGGTCGCCAATACCTCGGCATGTGCGCTCCCGCCTTCACCGGGCGGGGCACCCGGCGTCCCGGCGTCCGCGCTGTCGCCCGGGTGCACGCCCGCGCCGGCGGCGACCCTGCCATACCCGGCTTCCAGCAGCGGCAACAAGCGTTGATTGAGCAGCAACACGTGACGGCGGGCGCGTCCGGTTGCCGGGTGGGGAAGCGTCTCGCTCCATTGCACGCGGATCTGCCGGTCGTCCTGCGCCAACACGGCGGGAGGCAAACGGGCGAGCGCGGCATCGAGAACGTCCCGGGTGGCCGCTA
>JBDSPO010000087.1:0-14699 GCA_039930265.1 Lysobacter sp. | reverse complement strand
CCGGCGTCCTGGTACTCGGTCAGGAACTGCACGCGGCGGTTGATCAGCTCGTCGAGCGAGCGCGACAGGCGCGAATCGTCCAGCGGCAGAAATGCGACTTTGTCGCCGGGATGACTCTGCGGTACGTGGCGCAGCTCATCCTCGTTACGTCCGCCGAGCGGCGCCGATGGGCTGGCGAATTCGCTGCCTTCCCAATCGCCCGCGCCCAGCATCGGCAGGTCGTGCGGCGTTGCCTCCGCTGCGGTGGGCTGGTTGCGCACCAGGCCGGCCGCGTCGGCTACCGCATTGGGATCGATCACCGCCAGCCGGCCCCAGCCGAAGGCGGTCTTGTTCATCTCGATCGCCGCGCCGTTGAGCTCGACCGCGCGCATGATCGCGTCCAGCGAGATCGGCACCAGCCCGCGCTGCCACGCGTAGCCGAGCAGGAACAGATTGCTGCCGATCGCGTTGCCCAGCAGCGCGGTGGCGATCTGGGTCGCATCCACCACGAACGGCTTCTCGCCGCCCAGTGCGGTCTGCACTGCGCTGATGATGTCGGCCGCCGGGAACTGGATGTCCGGACGGGTGGTGAAGCTGCCAGGCATCGCCTCGTAGCTGTTGAGCACCACCTGGCTGCGGCCCGCGCGGACCTTGGACAGCGCCCAGTAGTCGTTGACCACCACCATGTCGCACCCCAGCACCAGGTCGGCCTCGCCGGCGGCGATGCGCACTGCGTGGATCTCGTCCGGGCTGTTGGCGATGCGGATGTGGGTGGTGACCGCGCCACCCTTCTGCGCCAGTCCGGTCTGGTCGAGCACGCTGGAACCCTTGCCCTCCAGATGCCCCGCCATGCCCAGCAGCGCACCGATGGTGACCACGCCGGTGCCACCGACGCCGGTGATCAGGATGTTCCACGGCCGCTCCAGCGTCGGCAGCACCGGCATCGGCAGGTTCGCCAGGCGGTCACGCGCATTGCTCGCGGACTTCTTGCGGAGCCCACCGCCTTCGATGGTGACAAAGCTGGGGCAGAAGCCGCTGACGCAGCTGTAGTCCTTGTTGCAGTTGGACTGGTCGATCTCGCGCTTGCGGCCGAATTCGGTCTCCTTGGGGAGCACTGAGACGCAGAAGGATTTCTTGCCGCAGTCGCCGCAGCCCTCGCAGACCAGCGAATTGACCATCACCCGTTTGGCCGGATCGACCACCTTGCCGCGCTTGCGACGACGTCGCAGTTCGGTCGCGCAGGTCTGGTCGTAGATCAGCACCGAGGTGCCCTTCACGCCGCGCAGGCGCTTCTGCACCGCGTCCAGCTCGGCGCGGTCGAAGAACTCGACGTCGCCCGGGAACAGGTCGCGCCGGCGCCACTTGCCGATGTCGTCGGACACCACGATGATCGCGTGGACACCCTCGCTGCGGACCTGGTGGGCGATCTGCGGCACGCTGAGCTGGCCGTCCACCGGCTGGCCGCCGGTCATCGCCACCGCGTCGTTGTAGAGGATCTTGTAGGTGATGTTGACCCCGGCGGCGACCGCCTGACGGATTGCCAGCGTGCCGGAGTGGAAGTAGGTGCCGTCGCCGAGGTTCTGGAACACGTGCTCGGTATCGGTGAACGCCGCCTGCCCGGCCCAGGTGACGCCTTCGCCGCCCATGTGGGTGTAGGTGTCGGTGCTGCGATTCATCCAGGTCACCATGTAGTGGCAACCGATGCCGCCCAGCGCGCGCGAGCCTTCCGGCACCGCGGTGGAGGTGTTGTGTGGGCAGCCTGCGCAGTAGTGCGGCACACGCGGGAACTGCGCCCGCGGCAGCGCCAGCTCGGCTTCCTTTTCGGCCATCCAGCGCATGACGTCGCGCATGCGCTCGTTGGCGCCTGCATCCAGCGGAATGTTCTTCTGGATGCGCCGGCCGATCACTCCTGCAATGGTCGCCGGGGTGAGCTCGCCGGTGCTGGGCAGGATCCAGTGGCCTTCCTCGTCGTACTTGCCCACGATCGACGGCCGCGCGCCGCCGCCCCAGTTGTACATGGCCTCCTTCATCTGGCTCTCGATGAAGGCGTGCTTCTCCTCGACCACCACGATGTCGGCCAGGCCATCGGCGAAACGCTTCAGGCCGACCGGCTCCAGCGGCCAGGTCATGCCGACCTTGTACACGCGGATGCCCAGATCCTCGCAGGCGCGCTCGTCCAGACCGAGGTATTCCAGCGCGGTCAGCACGTCCAGGTAGGACTTGCCGGTGGTGATGATGCCCAGCCGCGGGGTGGGCGAGTCGATCACGATGCGGTCGATCGCGTTGGCCCGCGCGAACGCCTGCGCGGCCTTGACCGCGTAGCGGTGCAGGCGCATTTCCTGGTCCAGCGGCGGATCCGGCCAGCGGATGTTGAGGCCGCCGACCGGCATCTCGAAGTCGTCCGGGGTGACGATTTGCAGTGCCAGCGGATTCACATCGACCGAGGCGGAGGACTCCACCGTCTCGGCGATCGTCTTGAAGCCGACCCAACGGCCGGTGTAGCGCGACATCGCCCAGCCGATCGCGCCCATGTCGAGAATGTCCTGCACGCCGGCCGGATTGAGGATCGGCATCATCGCGCTGGTGAACTCGCCCTCCGACCCGTGCGGCAGGGTCGAGCTGCGGCACGCGTGGTCATCGGCAGCCAGCGCCAACACGCCGCCCAGCGGGCTGGTGCCGGCCGCGTTGGCATGCTTGAGCACGTCGCCGCTGCGGTCCACGCCCGGCCCCTTGGCATACCACATGCCGAACACTCCATCGACCTTGGCGCCTTCGAACAGGTTGGTCTGCTGGGTGCCCCAGACCATGGTCGCACCGAGGTCCTCGTTGAGCCCGGGGATGAACTTCACCCCCGCCTTGGCCAGGTGCTGCTTGGCACGCCACAGCTCCAGATCGAAGCCGCCCAGCGGTGATCCCCGGTAGCCGGAGATGAAACCGGCGGTGTTGAGCCCCGCGGCCTGGTCGCGCAGTCGCTGCATCAGCGGCAACCGCACCAGGGCCTGCACCCCCGACAGATAGATCCGGCCGGCTTCGCGGCTGTACTTGTGGTCCAGGCCGTAATCGGGGTCGGCGAGGGTGGCGCTGTGGGCCGAAGCCGGTGAGGAAAGCTGGGCGGTGCTGGTCATGCGTGGCTCCGACGCGGCGACGGCCGCGGGGTGGCAGCGGGGATCTGGAGTCGGATCGAAGAGGGCGGGCCAAGCACGACGCCGTGTTTGGAAATGCGGACGGGACGGGTCTCAGCGCGCGGATTCTAGCAGTCATTGACTTTGTCCCGAGGCCTCGTCGCGTTACCATGACCGGGCAATCCAGGGGGAAATTTGCATGTCCATGTTTAAACGGCCGCTCAGCGGCCGGGCGTTTGCGGCGGCATTGGCCGCGTGCCTGCTGTTGGCTGGCGGGACCGCATCGGCGCAGAGCCGGTTGGTCCCGACCTCGGAGTTCTATTTCACCGACGACACGCGGACCACGCGACCGGTCGTTGCCGTCCAGGCCGAAGGTGATGCGCTGACCGAGTCTTTGTTGAAAGCGATCGCGCGCAATCCACGCGCCAAGGCCGAGACCGCCCAGCTGGCCCACGTCGCGATGGCCGGCGGCCGCCCGCAACTGGGAGTAGAGCTATACGACCGCGTGCTGCGCGATCTCGGCCAGACCGAGGTGCTGTACCGGCCGGTGCTGTGGAACTACGGCTGGGATCTGCTGCGCCTCGGCAACGCGGAAGGCGCGCTGGTGCGGTGGGAAACGTTGCTGAAATCGCGCAACGTCACCGCGGACTGGATCCCGCCAACGCTGGCGCTGGTGCTGTGGCAGCTGGACCGCAAGGCCGAGGCGGTCGAGTGGTATGCGGCGGCAGTGCGTACCCATCCGGATCGCTGGAGCGACGGCGGTCGCTTTGACGAGCTGCTGCCGGACTGGCAGCCCGCCGAGCGCGCGAGCCTCGCGCTTGTGCACCGCGCGTGGCAGGCTGATCCACCGCAATGGCGCTGATCTGCGCCTGACCAATCAAGAACCGGGAGCAACGGAATGCTGCGGAAAGGAATGATTCAAGGGACGCTTGCTGCGACGCTGCTGGCGGCAGCGGGTGCGATTGGTGTGGTGTCTGCCGCAGAGCGGGAGCGGCCGGTCGATCGTGACGCCGCCCGGATGTGCGGACAGCTGCGCGACGCGCCACGCAGGCAGGCGTGTCTGCAGGGGTTGCCGACACTGTCACCGGCACAAGAGCGGGCCCAGGCGTTACGCGGGGATCCGGCCGTGCAGGCATCCCTGGAAACCTGGGGCGGGAGTCTCGATGCGGCGATGGCCGCGCGCGCGCAGGATCTGGCCGCCAAGGGCGATGTGCGCAGCCTGCTGGGGGCGATGTTGATCGAGCCCACCCGGTTCCATGGCGACGATGCCGAGCCGTGGACATTGGGGCCACAGGAGCGTGCATGGTTCGCCCGCGCCCAACAGGGCGGATTGACCGACCCGTTGGTCGCCTGGGTCGAAGTGTTCGATTGCCACGCCCTGGACTGCGACCGCGGCGCGGCGCTGGCGCGCCTCCTGCGCATCGACCCCGACAATGCGGCGGTTCACCTGTGGGCCATCCAGGGCGCAATGCTCGCGCGCGATTCGGACGCGGCGCGCGAGCAGCTCCGGCTGGCCGCATCGGCACGTCGGTTTGATCCGCACAGCAACCAACTGCTGCAGTTGCTGCTGGACGCGCGCAGCGGTGCACGCCTGCCCCCCATGGACGCGCAGGTCTCCACAGTGCTGACCGGGATCGCCGCCAGCAGCACGCCTGCCGATGTCATCGCGATCCTGTCCATGGCGCAGTGGGCGGCGCTCGCCACCCCGCCGTTGCAGGGTCTATTTCGGCTGTGCCGCCTCGACTCTGAGGGAGGGACCGATAGCCCCGGATTGCAACGCGATTGCATCGCCGTCCTGTCGATGATCGCCGCCGATGACGCCACGTTGTTTTATGCACAACTGGGGGCGCGTCAGTTGGCCCGAATGGATCCGTCATTGGCCGCGCAATGGTTGCCTCGCCTGCGCCAGTTGGCGTGGTGGCAGGATCAGTCGACCCGGTTGCTGATGGAGGGAAGTGTCGCGGTGTCGCCGGCCGAGCTCGCGGGCCGGGTCGCGCGTGAGGGCGAGCTGGTTGCGCTGTCGCAGCTGTTGGCACGCGCCGGCATCCCGGGCACACCACCGGCGGAGTGGGAGTTGCCCGAGTACTACCGCTGAACGTGATTTACATCTCCGGCATGGCTTGCCGCGCGCGCCGGGTGTTGTACGCTGCAGGCTGACCTGCGGCGGCGGCTGCACTCCCGGAGACGCGATGAAAACGGTGCTGGTGGCGACGTCCAAGGGCGGTGCAGGCAAGACCACGATGGCCACCCACCTCGCCGCGAATGCCGCGTTGCAGGCGCATCGCACCGTGCTCGTGGATGCGGACCCGCAAGGCTCCTCCACGCGTTGGGCGGAACGGCGCGCCGGGCTCGACAGTGCGGTGCTGCCGGTGGATGGCACCAACCGGTGGAAATGGCAGCGAAGGGTGCCTGCCGACACCGCGCGGGTGATCATCGACGCGCCGGCCGGCGCCATGGCGCGCGAGCTGGAAAGCTTCCTCGATGTGGCGGATGCGGTGGTGGTTCCGATCCAGCCGTCGCTGCTGGACATCGAGGCCAGCGTCCCGTTCCTGGACTCGTTGGCGCAGCACGCGCGCGTGCGCAGTGGCGAGCTGCCGGTCGGCCTGGTCGCCAACCGCCTGCGCCCGTGGACCAGCACGTCGCGTGAGACCCTGGAGCTGCTCGGGAACTGGCCCTACCCGGTGGTGGCGCAGCTGCGTGACAGTCAAGCCTATGTGGTGCTTGCCGGGTTGGGTAAAAGCCTGTTCGACTACCATTCCGCGAACGTCCGCGATCACCAGTCCGATTGGCAGCCATTGCTGAAATGGCTGGCCTCATCAGGAGATTCCCATGCGTGAACTGATCCTGCTGCGCCATGCGCACGCCGAACACGGCACCGCCGGCCAGGCCGACATCGACCGTCCACTCTCCGCCGAAGGTCTCGCGGAGGCCGAGGCGGCCGGTCGCTGGCTGGCCGAGCGCAACCTCGTGCCCGACCGGGTGCTGTGTTCGCCCGCCCGGCGCACCCGCGAAACCCTGGAAGCGGTGCTGGGGGTGATCGGTTACGTCGAGCAACGTGTCCACGACGCGATCTACGAAGCCGAGCCGGGCGACCTGATTTCGCTGGCCGACACCCAGCCCGATGTCGCGCGTTTGATGCTGGTCGGCCACAACCCGGGACTGGAGCTGCTGGCCGCGCTGCTCTACAGCGGCCGGTCCGGCGATTACCGCGGAATGGCTCCGGGTAGCATCGCGGTGTTGTCCATCCCCGACGACACGCGGCTGGAGCCCGGCTCGGCTCGGCTCGACGCCTTCTGGTGGCCGTGACGGCAGTACGTCCGCTCCGTCAATGGTGGTGGCTGGTGTTGCTGGTGCTGCCCATGGTGGCCCCGGCCGGGCAGCCCGTGTCACGCATACCGGACACCGACGCCTTCGACGCAGCTCTCCGCACCTTCGCTGCCCGTGCGCGCCAGCCCGGCGTGCGGGTCATGAAGTTCGATCCGGCGCATACCGCGTTCGGCTTCGAGCTGCGGACGCGATGGGGCCAGCGCGTGCAGGGCCAGTTTCCGCGCTACGAGGGCGTCGCGCTGCTGCTGCCTGACGGCCGGCGCCAGGTGCGGATCCAGCTCGCCGCCGCCGCCGTGCAAGTGGCCGGTTCGGCCCGGTACACCGCGATGGCGCGCGGCGAGACGTTCTTCGACGCCAGGCACTATCCGCATATCGAGTTCGTGTCATCCCTTCACGACGACGTGCTGACCCGTGACGGCGGTCCGCTGGAGGGCCAGCTGCGCCTGCACGGTGTGACGCGCGCGGAGACCTTTGTGGTCGCTCCGGCGACGTGTGAGCGGGTCGGGGAAGACTGCGACGCGCTGGCCAGCGGCAGCGTGGCGCGCGGCGACTATGGCATGGGTGGAATGCGGATGGTGCTGGCCGACAGCGTCCGTTTCACCATGCAGGTGCGACTGCGGGAAGCGCCGCCGTGAGGGCAGGGTCCGCTGCCCGGGCGCCCCGACGACCGGTGTGGACGACGGTGTTCGCCCGTTTTGCCAGCGCATCGCTGGTGCTGCTGATGGCCGCGTGCGCGACGCTGAGTCCCGAACAGGCCGACCGCGCCCATGCGGTGGCGGGGGCCGCCCGCTCCCAGGCATCCACTTGCGAGGCCCGCGACGCCTGCGCCCAAGCGTCTCCGCTGCGCCAGCTGGCCAGCAAGGCGTTTGTGGAATCGACAGCGCAACAGCCGCGCCACTACACCGTGATCCTCGACCACGGCACCGACGCCCTGCTGGCGCGCATCAATCTGATCCGCAGCGCCACCACCAGCATCGACCTGCAGACTTACATCTACCAGGACGACGACTCGGGTCGGCTGGTGCTGGAGGAGCTGCTCGCGGCGGCCCGCCGTGGCGTCCGGGTACGCTTTCTGCTCGACCAGTTGGCGGCGATCCAGAGTGTGGAAACCCTCGCCGCACTGACTGGCGCGCATCAGAATTTTGATATCAGGCTGTACAACCCCGTGCTCGGGCGTGCGCGGGTGACCTATCCGCAGTACGCCATCGCGGCGGCCTGCTGCTGGCGTCAGCTCAACCAGCGCATGCACACCAAACTGTTGCTGATCGACGGCGCCATCGCAATCACCGGTGGCCGCAACTACCAGGATGACTATTACGACTGGGACGAGCAGTACAACTTCCGTGATCGCGACCTGCTGGTTGCCGGTCCCGTCGCGCGCACGATGGCGGTGGATTTCCTGAGCTTCTGGAACGACCGCCGCGCGGTACCGCCCTCCCGCCTGGTCGACGTGGGCGGCCTGCTGCTCGCGCAGGGCGTGCCGGTTCTGCATCCGCGGGAATATCGCCATCCCGGGCGCGCCGAGGCGATGGGCAAGGATGCCGGCGACACCTTGCTGGTGTACGAGCGCCTTGCCAGCGCGGCACTGGCGGTGGGCCGGGTCGACTATGTGTCGGACGGACCCGACAAGCATCATGCGGAGACGCCGCTGGCGTTTGCCGCCGCGTCCCAGTCGCTGGGTCAGCTCATCGAATCCGCCCGCGACGAGGTGCTGATGCAGACCCCGTACCTGGTGTTGTCGCGACCGGCGCAGGCGCTGTTCGAGCGTCTGCACGACCGGCCCGATGCGCCGCGGGTGGTGGTCTCGACCAACTCATTGGCGGCGACCGACGCGTTCATCGCTTATGCGCTGTCCTACAAATACAAGCGCCGCTACCTGCGTGATTTCGGGTTCAACATCTACGAGTACAAGCCCTTCCCGGAGGACGCGCCGATTGATCTGGAGGCGACGCGGGCGTTCGTGCCCGAGTATGTGGACACGCCGTTGCCACCGGTCGCGACCACGCTGCCCGATCGGAGCAGCGCCTTGCGCACGGCGCGCTACCGCAAGCCGCTGGTATCGGAATACGGTGCCACCCGCTACCTGCGCCGCCAATCCAACGAGCGGGTGCCCCTGCGTCGGGCCGGCGTGCGGGTAGGGTTGCACGCCAAGTCGCTGGTCATCGATTCCACCATCGGCGTGGTGGGGACCCACAATTTCGACCCGCGCGGCGACACCTACAACACCGAAAGCGCGGTCGTGGTGTACGACGCGGCGTTTGCGCGCGAGCTGGAGGCAAGTATCCGCCGCGACATCAGCCCGGCCAATTCCTGGGTGATCGCCCCGCGCGCGCGCCCGCCTGTGCTGTCGGGGCTGGAGTATTCGATCGGGAAGATCTCCGAGTGGCTGCCCTTGTTCGATCTTTGGCCGGTGCGGTACGCGACCAGCTATGAATTTGTCCCCGGTGCCGATTGCCCGGAGGTGTTGCCGCCCGATGATCCGGGGTTCCGCCAGTGCTATCGCCCGGTCGGGGATTTCCCCGAGGTGAACCCGGCGATGAAGGGCCTGCCGACGCGGATTTTCACTGCATTCGGGGCCGGACTGGCGCCCATTCTCTGACCACCACCGGGTCGTTTCAGCACCCTTCCACGCCCGTTTGAAACCTGCTGCCGACTGAACCTCGGGTAGACCATGACGTATGGCCTATGGTCTATGAGCCTAGGTGTTGTACATTACCAGCACACCAACTCACAAACACAGGCCACCGCCATGCAGTTCACGAACTCCACCTCAGCCACCGCCCGCTCCAGTGCCAGCGCCGTCTCCGCCGCCAGCGATCGCGTCCGCCCGCCGAGAGGGCAGACCGTCCGCCATGGCTACCCGGAACGGGAAACCGGAGTCGGTTACGGCCGCAGCAGCGGGTATGCGGTACGCGACGGATACAAGGGCCGTACCTACGTAAGCAGCGTCTCGCCGTCCCTGTTCAGATTCGTCTGATGGTGCCTATTCATAATTGCATCAAGCTGCTACAATAAACCACGTAACCCATTGTATTTAAAGTTAAAAAGGAGAAAAAAGTGAACCGCCCGCTCAGTTCCGTTGCATCCACGTCGCGCGTGAGCCACCCGGTCGAAGCCGTGACCCCTGCCCATGCCGTCCTGCGGCGCGATCATGGCAGCGCACAGCCAGTGGCTGCACCGCCGCGCAGCGAGGCGCGCCGCGGCAGCAGTTATGTCGGCAAAAGCTACCTGACCCGCTCGCGCTACACCGGCGGCGCCGCCCGGACCTCGATGTTCCGTATCAGGTGATTTGCCCTATGGTGACCCGCGCGACGCTGCAGGTCGCGCCTTTGCCCGGGTCCCATGAAACGCGTCCGGCGCCCCGCGCCGATGGATGGGCGCACTGGCCTCCGCTATCGTAGGGCGATGACAATCTCCACCGATTCCCGCAGCGGCGCCCCAAGCAGTGGCCGCACGTCGCGTCGACCGTTTCATCGCGCGATTTCCCTGGATGAGCTCAATGCCCTCTCCCGCGGCACCGCGATGGAGGCATTGGGCATCGTGTTCACCGAGATCGGCGAGGAGCACCTGAGCGCGACAATGCCGGTCGACGCGCGCACCGTGCAGCCCTACGGCCTGCTTCACGGCGGCGCATCGGTGGTGCTGGCGGAAACCCTCGGCAGCAGCGCCGGCAACCTCAGTGTTCCCGAGGGCAGCGTCTGCGTCGGGGTGGAGATCAATGCCAACCACCTGCGCGGAGTCCGCGACGGACTGGTGACCGGTATCGCCCGTCCGCTGCACGTGGGTGGCCGCACCCAGGTTTGGGAAATCCGGATCGAGGATGCGCACGGCCGTCTGGCCTGTATCTCCCGGATCACTTTGGCCGTGGTGCCCGCCACGCCAGCCTGACCGCCCGCCCGGGCCGACGGCGATTGCGCCGCTGCGCAGCCGCTGGACCGGGCCGCCCTGTATCGTTCGCCGTCATGAATCCGCCACAGACCCCCGATCGCGCCATGCCGCACACCCGGCCGCTGGCGCGCTGTTTCCGTTACCTGTACCGGGTACCGATGTTGCTGTGGCATCTGCTGGTCCACCTGCCGGTGGTACTGGTGCTGATCAGTCCGCTGTTCGGTCCCATCCGGGTGGGCAGCCAGCGGCTGGACCACTTCATGGTGCGGGCGTGGTCGGCGGGTCTGATGCGGGTGTTCGGCTTTCGCCTGCGCGCGGTCGGCGCGCCCTTGCCCGGCGGCACCATGTTCGTGGCCAACCACGTCAGCTGGATCGACATCGTGACCCTGCACAGCCAGCAGATGATGGGGCTGGTCGCCAAACGCGAGATACGCAGCTGGCCGGTGGTCGGTTGGCTGGCCAGTCGCGCCGAGACGATCTTCCACGCCCGCGGCAGCACCGAGTCGATGGGCGGCGTGCTGCAGGAGATGCTGTCGCGGCTGCGCGCCGGCCGGTCGGTGGGGGTATTTCCCGAGGGGGGCACGCGCGGAGGCGGCGAGGTGGGCCCGTTCCACGCCCGCATCTTCCTGGCGGCGGTAGAGGCCGGCGCGGTGATCCAGCCGGTCGCACTCCGCTATGGCGAACACGGCAATGCGCAGCGAGTGGTCGCGTTCGCCCACCGCGAGCGGTTCGTCGGCAATTTCCTGCGACTGCTGGGCGAGCCCGCACGGCTGGCGGAAATCCATTTTCTGGAACCGATCCTGCCCGCGCAGGTGGAAGGGCGCCGTCGCATCGCCGAGACGGCGCGTAACCGCATTGTAGAGGCCATGGAAAGCTGAAGTGACCACCTTGCTCACGGCCGCCGACTTCCAGCCACCGCGCTGGTTGCGCAACCCCCACCTGCAGACCGTGCTGGGTACCAGCGGCATGCGCGGATGGATGGGCGAGCAGCAACTGGCCGCGATCGGTGCGGTAACCACCACGCACCTGCTGGATGGCGGCAATGGCGTGCGGTTGCAGGGTTTCCACAGCGCGATCCCCGGCGTGGAACCGGCCGGGCTGGCATTGCTCCTGCATGGCTGGGAAGGCAGCGCCGACTCCGGTTACATGCGGTTGACGGCGGCCGCGCTGCTGGGAAAGGGCATTGAGGTATTCCGGCTCAATTTCCGCGATCACGGCGGCACGCATCACCTCAATTCGGGGCTGTTCCACTCCAACCGGATCGATGAGGTGCTGCACGCCGCCACCGATCTGGCCCGGCGGTTCCCGGCCCGCCCGCTGACCGTGGGCGGTTACTCCCTGGGTGGCAACTTCGCCCTGCGACTGGCGCTGCGCGCCCCTGCCGCAGGGCTGCCGCTGGGCCATGTGGCGGTGATCTGCCCGCTGCTGGACCCGGCCCGGACCATGGACGCGATGGAGGTGGGATTCCCGCCGTACATGCGGCATTTCGAGAGCAAGTGGCGACGCTCGCTGGAGCGCAAACGCCGCCTCTTTCCGCAGCAATACGATTTCGACGACGGTGTGCTCGGATTGCGCATGCGCCCGCTGACGCGCTGGATGGTCGAGCGCAACACCGACTTCGACTCACTGGAAAGCTACTTCGAAGGCTACTCGCTGGCCGGTGACCGGCTGGGACAGTTGCGGGTGCCAACCAGCATCCTGATGGCCGCCGACGACCCGGTCATCCCGGTGGACGATCTGGTCCACTCGCGGATGGCGCCCGGCGTGGAGCTGGAAATATCCCCGTGGGGCGGGCATTGCGGTTTCCTGCGCAACGGCCGGCTGGACGGATTCGGCGAGCAATGGCTGGCCCAGCGACTGGCCTCGGCGAGCTGAGCGCAGCGTCGATACAATGGGCGATTAGCCCAAGCGCGAGCAGCAGTCCATGTACGAATCGATCATCGACGCCCTGCGTCGCGGTGCCGCCGACGAAGCGCTGACTGCCGCCCGCGGCGCAGCGGCCGCTAACGCAGCCGACCCGGTGGCCCACAGGATGCTGGCCTACGCACTGCGGTTGGGCGGGGAACGCGCCGCCGCGCTGGACGCGATCGACGAAGCGATTCGGCTGGCGCCGGAAAACGCGGACCTGCACCTGGACCGCGCCGGCCTGCTGCTGCAGGAGCGCAAGCTTGACGAGGCGCAGGCGGCATTGGCGCGCAGCATCGGCCTGGATCCCAACCAGTTTCCGGCCTACGTGTTGCAGGCGCAGATGGCGCTGGGACGCGGCGACCTTGATGAGGCGCAGCGCTTGACCCGTACGGCGGCGCGCATCGCCGACGACCACCCGCAGATCGCCGCGCTGGAAGGCGGGCTGGCAATGCGTCGGGGTGATGTGGATGGCGCGTTGGCCACCTTGGCCACCGCCGCCAAGCGCTGGCCTCAGGAGCCGACCCTGCGTCATGCACTGGGTTTCGCGTACATGGCCAAGGGTCATCACGCGTTCGCCGAGCAGGCGTTTCGCGGGCTGCTGGAGGCCACTCCCGACTCCATGCCGCTGCGTGCGCTGGTGGCCGACCTGCTTCGTCGCCAGGGCCGGCCGGGCGACGCCGCCGATGAGATCGCGCCGCTGTTGAGTGGCGACACGGCCGCGCCCGCGTTGCGCCGGATGGTTGCCGAGCTCGAGCTGGAGGCCGGTCGCGACGAGTCCGCGCGTGACCGCCTGCGCCAGCTCCTGCAGGAAAACCCCACTGACCGCCGCACCATCGTCGGCCTGTCGGAGGCATGGCGCCGGCTGGACGCGGCAGACGACGCGCGCGAGACGCTGGATGCGCTGTTGGCGACGATGCCTGCCAACCTGGACCTGTGGCATGCGCGCCTGTTGTTTGAGGAATTCGGCTCCGACGGCGCGCGCGCCGTGGTCGAGCGCTGGCAGCAACTGGATCCCGCCAGCGTTCACGCGCTGGAGGCACGCATCACCCTGCACGACGTCGCCGGCGAAACCGCCGAAGGCGATGCGCTGGCAGCACGCATCATCGAGATCGATCCGGGTCACGCGAAGGCGGAAATGCGGATCTTCGATCGCCTGCTGAAGACCGACCCGGAGGCAGCGATTGCCCATGTCGAGGGCCTGCTTGCGCGTGCGCCGGACGAGACGGTCCGCCGCAACCTGCGGCAACTGCTGGGGCGCTGCTTCGATGCCGCCGGGCAGCCCGCGGCCGCGGTCGCCACCTGGGCCGAGCTGCATACCGAGGTCGCGCCGCAGCGCTTGCCGCTGCTGGAGCCGAGCATCGCCCGCGAGTGGCCGGGCGATGACCGGGTCGACGACACGCGGCACACCGGCCTGCTGCTGTGGGGTGCGCCCGGCTCGCTGATCGAACGCGTGGCCGGAACGCTGCACGCCTCCGGCGCGCCGCTGTACGCCGACCGCTACGGTCCGACGCCGCCAAACGACCTGTTCCAACGCTATGCGACGGTCAACGCCCTGGCCAGCGGTGCGGCCGATCCGGCCGCGCTGATCGCCGAGTGGCGGGCGGCGTTCCCGGCGCGCGGCATCAAGCCAGCGCAGATCTGCGACTGGTTGCTGTGGTGGGACAACACCCTGCTGCAAACGTTGCGCGACCACGTGCCCGAGGCGATGTTGCTGGTGGCCCTGCGCGATCCGCGGGACATGCTGCTGGACTGGATCGCGCTGGAGGCGCCGGCACCGTTTGCGCTCGAGTCCCCGCAGGCCGGTGCGCGCTGGCTGGCGAAGGTCCTCGATCAGGTGGCCGAACTGGACGAGCACAACCTGGTACCGCATCGCCTGCTGCGGCTGGATGGCATCGAAAACGACATGGACGGTATCGCCCAGATGCTCGCCAATGCGCTGGAGATCAGCGTGTCGGCGGTCGCCCCGGGCCGCTTTGGTCCCGACCGGCTGACGGCCGGACGCTGGCGCGAGTTCGTCGAGCCCCTGGGCGCGGCGTTCGCGTTGCTGACCCAGGTGGCGGTGCGGCTGGGGTATCCGCAGGACTGATCCTGCCGCGCGGGTGGAGGGGGCGATCAGCCCCTCATCTGGCAGACTGGGCAGATCGCAACCCGGAGTCCCTGCATGCGTATCCACAGCGAGAGTTTCCAGCGCCACCAGTCCCTGCCGGCCGAATTTGCCGCCGGCCAGCCCACCGCCGACGGGTTCGGTTTCGCGCCCAACCGCAACCCGCATCTGGCCTGGGACGAAGCGCCGGCGGGCACGCAATCGTTTGTTCTGGTCTGCGTTGACCCGGACGTGCCGACGGTGGCGGAGATGGTCGGCAAGCAAGGCGTATCGATCCCGGTCGAGCAGCCCCGCTGCGACTTCATCCACTGGGTGATGGTGGACATTCCACCGACGGTGCGGGAGATCGCTGCCGGCGCATGCAGCGATGG
>JBDSPO010000086.1:0-11971 GCA_039930265.1 Lysobacter sp. | reverse complement strand
TGCCCGCTGCTGGCATCGGCTCAGGCACCGCCGAGCGCCGCAGATGCCAGGCTCTCGCCCATGTCAGCCACGCCGATCGCCCGCAACATTCCGCGGGCCTTGGCCCGGGTCTCGTCGAGCTCGTGCGCGGCCTCTGAATCGGCCACGATGCCCGCCCCCGCGCGGAATCGCAGCAGGTTGCCCTCCACCTCGGCACTGCGGATAAGGATGTTCAGGTCCAGATCGCCATCCCGGTTGAGCCAGCCCATTGCGCCGGTGTAACTGCCCCGCCCCTCGCCTTCCAGCTCGGCGATGATCTGCATGCAGCGCACCTTGGGGCAGCCGGTGATGGTGCCGCCTGGAAACGTCGCGCGGATCACGTCCCCCGGGGTCACATCGGAGCGCAGACGGCCACGCACATTGCTGACGATGTGGTGCACGTGGGCGTAGCTTTCCACGGTCATCAGCTCGTCCACTTCGACGCTGCCAGGCACGCACACCCGTCCCAGGTCGTTGCGCTCCAGGTCGATCAGCATGATGTGCTCGGCGCGTTCCTTGGGATTGTCGACCAGCTCGCTGATCTGCACCGCCTCGCCGTCGCCGACCGCCCGCGGACGCGTGCCGGCAATCGGCCGGCTCTGCAGGACGTCACCGCGCAAAGACACCAGGCGCTCGGGCGAGGCGCTGGCGACCGACCACGCCGGGGGGAAGGTCTGCGCACTGGACCTGATGCGATTTCCGCCCGCGACGGCACCGGCCGCGGGCGCGGCAAACACCCCCGCAAACGGTGCCGGGTTGTGCTGGCGCAGGCGCTGGAACAGCGCGGCGACGTCCAGCGGGGCGGCAAACCGGGCGGACCAGCTGCGCGAGATGTTGGCCTGGAAAACGTCCCCGGCCGCCAGATAGTCCAGCACCCGCGCCACCGCATCCAGATAGCGTTGTGCCGGCTCCTCCACCACCGCCACCGGTGCTTGCCAGTCCGGCAACGCCGGCAGGCATGCGGCGTCCTCGACGTCGTCGGCCACTGCCTGCAGCAGGTGCGGCCATGCGGCCTCGGCGACAACGACGCACTCGCCGCTGGCGTGGTCGCGGATGATCGCTGCCGGGCAGCGCACGGCCACGGCAACCGGAATCGATCCGGGCGCGGCCGGCAACTGCAGGACGGGCTCGATCTGCGCCGCCAACTCGTAACCCAGCAGGAGCGCCCAGCCCCCGCGGAACGGCCAGCCGCACGCTGACCGCTCGACCCGTTCGGCTTGCCACCGTGTGTCAAGCACCGTCAGGAAGTCAGCGCCCAAGACAGTCCCTGACGGGTCCCGGACCCTGCCGTCACGGTCCAGCTGGAAGGACGCACCACCGGCCACCAGCAGGATGTCCCAGCGCCCCTGGGCGGTGCCGGCGGCGCTGGATTCCAGCAACAGCGGGTAGCGTGCGGGATCCAACCGGTGCAGTGCGAGCAGGTCCAGACCCGGCGGCAACGGTCGGATCAGGGGCGGCGTCGCCGCCTTCGCCGGAGGCGGCGGCTCGCTTGCCGGCTGACCCGCGTCGGACTGGCTGGACACTGCCGGGCCGCGGCTCAAAGCCGCTTGAACACCAGGGTGCCGTTGGTGCCGCCAAAACCGAAGCCGTTCGACATCGCGACGTCGAATTGCGCCTCGCGTGCCACATTGGGCACGTAGTCCAGGTCGCAGCCCTCACCTGGCTCATCCAGATTGATGGTCGGCGGGATGATGCCGGTGTGCAGCGCCATCACCGAGAAGATCGCCTCCGCGCCGCCGGCCGCGCCCAGCAGGTGCCCGGTCATCGACTTGGTCGAACTGATCATCGTTTTGTACGCGTGCTCGCCGAAGGCGCGCTTGATCGCGCGCGTCTCCGCCAGGTCGCCCAGCGGCGTGGAGGTGCCGTGCGCGTTGAGGTAGCCGACCTGCTCCGGCGTGACGCCGGCATCCTTCATTGCCGCGGCCATGCAGCGCGCCGGGCCATCGCCGTCCTCGCTGGGCGCGGTCATGTGATACGCATCGGAAGTCGCACCGAAGCCGCCCAGCTCGCAGTAGATGCGGGCGCCGCGGGCCTTGGCGTGCTCGTACTCCTCCAGCACCAGAATGCCGGCGCCGTCGCCGAGCACGAAGCCGTCGCGGTCGCGATCCCACGGCCGCGAGGCCCGGGTCGGATCATCGTTGCGGGTCGACATCGCTTTCATCGAGCAGAAGCCACCCACCGAGGTCGGCGAGGAACCGCGCTCACCGCCGCCTGCCAGCATCACGTCGGCATCGCCGTACTGGATCATCCGCATGGCCATCCCGATGGAATGGTTGGAGGTCGCGCAGGCCGACACCGCCGAGAAATTGGGGCCCTTGATGCCGGTCAGCAGGGAGACCTGCCCAGGCAGCATGTTGATGATCGTGCTGGGCACATAGAACGGCGAGATCTTGCGGGCGCCGCCGGCCAGAAACTTGGCCGTCTGCTCCTCGATTCCCAGGATCCCGCCGATGCCTGAACCGATCAGGGCGCCGACGCGCTCGGCATTGCTGTCATCGACGGTAAGGCCGGAGTCCTCCAGCGCCATCATCGCTGCGCCCACCCCGTAGTGGATGAAGCTGTCCATCTTCTTGGCGTCCTTCACCGGCACCCAGCGGGTCACGTCGAAGTCGCGGATCTGGCCGGCGATGGTGGTGGTGAAGCCGGTGGTGTCGAAATGGCTGATCGGACCAATGCCCGAGCGGCCATTGACGATGCCATCCCAGCTGCTGGCGACGTCGTTGCCCAACGGGGATACGAGGCCGAGGCCGGTGACAACTACACGCCTGCTGGAGGCCGGTCGATGGGACATGGAGCATCTCCGCTGGTCGACGCGCTGGCACGGTGCCCGAAGCGCGCGGGGAATGTCTGGGTCGTGCAAAGACACAAGGCCGCAGATGCGGCCCCGGTCTGCGTAGCCGGAGGCGATGCGCGGTGCATGACCGTCGCAGCGCCCTCCGTCGACGAATTACGCCTTGACGTGCGTCGTAACGTAGTCAATCGCCTGCTGCACCGAGGTGATCTTCTCGGCTTCCTCGTCCGGGATCTCGCACTCGAACTCTTCTTCGAGGGCCATCACCAGCTCGACGGTATCGAGGGAGTCGGCGCCGAGGTCGTCGACGAACGAAGCGTTGTTGGTGACTTCATCTTCCTTGACGCCAAGCTGTTCGACCACGATCTTCTTGACGCGCTCTTCGATGCTGCTCATTGGTATTCACTCCTCCCGTACGGGATATTCGATGGAATAGTGTAGTGGAATCGAAGGCCTGCGGACGATCCGGCAGACCCTTTCACTCTGGTTCGCGCGTCCTGCGCTGCGGCATGCCGTATTCCGCATGCCGTATTACGGCGTCGTCGCTTACGGCATGTACATGCCGCCGTTCACGTGCAGGGTTTCCCCGGTGATGTACGCCGCCGACGGCCCGGCCAGAAACGCCACCGCACGTGCGATGTCGGCCGGCTCGCCGAACCGGCCCAGCGCGATCTGACCGAGCATGGCGGTGCGGCTCTCGTCGGGCAGGCCGCGGGTCATGTCGGTATCGATGAAGCCCGGGGCGACCACGTTGACGGTGACCCCACGGCTGCCGATCTCCTTGGCCAGCGACTTGCTGAAGGCGATGATGCCGGCCTTGGCCGCGGCATAGTTGGCCTGGCCTGCATTGCCGGTCACACCGATGACGGAGGCGATGTTGATGATGCGCCCGCGGCGGGCCTTCATCATCGAGCGCATCACCGCCTTGGAGGTGCGGTAGACGCTGCTCAGGTTGGTATCGATCACCGCCTGCCAGTCTTCGTCCTTCATCCGCAGCAGCAGGTTGTCGCGGGTGATACCGGCGTTGTTGACCAGGATCGAGATCGGCCCGATGTCCTTGCCGATCGCCTCGATCAGCGCCACGGTCGCCGCGGCATCGGCGACATCGATAACGCGGCCGTGGCCGCCAAGGCCCGACAGGCGCGCGGCAATCGCGTCGGCGCCGGACTGCGAGGTGGCGGTGCCGACTACGGTCGCGCCCTGGGCGGCGAGCTCATCGGCAATGGCCGCACCGATGCCGCGGCTGGCGCCGGTGACGAGGGCAATCTCGCCCTGGAGGGACTGGTTGTTCATAGGGAATCCTGTTTTCGCGGCAGTACGTGAGAAGCAAGGGTTGGATCAGTGCGTGTCCGCCAGGGCGGCATCGAAGTCGGTCGGCAGGTCGAGCGCGCGCGCATCAAGGGACTTGTCGATCCGCTTGACCAGACCGCTGAGCACCTTGCCCGGGCCGCACTCGAGCACCACCGTCGTACCGTGCACCGCAATTGCCTGCACGCAGCGGGTCCATTGCACCGGCAGATACAGCTGGCGCACGAGGGCGTCGCGGATCGCGTCAACGGACTCATGGATGAGGGCATCGACGTTCTGTACGACCGGGAGCACCGGCATCTGCCAGTCCAATCCCTGCATGGCATCGGCGAGTTGGTCGGCCGCCTCGCGCATCAGCGGCGTGTGCGAGGGCACGCTGACCGCGAGCCTGATCGCCTTGCGCACGCCACGCTCCGCCAGTTGCTCCAACGCCGCGTCGACCGCTGCGGCATGGCCGCCGATGACGATCTGCCCGGGGGAGTTGTAATTGGCCGGCACCACCACGTCAGCGCCGGAGACGCTGCGGCAGACTTCCTCCACCAGGGCGTCATCTGCGCCGAGAATGGCCGCCATCGCGCCCGTGCCTGCGGGTGCCGCGGCCTGCATCAGCTGGCCACGCAGGCGCACCAGCCGCGCCGCCTGAGCCAGCGGCAGCGCTTCGGCCGCCACCAGCGCGCTGTACTCGCCCAGGCTGTGTCCCGCCAATACGGCCGGTCGCGCGCCGCCGCGTGACTGCCACAGCCGCCACACCGCGACGCTTGCCGCCAGCAGCGCGGGCTGGGTGAACTCGGTCTGGTTCAACTGATCGCCGGCGCCTTCACGACTGAGTGCCCACAGATCAACCCCCGCGCCCTCGCTGGCTTCAGCGAAGGTCTGCTGCACCGCCGGATCCCGCGATGCCAGGTCGGCGAGCATGCCGACGGACTGCGAACCCTGACCGGGAAATACAAAGGCGAGTGCTGCGGACATGGCTTCTGCCGGTGCGGACGAACAAGAGCCGCGCATGATACGCGAGGGGGTGGCCAAGGCGTCTGTACCCCGGCGTAGGGGTCGGAGCCGGCAAGGGACCTCCCAGCGCGGGTAACACCCGTGTCAGCGCCTCGCTGACCGCCCCGCAAGAGGCCGGGCGGCCTTGGCCGGTCAGTAGCGCAGCAGCGCCGAGCCCCAGGTGAAACCGCCGCCGAACGCCTCCAACAGCAACAACTGTCCGCGCTGGACCCGACCGGAGCGGACCGCCTCGTCCAAGGCCAACGGCACCGAGCCCGACGACGTGTTGCCGTGCTTGTCCACGGTGACGATGACCCGCTCCATCGGCATGTCCAGCCGGCGCGCGGTGAGTTCGATGATGCGCAGGTTGGCCTGATGCGGGATCAGCCAGTCGATCTCGCTGCGATCCAGGCCGTTGGCCTCCAGGGTTTCCTCGACCACCGCGTCCAGCGCCTTCACCGCGTGTTTGAACACCTCGTTACCGCTCATCATGACCCTGACACCGGCGTTGTGTTCACCCGGCTTGAAGCCGACCGAAACCCCGACCGGGTTATACAGCAGCTCCTTCTTGCCGCCGTCTGCATGCAGGTGGGTACTCAGGATGCCGGCCTCGGAGTCGGCCTTCAGGACCACCGCCCCGGCACCGTCACCAAACAGCACGCAGGTATCGCGGTCGGTCCAGTCGAGCATCCGGGTCAGGGTCTCGGCACCGATGACCAGCACCGTTTTGGCCGAGCCGGACCGGATGAACTGGTCAGCGATGGACAGCGCATAGATGAAGCCCGAACACGCGGCGTTGACGTCGAATGCCGGGCAGCCGTTGGCGCCCAGTCGGTGCTGCACCAGGCAGGCGGTGGACGGAAAAATAATGTCCGGGGTGGTTGTCCCCAACACGATCAGGTCAAGCTCGGACGCCTCGACCCCGGCGGCCTCCAGAGCACGCAAAGCGGCTTGGTAGGACAGATCACTGGTGGTCTCGCCTTCCGCGGCGATATGGCGCTGGCGGATGCCGGTGCGCGAGGCGATCCATTCGTCGCTGGTGTCGACCAGTTTGGACAGGTCGTCATTGGTCAGCACTTTTTCCGGCAAGTAGCTGCCGGTACCCGCAATGCGGGAATAGATTCGTTCAGTCATTGCCACTCCGCGGCCGAATGCCTTCACGCGGTCAGCCGCGCCTCGGCTAGCAAACCCGATTGGCACCCCACGCGCAAGCGGGCGTAGCCAACCTTCAGCGACGGGCCGCCATCTGCAGCCCTGCAATCGCCGGACACAACTTCGCCCCGGCGCCTGGAGGCGGCCGGGGCGAGGACCGCGCCGGCACGCCGGCGGGGCACCGCAACGCGCTTATTCTTCGTTGGCGACGCTGGTCTTGGTGTCCATCACTTTCTTGCCACGGTAATAACCGTCGGCCGTCACGTGATGGCGGATGTGGATCTCGCCGGTGGTCGAATCGGTCGACAGCAGCTTGCTGGTCAACGAATCGTGGCTGCGGCGCATGCCGCGCTTGGAGGGGGAAACGCGGGACTTCTGGACAGCCATGCTCTTAACTCCAGGGAAAACTTCGAAAATGGACGGTACTGACGACCCGGCAACGGGCGGTCGTTCGGTGCAAGGGGCAACCCGTAATTCTAGACCGGGTCGACCGGTTTGTTCTTCAATGCGGTCAATGCTGAAAACGGGTTGGCGCGCTCCCGGTCGACTTCCGGAATCGGCCAATCCGCTTCCATCGCCTCGGTGCCGGGCTTTACCGGCACCACCGGAATGGCCAGTATCAGCTCGTCTTCCACCAGCTGCAGCGGCGACAACATCCCATCGGCGGGCATCAACAGCGGCTCGTACTCCTCCGGCAAGCCGGCCTCGTCAACTTCCTGCCGGATCAACCCCAATCGCTGAGTGATCTCGACCGGAAAGAGGAATCGCGTCAGCGTGCGCTGGCACAGCAGCGGCAACGCCGCCGTCGCGCGCAATTCGGCATACGGAATCTGCAGCTCGTCGGTGTCGAAATCAACCGAGTAGACGACCTCGCCTTCCGTATCAAACAGCGCTTCCGCCAGCCGCGACAGCGATGCAAGCGGCGCGCGTCCTTCCAGACCACGACGTCCGCCCACCATGCGCCAGGCGTCCAGCAGGTCGGGCAAGGGCAATTTGGGAGCGTCGGCGGACATAAGCCGGACAATGCTAGGCATCCGGCTCGCGCGTGTCAAACCCGCCCGCTTCACGCACTTGTCGGCGTAGCGGGCTCTGGCAGGCCGGGAGGCCGCCGCGCGAGGACGCCACCGCGGGACCGTTTGCCCGGTCGGGGCCGGTCGCGGCAGACTGGCCACCCGTCCCGCCCCGCTGCGTGCCCGTGAATCCAACCTTGCCCATGCTGTTTGTATTGATCGCGCTCGCCGTGAGCGCGCTGGTCTGGCAGGTCCTGCGTGGCCGCCGCCGCCGCGCGATGCACCGGCTGCTGGATTCCGCCGATGCCCTGGAAGCGCGATTGCGCGCCGCTCGCGCGGAGATCACGGCGATTGCCGGCGAGCTTGATCCGGACCCGGTCGCCGACGCCATGCGTGAAATGCTGCGCCAGCGCTTGTGGCTTCGTGAGCAGGGACCGCAGGCGAAGCTCGCGGAACTCCATCGGGTGCGTGCCACCATCGACCAGGCGCGGGACCGGATCGAAGGCCAGTTGGACCGCGTCAACGAAGCGCGGACTCTGGAGCACTGAGCCATGCCCGAGCTTATTCTCGCCTCGGGCTCGCGCTATCGCGCACAGCTCCTGGCGCGGCTGCGGTTGCCGTTCCGCACCGCCAGCCCGGACGTGGATGAAACGCCGCATCCGGGTGAGTTCCCCGCCGCGCTCACCCGCCGATTGGCAAACGCCAAGGCCGATGCCGTCGCGCTGGCATCGCCGGGAGCCTGGGTGATCGGGTCAGACCAGGTCGCCGATCTGGAAGGCCGGATTCTGGGCAAGCCGGGTGATCACACCGGCGCGGTGAAACAACTGACCGCGATGTCCGGGAGGACCATCCACTTCCACACCAGCGTTTGCCTGCGCTCCGGCGATGGCCGCCGCCTGCAGGCGCTGGACATCACTACCGTGCGTTTGCGTGTGCTGCGTGCCGACGAGATCGCACGCTACGTGGAGATCGAGCAACCCTTCGATTGCGCGGGCAGTTTCAAGTGCGAGGAACTCGGCATCAGCCTGTTCAAGGAGATCCAGTCGCGCGATCCCACCGCCCTGGTGGGGTTGCCGTTGATCGCCACGGCCGAGCTGCTGCGCGAGGCGGGGTTCGCGGTGCCTTGAGCCGGGGCATTCAGTGCACCTCGATCGGCTGCTCGGGCCACTCCTCCACGCTGCCGTCGCTGCCGTGCAGGCGCAATCCCAGCCAGTGGCGACCCGTTGGAACATCGCCCAGCTCGACCCGGCCCGCAAATCCGACGCGCGGGTGATGGGGGTCGTTGCTGATCCGCCAAAATGCGGTCAGCCCGGTACGGTCCAATCCATAATCGAGCTCGGCGACCGGCGTTCCGTCCAGCGTCACCTCAACCCGTGCCAGGCCGACCCCATCCTTGAACGCCCACCCCTGGACGTCAAAGTTGCGCGCCACGCGCGCACCGCTGACCGGCTGATCGATCCATGCCATCGCCGGGGTGGTGCATGTCCGGGCGGTCGGCGCGGCCCGGTCCCACCGGAACAGCAGGAAGCGCTGCCGTCCGTGATCGATGTTGACCACCCGTGGCGGCGGCAACGGTCCGAGCAACCCGCACAGGTGGTGGTAGCGCTCCAGCAGAAACTTGTAGGGCACATCACTGGAGGCGATCACCAACAACACCGGTGCGTCCGCCCAGGCGGGGCCGAACTGGCTGACCCAGGACTCCCGGCCGCCCGCCTCCAGACCCCACAAACGCAACTGCGGGGCGCGGCCGTGCTTGGTGTTGAGGGGGTGATCGAGCACCGGAATGCGCGGGTCGCCCAGCGCAAACCCCAGCTCGGCGCCGATCTTGAAGCTGCCGGCGACCAGTCGCGTCCCTGCCGGCATCTGCGCGCGTTCCGCGCGTACCGCTTCGGCGAGCGCATCCCAGCCCGCGAAATTGGCCGGGTACCACTTCTCCGCCGCGCTGCGCGCGCGCAGCTCCGGCACCGATACCGACACGTAGTAGCCCAGCACCAGCACCAGCCCGAGGCCGGCAGTGACCCAGGTGAGCCGGCTCAGCCAGCGCGGCCATGCGGCGAGGACCGCCGGCAGCAGCGGCAGCAACGCCAGGTAGCCTGGCAATGGCCAATGGAAGCTCACCCGCTCGGTGTCGGCGAAAAACCCCAGTGCAAAGAACCCAAGCACCAGCAGTCCGCCGAGCAGTGCGAAGTAGCGCGACGCAGGCAACGCCCCTCGGTAGCCGCGTGCGACCGCTGCCATCAGCGCCACGAACAACACCGGCGTCACCAGCAGTGCCTGGATGGCGATAAACAGCACCCCGTCGGCATGAAACGCCCACGGGTGCCGATCGACCAGCTGAAAGCGCAAACCCGCATCGGCGTTGCCCAGGTTCCACACCACCAGCGGCGCCCACGCCGCGGCACCGATTGCCACCGCGGTCCACACCCGTGCATCACGCAATGCCTTGCGTCCATCAGCCAGCAGCAACAGGGCCAGTACGCCCACGCCGATGACGGCGATGAAGCGGTAATGGCTGAGCGCACCGATGGTCAGACCGATCGCCAGCTCCAGGGAGGCACCGGCAGTGACCCGGCGCAACAGGCGTGCGCCGGCGTCGATGCAGATCACGGTCGCCAGCGCCATCGACGCATCGGGCAGGGCCAACAGTCCCAGGGTGCCGGCCAGTGGCAACAAGAGGGCGAAACTGCCTGCCTGCCAGCCCTGCGTTTGGCCGTACTCACGCGCGGTGATCCGCACGACCATCCAGGGCACCGCAGCCGCGATCAGCAGCGCCGGGAACCGCAGCCCCAACTCGGTATTGCCGCCCAGAGTGACCCCCAGTCGCGCCAGCCATGCGGTCAAGCCGGGCAGATCGGAGTAGGCCGGAGCCAGGTGCTGGCCTTCCAGCCAGTAGAACGTTTCGTCGACAAACAGCGGCAGCCGCGATGCCACCAACAGCTTTATCGCCAGCACCGTAAAGAACAGCAGAAGAAACCAGCGCCGCGCGGACTGCTCGGCGGCCAGGGGCGCACGCACCTCGGCGGGTTGCGGCATCTGCGGGAACTCGGCTGGCTCGGTGTCGCGCATCGTTGGGGGTCCTAGCTACACTTGGATGATTGTTCACAGCCGGCAACAGCAGCAGCCACCGGCTGGCGCGCACGCGGCAACGAACGCACTCTGGAGAACACGATGGCGGTATCCATCTCGGCGCCGGGCCACGCGGCCATCGCGTCGAAGCCGGGCATGCTACCTGAGCACCTGCGACAGTCGCTTGACGGCGCGCAGGCGCAGGTGAATGCGCTGGTCCTGGGCAAGGCGCAGGAGGTGCGCCTGTCGTTCGTGGCGCTGCTCGCGGACGGCCACCTGTTGATTGAAGATCTGCCGGGCCTGGGCAAGACCACCCTCGCCCATGCCCTGGCCGCCACCCTCGGTCTGGACTTCCAGCGTGTGCAGTTCACCTCCGACCTGCTGCCCGCGGACATTGTCGGGGTGTCGGTGTTCGACCCCCAGGCCCGGCGTTTCGAGTTTCATCCCGGGCCGGTATTCACCCAGGTGCTGCTGGCTGACGAGATCAACCGCGCGCCGCCACGTACCCAGAGTGCGCTGCTGGAGGCCATGGCGGAGCAGCAGGTCACCGTGGACGGCACCACCCACGCGCTGCCGTCTCCGTTCTTCGTGATCGCCACCCAGAACCCGGTGGACCTCTCCGGCACCTACCCGTTGCCGGACTCGCAGCTGGACCGTTTTCTGATGCGTCTGGCACTGGGCTATCCGGGTCCTGAGGCCGAGCGCGAACTGCTGTCCGGGCAGGACCGGCGCACCCTTATCGCCTCGGCGGTGCCGATCCTTTCCCGGGCCGACGTGATCGCCGTCCGCGAGGCTGTTTCGCAGGTGCATGCCAGTGATGCGTTGATCGACTACGTGCAGGCATTGCTGGCGCGCAGCCGCAAACATCCCGGCGTCCGCGTGGGTCTCTCGCCGCGCGCCGGCCTGGCCCTGCTGCGCGCCGCCAAGGCCTATGCCCTGCTGCTGGGGCGCAGCCACGTGCGTCCGGAAGACGTCCAGGCCCTGTTTGCCCCGGTTGCAGCGCACCGACTGGTGGCCGATGCGGAGGTCGGCAGCGATGCGGCCCTGGCCAAATCGATCCTGCATGCCGTCTCGGTGGACTGAGGCAACGTGTCCCCAGGGAAGATGTCGCGAAGAGAAGTGCCGCGCAGTGTGGTCCGACGACTCCATCGGTGGGCGTTGACGTGGGCGCACCCGCGCGCTCCCGAATCGCTGCCCGCGCGCTTCGACCGTCGCCGCGTCTACGTACTGCCGACCCGCTTCGGCCTGTTCTACGCGTTGCTGGTGGCGACGATGCTGCTCGGCGGGTTGAACTACAACAACAACCCGGCCCTGCTGCTGGCGCTGCTGCTGGCGGGCACCGGTCTGGCCAGCCTGGTGGCCACCCAGCTGCAACTGAGCGGCCTGACCGTGGTCGCTGTGGACGCCGAGCCCGTGTCCGCGGGACAGATGCTGCTGGTACAGCTGCACGCGCGCGCTGACGATGCACGGCCGCGGCGCGGCCTGCAGGTGGGTCTGGATCCGGACTACGACTCGCCGGTGACGCTGGACGTGCAGCACGGGCACTTTCAGGCGCAGTTGCCGGTGGCAACCACCCATCGCGGCTGGCTGGACCTGCCGCGTCTGCGCATCGACACCCGTCATCCGCTGGGCCTCGCCA
>JBDSPO010000085.1:0-7266 GCA_039930265.1 Lysobacter sp. | reverse complement strand
GAATGGTGCTGGGGGTCGGGCGATCTCCCACCTCGCCGGCGAGGACCGCATCGATCTGCGCCAGCAGGGCGGGGTCCAGCCCGTCGCGTGACGTCGCTGCCGGCTCACCGGCACGATTGGCACTGGTGGACACCACGGGGCCGTCGAACGCCTCGCACAACGCCACGACGGGCCGGTGGGCGCTGACGCGGACCGCGACGCTTGCGTGCTCGCCGGTGATCGCGCGCGGTACCCGTGGTGTGGCCGGTACGACCCAGGTGTGCGGGCCGGGCCAACTGCCCCTCACCGCGGCGTGCCGCTCGGTGGCCAAAGCGCGCCAGTCGACGAGATCCTCCAGTTGCGCCAGGGAGCCGGCGATCAGGATCAGGCCCTTCGCCACCGGCCGCTGCTTGATCCGCAGCAGTCGCAATACCGCCGCCTCGTTGAAGGGATCACAGCCCAGGCCCCACACCGCTTCGGTGGGGTAGGCAATGACGCCGCCACCACGCAGGCAGCGGGCGAGTGTCTCGGGGTCGGCGGGCGCAAGCGGGTCGGGACCAGGCATGCCGCCCAGCATAGTCCGCCCCGCACGTTCCGGCGCGCACGCCGGAACCCGGATCACGCCGTCGTGGAGTCGGTGACCGGCGCTGCCTTGGCGAGCGAGGTTTTGGTCGCCTTCTTCGCCGCAACTTTTTTGGTTGCGGCTGTCGCGGTGGCTTTTTTCACCACTTTCTTGGCGGCCTTCTTGACCACCTTTTTGGCAGCCTTTTTTGCCGGGGCCTTGGTCGCGATCTTCTTGGCCGCCACTTTCTTGGCCGCAACCTTTTTGGCCGGCGCCTTCTTGGCAGCCTTCTTGCCAAAGCCCTTGCGCATCGGCTTGCCGGTTTCCTCCATCAGCCGGATCACCTCCTCCAGCGTCAGCGAGGCCGGCTCCCGGTCCTTGGGAATCTTGCCGTTGAGCTTGCCGTCGCTCAGGTACGGGCCGTAGCGGCCGTTCAGCACCTGGATCTCGCTGCCCTCGAATTCCTTGATGATGCGGTTGCGCGCGATCTCTTCCTTCTCCTCGATCAGGAACACCGCGCGCGCCAGGTCGATCTTGTAGGGATCGTCCTCCTTCTTCAGCGATGCATAGACGGCGCCGCGCTTGGCGAACGGACCAAAGCGGCCGATGCCGACGCTGACGTCCTCGTCCTTGTCCTGACCCAGATGACGCGGCATAAGGAACAGCTCCAGCGCATCCTCCAGACTGATGGTGTGCATGCTCTGGCCGGGTCGCAGGGAGGCGAACTTCGGCTTGTCCTCGGCATCCTCCGCCGTGCTGCCGATCGCGGCATACGGCCCGTAGCGACCCAGCCGCACACTCACCGGCTTGCCGGTCTTGGGGTCGGTGCCCAGCTCGCGGGCACCGGTGGCCTCGCTGCGGTCGACCGACTCCATCTTGTCGTCGACCATTTCCTTGAACGGGGTCCAGAACCGTTCCATCAACGGGATCCAGTCCTCCTCGCCGCGCGACACCGCGTCCAGCTCGTCTTCGAGCTTGGCGGTGAAGTCGTAGTCCACGTACTGGCTGAAATGGCCCGACAGGAAGTTGCTGACCGCGCGGCCGACGTCGGTGGGGCGGAAACGCCGGCTTTCCAGCTCGACGTACTGGCGGAACAGCAGGGTGGCGATGATGGACGCGTAGGTCGAAGGCCGGCCGATGCCGTACTCCTCGAGCGTCTTCACCAGCGAGGCTTCCGAGAACCGCGGCGGTGGCTCGGTGAAATGCTGGTTGGCGTTGATCTGCTGCACCGGAATCCGGTCGCCGGTCTTCATCGGCGGCAGCTTGCGGCCTTCGTCGTCGGCGTCATCGGCCTTGGTGTCCTTGCCCTCCTCGTACACGGCCAGGAAGCCCGGGTCGATCACCGTGGTGCCCGAGACGCGGAAGCTGTGCTCGCCCCCGGCGGCAAGGTCGATGGAGACGGTGTTGAGCGTGGCCGGAACCATCTGGCTGGCGACCGCGCGCTTCCAGATCAGTTCGTACAGGCGGCGTGCGTCGTCTTCCAGGAAGCCGGCCATCTGCGCCGGGGTCCGCAGCGCGGAGGTCGGACGCACCGCCTCGTGCGCTTCCTGCGCGTTCTTGGCCTTGGACTTGTAGACCACCGGCTGGTCGGGCACCGCGCCGGTGCCGTAGTCCCGCGCGATCACGTCGCGGATTTCCGCGACGGCGTCCTGCGACAGGGCGACCGAGTCGGTACGCATGTAGCTGATCAGGCCGACGGTGCCTTCCTCGCCGCCCAGGGCGACGCCCTCGTAGAGCTTCTGCGCGACCTGCATGGTGCGTTTGGTGGTGAAGCCGAGTTTGCGCGCGGCTTCCTGTTGCAGGGTCGAGGTGGTGAACGGCGCTGCCGGGCGCCGCTTGCGCTCCTTGCTGACGACGTCGGTAACCTGCAGCGCGCCGCCGGCCGCGCTGACAATGCGCTGGCGGGCGGCCTCGGCGGTGTCGCCGTCGGTGATCGTGAACTGCTCGAACTTCTTGCCGTCCAGCTTGATCAGGCGGGCGTTGAAGGCCTGCGAGGGGTGCAGGCAGTCGGCGATGATCGACCAGTATTCGCGCGCCTTGAACGCCTCGATTTCTTCCTCGCGCTCGACAATCATGCGCAGCGCGGGCGACTGCACGCGGCCGGCCGACAGGCCGCGCTGGACCTTGCGCCACAGCACCGGCGACAGGTTGAAACCGACCAGGTAATCCAGCGCGCGCCGCGCCTGCTGCGCGTCCACCAGATCCCCGGCGATATCGCGCGGGTTCGCCATGGCCTCGTTGATCGCCCGCGGGGTGATTTCGGTAAAGACCACCCGCTTCAGCAGCTTGCCCTCCAGCAGCCCGCGCTCGCGCAGGATCTCCGCGATGTGCCAGCTGATCGCCTCGCCCTCGCGATCCGGATCGGTTGCCAGGTAGACCGCGTCGGCTTTCTTGGCTTCCTTGGCGATCGCTTCGACGTGTTTCTGGTTCTTCTCGATCAGGTCGTAGCGCATCGCGAAGTTGGCCGCGGGGTCGACCGCGCCCTCCTTCGGAATCAGGTCACGCACGTGACCGTAGGACGCCAGGACGATGAAGTCCTTGCCCAGATACTTGTTGATCGTCTTGGCCTTGGCCGGTGACTCGACGATGAGGAGGTTCTTGGCCATGGCGGCAGAGCCTGTAGTGGGAGCGGGTGCGCGCCGTGGAGGCAGCGCGGGAGGGCGCAGGGGACAGCAAACGCCCGCGGCGGGGCCACGGGCGTCCAGATTGCGTTGCCAGTGAAATCACGTCGCGGGCGCTGTTGTCAAGCTCCATGCGCGGCAACCGACCGCAAACAGCCCGGTCGTGGCGCGCACAGTATTAATGGTCGCGCCGCTCAATGCACGGGATCGGGCTCGTCCTCGAACATCTGGGTTTCCATCCACGCGTAGGCCGCCTCGCTGCCGGGCTGATTGAACAGCACCATCAGGACCACCCATTTCAGGTCGTCCAGGTCGATCTCGTGCTGGTCCAGCGCCATCGCGCGGTCCACCACCAGCTCGCGCTGGCCGGCATCAAGCACGCCGTGCTGCTCCAGGAACAGCAGAAAGCCGCGGCAGTCGGTGTCCAGACGATCCAGTTCCGGGCCGGCATAGACGCGCGTGGGCCGATCCGCGCGCACGGGGCTGGGAGCCGGCCGCTGTCGCGCCAACGCATCGAGCCACTCGAAAGCCTTGTTGATTTCCGCGGCGCTGAAGCCCGCTTGGCCGAGCTCCTCGAACAGCGGGCCGCTCTGCAGATTTTCCCGATCGCGGACCAGATCCGCGTTCTCGGTGAAGTAGTGTTCAAACAGGTACAGCAGGACATCCAGAATGCTTTCTTTCATTTCCCCTCGGCCTGCGCCGCAGGCGGCGCGGTGGGTCAGGAGTTGCGCGGGACCTTCGAGCCGTCGGCTGACGGTTCATCGATGGCGGTGATAGCGGCCGTGTTGCGCGACCACGCGGCCCTCCAGCTCCAGCGGCAGCAGCATGGATGACAGCCGTGCAGGCGTCAATCCGGTGCGTTCAACCAGTTGATCCATGTCGGTGGGATCGTGGCCCAGTGCCTGCCAGAGACTCTGCTGGTCGGCGCCGGGTGCGGAAGTCGCCGGGACGGGGGTGGGCGGCACCTTCAAGGAAGTGAGTGAGGCGGTGTCGCTGGACGCCTTCACCTGACAACTGGGGACGGCCAGGCGCTGGCGCAAGTGGCTGGACTGGGCGCTTACTGCGGGAGTCAGCAAGGCAATGACGTCATCGGGCCGTTCAATCAGGCAGGCGCCGTCGCGGATCAGGCGGTGACAGCCGCGCGCCAGTGGGTTGTGGATGGAGCCTGGCAGTGCCATCGCCTCGCGCCCGGCCTCTGCGGCCAGCCGCGCGGTGATCAGCGCGCCGGAGCGGTACGCCGCCTCGATCACCAGCGTGCCGAGGGTCAGGCCCGCCAGGACGCGGTTGCGGCTGGGGAAGTGCTCCCGGCGCGGACCCGTGCCGGGGAGATGTTCGCTGACGATCGCGCCGTGCGCGGCGATCCGCGCGTGCAGTACGGTGTTGGCGCGCGGATACGGCACATCGGGGCCGGTGCCCAGCACCGCCACCGTCGCCCCGCCGACGTCCAGGGTTGCCTGGTGCGCCACCGTATCGATGCCGGCGGCCATGCCGCTGACGATCAGCAGTCCCATCCGGGCGAGTTCGCGCGCGAAGCAGCGCGCATTCTCCACCCCGCCCGGGGTGGGCGAGCGGGTACCGACCACGGCCACCGCCGGCAGCCAGAGCAGCGTGGGGTCGCCGGCGATAAACAATGCCAGCGGCGGGCCCTGGATGTGCCGCAGCAAGGGCGGGTAATCCGGATCATCCCAGCCAATCAGATGATGGTCGGCATGTGCCAGCCACGCCAGGGCGGCGTGCACGGTGCCATCGGGGGGCAGTTGCAGGCGGGCGACCTGCGGCGGCTGCAGGCCACACGCCCGCCACAGCGCGGGCCCGGCAGTGAGCGCGTCTGTCGGGGTGGCGTGATCCAGCAGACGTCGGCGCGGTGCGGCCGGGCCCGCACAGGCCACCAGCCGGAGCAGGGCGAGGTTGCGCGCCGGATCGTCACGGTCGATGGCGAGCGCGGGGGTGGGAGCGGCATCTGACATGCCCCGAGCATCCGGTGAAAACGACGACGGCACCCTCAGGTGCCGTCGTCGATCGCCGTAGGAGAATCCCTGCGTGGCAGGTCAGTACGGTGCGTCGGGGTGCTTGAGCTCGTGACCGACCTGGATCGGGCGGATCCCCTCCATGACCAGTGCATAGCTGACCTTGTCGAAGGTCCGGAACACCATCAGGTGACCGGCGAACTCGTCCGGCAACCGGACCCGGCTGTAGCGCCCGAAGGTATCCTCGCTGCGGTCCCAGGCGCTGGTGCTGGCCACCCGGTCGGCGACTTCGCTGCCCACGCGCCAGCCGGAGAACACCGTGCCGTTGTCGACGCCGTCGCGGGCCCCGACCGACAGGGCGACCACGTCGCGCGGACCGCCGGTCTTCAGCATGTCAGCCACGGCCAGCACGCGAGCCCGGCCGTATTCAAACTGCTTGCGGGGCGGATGCGGGAAGAACTGCAGGTCGTAGGGCTGCGCCTGGACCGGAATCAACCGGTCGCCGACGCGCACTTCACGTCCGCTGTCGTCCAGCAGCATCGTGGAGGCCTCGATGCCGCCCACCTCGCCGCGGGTGACCGTGCCGGTCGCCTGCTGCATCAGCTCATAGCCGAGCAGTTCGGCGCCGTGGTCGGGCACCACCACGTTGGTCCAGTGGCGCTCGAAGTCGACGGTGCTGCGGCCCCGGTTGTCCAGCTCGGCAGCATCAAAGATGTCGCAGCACATGGTCCGGTCCAGGCGCGTGTAGCGCTGGGTCGGGCGCACGACCGCGTAGCGCTGGCCGGCAACGGCGCCCGGCAAGCCCTTGACGTAGATCACCTGGCCTTTGGCGCTGCGCAGGCGGTCCTCTTCCAGACCGACCACGTACGGCAGGCTGTCGATCTCGTCGACGACCCGCAGGTTCTTCAGGAACGGCTCGATCTGCGACAGCGGTACGCCGGTGACCGGAGCCAGCTGGCGGGGTCCGGGCTGGGCGGTGACCCGGTTCAGATACGCCAGCGACAGCACGTCGCCGGGATAGATGAGGTGCGGATTCTCCACCTGCGGGTTGGCCTGCCAGATTTCCGGCCACAGCCAGGGTTTCTGGAGGAACGTGCCGGCGATGTCCCACAAAGTGTCGCCCTTCTTCACCACATAGGTGTCGGGATGGTCGCCGCGTAACCCGGCGGCCATCGCAAAGGTGGCAATTGTGAGCAACGCAGCGGTAGCGACCGTGCGGATCGGTTTCAACATAATAGGTATACCTGGATTCCCCATGCAGGTGCGCCCGGGCGTCACAAACCGACGCGGGCAGGTCACTATAGCCCAGATGAATGGCGTCATTGCAAGCAATTCAACCGGCAGGCAGACGTTATAATGACCCGGTATCTTGTGGATGTGATCCACGCCCCCATTTTCAGAGCCATGGCCCAGTTACCGATCCTCGAGTTCCCCGATCCGCGCCTGCGCACCGTCGCGGTGGACGTCGACCCGGCGCAGATTGCGTCGCCGGGATTCCAGCGCCTGCTCGATGACATGTTCGAGACCATGTACGACGCGCCCGGCATCGGTCTGGCCGCCAGCCAGGTGGATGTGCACCAGCGCTTCATGGTGATTGACGTGTCCGAAGAGAACGACGCGCCGATGGTGTTCATCAACCCGGAGATCATCGCCCGCGATGGCGAGCAGATCTACGAGGAAGGCTGCCTGTCGGTGCCGGGTATTTTTGCCGAGGTCAGCCGCGCCGAGCGGATCACCGTCAAGGCGCATGGCCGCGATGGCGAGGTCTTCCAGCGCGAGTGCGACGGCGTGCTTGCGGTGTGCGTGCAGCACGAGATGGACCATCTGTTGGGCAAGCTGTTCGTGGACTACCTGTCGCCGCTGAAGCGCGAGATGGTGCGCAAGAAGCTGGCCAAGGCCCGTCGCAACGCGGCCTGATCCGCCACCCGGCGTTAGCGGGCGCGGCTGTAAGATGATGCGATGAGAATCGTCTTTGCCGGCACGCCGGATTTCGCGGCCCCCAGCCTGCGTGCTGCGGCCAAACGCAACGAAGTCGTTGCCGTCTTCACCCAACCTGATCGCCCGGCGGGCCGCGGCCGTGGCCTGACGCCTTCGGCCGTCAAACGTGCGGCACAGGAACTGGCTCTGCCGGTGTATC
>JBDSPO010000084.1:0-11606 GCA_039930265.1 Lysobacter sp. | reverse complement strand
TCCGCAGTATCGCGGACCACCTCCATCTCGAACTCCTTCCAACCCAGCACCGACTCCTCCACCAGCACCTCGTTGGTCGGGGAAAGTTCCAGGCCGCGCTTGACGATGTCCTCGAACTCTTCGCGGTTGTAGGCGATGCCGCCGCCACTGCCGCCGAGGGTAAAGGACGGCCGGATGATGGTGGGATAGCCGACCGTGGCCTGGATTTCCACAGCCTGTTCGAACGTCCTGGCGACTGCGGCTTTCGGGCATTCCAGCCCGATCTCCCCCATCGCCACGCGGAACAGCTCGCGGTCCTCGGCCATCATGATGGCTTCGCGCTTGGCGCCGATCAGCTCGACGTTGTACTTCTCCAACACGCCGTGGTCGGCCAGGTCCAGCGCGCAGTTGAGCGCGGTCTGACCGCCCATTGTCGGCAGCAGCGCCTCGGGGCGCTCTTTGGCGATGATCTTTTCCACCGTCTGCCAGTTGATCGGCTCGATGTAGACCGCGTCGGCCATTTCCGGGTCGGTCATGATCGTCGCCGGGTTGCTGTTGACCAGCACCACCCGGTAGCCCTCGTCGCGCAGGGCCTTGCAGGCTTGCGCGCCGGAGTAGTCGAATTCACAGGCCTGGCCGATCACGATCGGGCCGGCGCCGATGATCAGAACGGTCTTGATATCAGTGCGCTTTGGCATGTCAGTTGGCCTCCATCAGCGCAACAAAACGGTCAAACAACGGGGATACGTCCTGCGGGCCGGGACTGGCCTCCGGATGCCCCTGGAATCCGAACACCGGCGCACCGGTGATCTCGATGCCCTGGTTGGAGCCATCGAACAGCGAGCGGTGGGTGATCCGCACACTCGCGGGCAAGGTGGCTTCGTCGATCGCGAAACCGTGGTTCTGGCTGGTGATCATGACCCGACCGCCCCCGTCGACGTCGCCGTCCAGCGCCTGCACCGGATGGTTTGCGCCGTGATGGCCGAACTTCATCTTCATGGTCTTCGCGCCGCTGGCCAGGCCCAGCAGCTGGTGGCCCAGACAGATCCCGAACATCGGAATGCGGCGGTCGATGAACTCGCGGATCGCGGCGACCGCGTAGTCGCAGGGTTCCGGATCGCCGGGGCCGTTGGACAGGAATATGCCGTCGGGCTGCAGCGCCAGCACCTCGGCGGCCGGCGTCTGCGCGGGCACCACGGTGACCCGGCAGCCGCGCTCGGCGAGCATGCGCAGGATGTTGCGCTTGATGCCGAAGTCGTAGGCCACCACGTGGAAGCGACCCTCGCTGATGGCAAATTCGTTGTTGTCCAGGTCGAGCGGGCCTTGAATCCACTCATAGCGCTCGCGCGTGCTGACTTCCTTCGCCAGGTCCATGCCCTTGAGGCCGGGAAACTTGCGCGCCGCCTCGATCGCCCGCTCAACATCAATGTCCGGACCGGCCATCACCGCGCCACTCTGGGAGCCGTGGCTGCTCAGCATCCGGGTGAGCTTGCGGGTGTCCACCTCGGCCACGGCGACCACGCCGTTGTCGGCCAGCCACTGCGGCAGCGCGATCTGGTTGCGCCAGCTGCTGGGGCGGCGCGGCACGTTGCGCACGATCAGGCCGGCGGCCCAGAGCTGACCCGACTCGCTGTCCTGATCGTTGATGCCGGTGTTGCCGATATGCGGATAGGTCAGCGTCACCAGTTGGCGTGCATACGAGGGGTCGGTGAGGACCTCCTGGTAGCCGGTCATGGCGGTGTTGAAAACCACTTCGCCGACCGAAAGACCGGGTGCGCCGACAGAAACACCCTCGAAGATGGTGCCGTCTTCGAGCGCGAGAATTGCAGGATGAGTCACGGGGGGATCGCCTTGGCTGCCAGGGGATGCTGAGTCCATCTGGTGCGATGCGCGTCGAAATACCGGCTGCAGCAAAGCACGGACGCGGTGGAGGTCCGGTCCGACAAATGGGGTTCAGGCGAACGAGAATTCTAGCGATGAAGCCCGCCGAGCGCCAGTGCTACGTGTGGCGGCGTGGCCAGACCGCCCCTCGGACCGGTCCGCCTACAGCAGCATGTCGCGCAGCCGATACCGCCCTGGCTGCTGCCCGGCCAGCCACACGGCGGCATGCAGGGCGCCACGGGCGAAGACATCCCGGCTGGTAGCGCGATGGATCAGCTCGATGCGTTCACCCGGACCGGTGAACTGCACCGTGTGTTCCCCGACGATATCCCCCGCCCGCAGGGACGCGTGGCGCGGGTGCGCACCGCCCTGCTCCGCGCGAGCGCCCAGCGCGAGGGCGGTGCCCGACGGCGCATCCAATTTGAGCTTGTGATGGGACTCGACGATGTCGCAATCCCACGCCTGCAGCAGCGTGGCGGCGCGTTCGACCAGATCGCTCAGCACGGTAACGCCCAGGCTGAAATTGGCGGCCAGCAGCACGGGGATCCGGTGGGCAGCCGCATCCAGGGCCAGCTCCTGCGACGCGCTCAATCCGGTGGTGCCCGATACGAGCGGCGCGCCACGGTCGACACACAGCGCCAGCACGCCGTCCAGCGCGCCCGGCAAGCTGAAGTCAACGGCTACATCGAACGGCGGCACCCCGTGCGATTCCGACGCGGCAAAGTACGGCAGCCCGTCGATGACTCTCTGGGTCGGTTTGCTGCGTGAAACCGCGGCCACCACCCGCAAATCCTCACGTTCGGACGCAAGGCGCAGCAATGCCTGACCCATCCGGCCCGACGCACCGTGGATGAGAACGCGGGTAATGCCAGGCGATTCGCTCATGCAGGCAGGCTATAGGCTGCGGGGCAGTTCCAGCAAGCGGGAGACAGAGGCCCTCTGTCGGGAACGACGGCACCGGTCGCCATCAGCGAACCACTGCCCCCCTCAGTACCGGCCGCCCTTCTGCTACCTCCACCCAGGCAAGCCACGCCGCATCGTTGAGCACAGCCAGTCGGGGAATCCCGCTGGCACGACCGCGGGCGCTTACCGCGGCAACCGTCATGCTGTGCAAATTCCCCAGCAACCGGTCGGTACGCGACAGCATCAAGCGCTGCCCGGTGCCCGCATCATGCTCGCGCAGCCACGAAACCAGAACGTGTCCGTCGGCCAGCGCGAGTCCGAGGCGACCCAGCACCTGCGGCCCCACGGCGACCGTCAACGGCGGCCCGAAACGGTCACCGGCATCATCGGAGCGCGCGATCCGCACCTCCGGCTCCCCACCGGCCTCGGTGTACCAGGCCACCCAAACGGTGGCGCCCTCCGCCACGACCACCGGCCCGTTGACCGGGCAGCCGGCGATGTGCCAACCGTCCGCGTGGACGTCGCGAGGCGCGGTCCAGGCATCTCCCTCCAGGCGCACCAGCCGGGTATCGCGAATCTCGCCATCGCTGCGACCCCGATAGACGACGACGGGGCCGCGGGAGGTGATCGCCGAGGCCGTGGTGCAGCAATCGCAGGTCGAGACGTCCAGTGGCCACTCACGAAGCTTGGAACCCGAGCTTCCATAGGTGGCGGCACGCAGCATCATCGGCGCCCCACCTTCGTGGCCATGGCCCGCGTCCGCCGACCCGTCGTCGGGGTGCGAATCGTGCGGGGACGGCGTTGGAGCCGGGCCGGGTGACGCCAACGCCTGCGCCTTCTGCCGGCTGTCCAGCCAGGCGATCCCCAGCTCGTCGGGGGATTGCGGCCAGAAGGTCACAAACCCGTGATCGCCCGGCAGATCGGGAAGGTTCACCAGACTCGGCGACGACCACGTCCGGCCGTCATCGCCGGAACGCACCAGCTCGATCCCGTAGTCAATCGGCCCGTCACCGCTCTTGCGCAGCCAGTGCGCCCAGATCGAATCGTCCGGCAATGCAAAGACATGCGGCGTGTCGGCCCAGTTGAGGAACCAGTCCGCGCCGGAGGCGACGGTTACCGGATCCGACCACGAGCCCTGCGAGCCGGCGTCGGGGAATTGCAGTCGGGCCATCCGCAACTGGCGCACGCCGTCCGCCGCAGGCTGCACCCAGCTGAGCAACAGATCGCCCCCCGGTGTCGCGACCAGATCGGCATGGCCAGCCTCGCCGGCAACGGGAAGGATCCAGGATTCGACTTGGGAGAACCTTTCCCGATTGCTTTGTTGATCGGAGGGCTGTTCGGCGGACTGCTGACCGGAACAGGCCACAAGCAACAGGCATACAAACGTGCCCAAAAGCGCCGCTCCAGCAACCGCCGCCCTGCGGGACTTCCCCAAACGCCCGTCAATCACCATGTTGCCAGCCCCGTCTGCGATGAACGCCTGCCATTCTTTCATGACAGGCGACGGGTCGCAGCCGGTAGGTCGCAACCCACCATGCGGACTGCGGACCCGGGCCCCGTCAGGGAGACGTCATGCGGTCCCAGAAGCCCTTGACGCCGTCCATGAAGGTCGACGAGCGTGGCGAATGGCGACTCGCGTCCTCGCCGGTGAAGCTGGCTTCGAGCTTCTGCAGCAAGTCGCGCTGCTCGCTGGTGAGGTTGACCGGGGTTTCCATCACCACACGGCAAAACAGATCGCCACGGCGGCGGCTGCGGACCGACTGCACGCCCTTGTCGCGCAAGCGGAACACCTTGCCGGTCTGCGTTTCCGCCGGCACTTTCAGCTCGACGTCGCCGCCCAGGGTCGGCACGCGGATCGATGCACCCAGCGCGGCCTGGCCGAGACGGATCGGCACGTCGCAATGCAGGTCGTCGCCGTCGCGCTGGAAGAATTCGTGCTCGCGCACGCGGATCTCGACGTACAGGTCGCCCGGCGGAGACCCGGCGGGGCCGGCCTCCCCTTCGCCCGCCAGCCGGATCCGGTCGCCGTTGTCCACGCCGGCCGGGATTTTCACTTCCAGGCTCTTGGTGCCCTCGATCCGCCCCTGGCCGTGGCAATCGCCGCAGGGATTCTCGATCGACTGGCCACGGCCACCGCAATGCGGACAGGCCTGCTGCATCGAGAAGATGCCGCGCTGGATGCGGACCTGGCCACGACCCTGACAGGTGCCGCACTTGTGCATCTTGCCGTCAGCCGACCCCGTGCTCTTGCAGCCGCCACAGGCATCCAGAGTCGGAATCTCGATACGTTTGTCGACGCCGGCGACCGCGTCCTCCAGTCCCAGTTCCATCACGTAGCCGATGTCCGCACCGCGACGCGGACCACGACCACCGCCGGCACCACCGAAGATGTTGCCGAAAATATCGCCGAAAATATCGCCCATGTCGTCCGAATAACCGGCGCCGCCGCCACCACCGCCCATGCCGTGCTCAAAGGCGGCATGGCCGTGCTGGTCGTACAGCCGTCGGCGGGAGGCATCGGAGAGAACCTCGTAGGCCTCCTTGCACTCCTTGAAGGAGGCTTCGGAGGTCGCATCGCCCGCATTACGGTCCGGGTGGTACTTCATCGCGCAACGGCGATAGGCCTTTTTCAGCTCCTCGTCATTCGCCGTGCGGGACACGCTCAGGACTTCGTAATAGTCGCGCTTGCTCATGTGCTGCCACTTCCCCTGTCGCGCCGGAACCCGTTCCGGCGGTCTGGTTCAAAAATCAGGTTAAAAGAAACCGTTCCAACGACGGTCACGACCGCCGACCTCAAACAACGGGGGCCCGGGACCACGGATCGATCCCGAACCCCCTGTTGCGCGCTCGCACAGCGTGCGACGCCGATCGGATTACTTCTTGTCGTCGTCTTTCACTTCGGTGAACTCAGCATCGACCACACCATCCGCCGCGCTGTTGGCACTGGCATTGCCGCTGTCCGCCTCGGCTCCGGCCTGCTGCGACTGGACGGCGGCAAACAACGCCTGCGCCGCTTCCTCCAATGCCTTGCTCTTGGCCTCGATCTGACCCTTGTCGTCGCCCTTCATGGCGGTCTCGACATCGGCAATGGCCGCTTCGGTCGCACCGATCAGCTCACCCGGCAGCTTCTCGCCGTTTTCCTTGATCGCGGTGCGGGCCGAATGGACCAGACCATCGGCCTGGTTGCGCGCCTGGACCAGTTCGTGGAACTTCTGGTCCTCCTCTCGGTTGGCTTCGGCGTCCGACACCATTTTCTGGATCTCTTCTTCCGACAGACCCGAACCGGCCTTGATCTCGACCTTCTGTTCCTTGCCGGTCTTCTTGTCCTTGGCGGTCACGTGGACGATGCCGTTGGCGTCGATGTCAAACGACACCTCCACCTGCGGCAGCCCGCGCGGTGCGGCTTCGATGCCCGACAGGTCGAAGCGGGCCAGCGACTTGTTGTAGCGGGCCTGTTCGCGCTCACCCTGCAACACATGCACGGTCACCGCGGACTGGTTGTCCTCGGCGGTCGAGAAGGTCTGCGAGGCCTTGGTCGGGACCGTGGTGTTCTTCTCGATGATCTTGGTGAACACACCGCCCAGGGTCTCGATGCCCAGGCTCAGCGGGGTCACGTCCAGCAGCAGCACGTCCTTCACGTCACCGGCCAGCACGCCGCCCTGGATCGCGGCACCGACGGCCACCGCCTCATCGGGGTTCACGTCCTTGCGCGGCTCCTTGCCGAAGAACTCCGTCACCGCCTGCTGCACCTTCGGCATGCGGGTCTGGCCACCGACCAGGATCACCTCGTCGACGTCGCTGGCACGCAGGCCGGCATCATTGAGCGCGGTGTGGCACGGTTCGATGGACTTCTTGACCAGATCTTCGACGAGCGACTCCAGCTTGGCGCGGGTCAGCTTGATGTTGAGATGCTTGGGACCCGATGCGTCGGCGGTCACGTACGGCAGGTTGACCTCGGTCTGCTGCGCGGTGGACAGCTCGATCTTGGCGCGCTCGGCGGCGTCCTTCAGGCGTTGCAGGGCCAGCGGATCCTTGCGCAGGTCGATGCCCTGGTCCTTGTTGAACTCTTCCACCAGATAGGTGATGACCCGATTGTCGAAGTCCTCGCCGCCCAGGAAGGTGTCGCCGTTGGTGGCCAGCACCTCGACCTGCATTTCGCCGTCGATGGAGGCGATCTCGATGATCGAGACGTCAAACGTACCGCCGCCCAGGTCATAAACGGCCACCTTGCGGTCGCCACCCTTCTTGTCCATACCGTAGGCCAGCGCAGCGGCGGTCGGCTCGTTGATGATGCGCTTGACGTCCAGACCGGCGATCTTGCCGGCATCCTTGGTCGCCTGGCGCTGGCTGTCGTTGAAGTACGCCGGCACGGTGATGACGGCCTCGGTAACCGGCTCGCCCAGGTAATCTTCGGCGGTCTTCTTCATTTTGGACAGGATCTCGGCAGAGATCTGCTGCGGCGCCATCTTCTTGGCATCGCCGGTCTCGACCCAGGCATCGCCGTTGTCGTGCGCGACGATCCCGTAGGAGACGTGGGAGATGTCCTTCTGCACTTCGGCGTCAGTGAACTTGCGGCCGATCAGGCGCTTGACGGCGAAGAACGTGTTCTTGGGGTTGGTGACTGCCTGGCGCTTGGCCGATGCGCCCACCAGGATCTCGCCGTCCTTGGTGTAGGCGACGATGGACGGGGTCGTCCGATCGCCTTCCGCGTTCTCGATGACCTTCGCCTTGCCGCCTTCCATGACCGCGACGCACGAGTTGGTCGTGCCCAGGTCAATGCCGATGATCTTGCCCATGCTCTTGAATCCTCTGGAAATGGTTGTAATGCGGATAGTCGGAGGCGGTCGTACCGCCAATGCCACTTATCTGGGGGTTACCGGGCGCCGGTTCAAGCGTCGCCGCTGACCAGCACCAGTGCCGGACGCAACAGACGTTCATTCAGCAGCCAGCCCTTCTGGTAGACCTGCACGACGTGGCCCGGCGGATGCTCCGCGTTGGCCACGGTGCTCATCGCCTGATGGTGCTCGGGATTGAACGGCTGTCCGGCGGGATTGACCTCGACCAGACCGTTATCGCCAGTCACCTTGAGCAACTGCTTCAAGGTCAACTCCACGCCCTCGCGCAGTGCTTGGGCGTCCCCGCCCGCGGCCTGCAACCCGGCCTCCAGGCTGTCGATCACCGGCAGCAGGGCCGACAGCAGGCGTTCGTTGGCGAACTTGCGCGCCATCTCCACGTCGCGGGTCAGGCGTTTGCGCTGGTTGTCCAGGTCGGCGCGCTCGCGCAACATTTCCTCGCGCAGCTGGGCCAGTTCGATATTGATTGCCGCCAGCTCTGCGGCCAGCGGGTTGTTGACGTGATTATCCGGGCTGTCGACCGGCGCCGACTCGGCGGCTGGATCCTGACTGGGTTCGATGGTCATATTCGCTCTGGTCCTGGCGTCGCTGCGACGCGTTGTCCTTGCCTGACCCAGCAATGGGGTCGCGCGGAATGAATTCAAGACAATTCCGCACGGGCGTCGTCCCGATTAGACTCGCGCCACATGCTTACCCACCTCTCACTTCAGCATTTCGCCGTCGTCAGCCAGGCCGAGCTCGTGTTCGGCCCCGGCCTGACCGTCATCTCCGGTGAAACCGGCGCCGGCAAGTCCCTGCTGGTCGATGCCCTGGGCCTGCTGTCGGGCATCCGCGCCGACAGTGGCGTGGTGCGCCACGGTGCGGAGCGCGCCGAGCTCACCGGCGAGTTCAACCTGGACGACGTACCGCTCGCCAACGCCTGGCTGCGCGAGCACGAGCTGGACGACACCGATGACGCCGGTAGCGGTCTCCGCTGCCTGGTCCGGCGGGTGATCCGCGCCGATGGCGGTTCACGCGCGTGGATCAACGGTCGGGCAGTGACGATGACCCAGCTTGCTGAGCTGACGGCCCACCTGGTGGAAATCCATGGCCAGCACGAACACCAGGCGCTGATGGCGCGCGGCAGCCAGCTCGCGCTTCTCGACGCTTACGCGGGCACCGGCACGGAGCGTGGCGCGGTGGCCGACGCCGCCCAGCAGTGGAGCGCGCTGCTGCGCGAACGCGACGCGCTGTCGGCCCAGGGCGATGTCAGCGACCGGATTGAATGGCTCGAGCACCAGCACCTGGAGCTGGAGCGGGAGGCTCTGGAGCCCGACTCCATCTCCCAGCTGCTGCGCGACCATCGCCGCCAGGCCCATGCCAGTGACCTGATCACCGCCAGTGAGAGCGCGTTCGAGCGCCTGGGCGGCAGTGAAGATGCCTCGGTGACCCGCGCCCTTCAGCAGGTCCGCCACGAGCTGCAGCGCGTTGCCGCGCACGAGCCGCGGTTAACCGAAGTGGACGGCATGCTGGCCGCCGCCGCGATCCAGATCGACGAGGCCGGCAGCCTGCTGGACCGGATCCGCGATGACCTCGACATCGACCCGTCGCAGTTCGAGCTGATCGAGCAGCGCCTGGCGCGCCTGCATGACCTGGCGCGCAAGCACCGGGTCGCGCCGGACGAACTGGCCGCCCATCGCGACGCGCTGGAACTGGAACTGGACACCCTGCGCGGCGCCGACCGGCGGCTGGAGAAGCTCGGACGCGAGATCACGCAGGCGCAAGCGGTCTGGCGCGAGGCGGCCGACGTACTGGGCGCCAAACGGCGTGCGGCCGCCGCCACCCTGGCGGCCGACACCACCGTGCTGATCGGCGAGCTGGGCATGGGCGGCGGCCATTTCGACATCGCGTTCGAGCCGGCGGCCGATGACCGGCCCGACCCCCAGGGCGGCGAGCGCATCGAATTCATGGTCGCCGCCAACCCGGGCCAGCCACCGCGGCCGTTGCGCAAGGTGGCGTCCGGCGGTGAGCTGTCGCGGATCTCGCTGGCCATCGAGGTCGCCGCGCTGGGCCTGGATGCGGTGCCGACCATGGTGTTCGACGAGGTGGACTCCGGTATCGGCGGCGCGGTCGCCGACATCGTCGGTCGCAAACTGCGGGCGTTGGGAACCACCCGTCAGGTGCTGTGTGTGACCCACCTGCCGCAGGTCGCCGCCCAGGGTCACGCGCATTATCGCGTCAGCAAGGCCGCTTCCGCCGGGGTGACCCAGAGCGAAGTCCAAAAACTGGACGAAGGGCAGCGCGAAGAGGAGCTTGCGCGGATGTTGGGCGGTGTCGAGCTGACCCGCGAGGCGCGGGCGGCGGCGGCGCGCCTGCTCAGCGATGTGAGCTGACGCGCACGACGCTTACCCGGAGTTGATCGTCAACGGGGCTTGCGGCGCGCCATGACGCCGCCGGCTCACGCCTTTGGCGGCGCCTTCTTGCGCACGTACAGGACCAGCGAGTGGTCCTCGATCTCGTAGCCGAACTGGGCGGCGATCACGTGCTGGAGACGCTCGATCTCCTCGTTCTGGAACTCGATCACTTTGCCGGTGTCGATATCGACCATATGGTCGTGATGACCACCGCGGTCGAGTTCGTACACCGACTGGCCGGCTTCAAAATTGTGCTTGAGCACCAGGCCCACGGCCTCGAACTGGGTCAGCACGCGATAGACGGTGGCCAGGCCGATGTCTTCGCCCTGGTCGAGCAGCTGGCGGTAGATGTCCTCGGCAGTGACATGGCGAGGTTTGCTCTGCTCAAGGAATTGCAGGATCCGCATGCGCGGATGGGTCACCTTGAGACCGGCGTTTCGAAGATTCTGGGATTCCATCAAGGCTCCTTGCAGGATCCGCGGCGCGGCGGCAGCAGTGTATCATCGCCCCCGATATCCGCCTGTTGCAGACACCGATGACCAAGCACCCATTGCGCACCATCCTGCTCGTCCTTGCCGTTGCCACGGCCACCGCCGGATGCGGCATCGTGTACCGCCAACCGATCTACCAGGGCAACCTGCTGGACAAGAGCGCGGTGGATCAGCTCCAGGCCGGCATGAGCAAGCAGCAGGTGCTGGGACTGCTGGGCACGCCGTCCATCCAGGACCCGTACCACCCCGACCGCTGGGATTACACCGCCAGCGAGCGCACCGACCGCCTGGCGACCACCCACACCAAGAACCTGACCCTGTGGTTCGACGCCAGCGACGCGCTGGTGAAGTGGGACGGCGACTATTTCCCCAAACAGGATGCGGAGCTGGCGAAGAACTCGGTCAAGCAGTTCGGCCGCAACCTCGCCAAGGAAAAGAAAAAGCGCTGAGTCGCGCGGTCACCCGCTCAGCGCGGACTTTTGGCCGCGTGGGCGCGGCGCCGACGCGCCTGTTTGGGGTCGATCAGCAGCGGACGCAGCAGTTCCACCCGGTCGCCGTCATTGAGCGCGGCGTCCAGCGGACTGACCACGCCAAATACGGCCACCGCGGTCGTACCTCTGCCCGCTGCATCCCCGATGGCCATGCCGGACGCGTTCAACGCGTCCGCGATACGGGCGCCGGCAGGCAGCTCCAGCTGGACGCGTTCACAGCGCCCCGGCCAGGCGCGCACCACTTCGATTCTCATGCCGGCTCGCGATCCGCCGCGCGGATGAAATCATCGACCATGCGGTCGGCCAGCTTCTGGAAGCCGATCGCCATCGCTGGCCCCAGCATCCGCAGCAGTGGCTGAAAACTGAGGGTCAGCGAGATCCTGCAGGCGGACTCGTCCAGCGCGTGGAACTCCCAGCGGCCTCCCAGTTTGCGGAACGGCCCGTCGACCAGCGCCAGGTCAATGTGGTGCGGCGCCTGAAAGGTATTGCGGGTGGTGAACCACGTCTTCAACGCGCCCAGACCCAGATCGAGTCGGGCCACCAGGTGGGTGTCGCTGGACTCCAGCACTTGCGCCTGCTGGCACCAGTCGAACTGTCGCGGATACGCGGCGACGT
>JBDSPO010000083.1:0-12445 GCA_039930265.1 Lysobacter sp. | reverse complement strand
GGTGGCCACGGTGGCGGTGATGGCCGACGCGCGCGATCTGCAGAAGGCGATCGGCAATGGTGATGGCGCGTGGTTTGCTACCGCCGACAGCACGGGGCGCGGCACGCTGCGCGGGATCGAGGACAGCGGCGCATTGGATGACGAGGACGCGAACCACCGCCTGACCCACACGAACGAAGCGCTGATCGAGGTGCGCCAATTCGTGCCGACCATCTACCTGTATGACAATTTCCCCGGTGGTGTCGGCCTCAGCGAGCCGCTGTGGAACCGCCAGGCCGAGCTGGTTCAGCGCGCGACCGAGCTGGTCGAGCGCTGCGACTGCAAGGCCGGTTGCCCGGCCTGTGTAGGCCCGATCCTGGCGGCGGACGAGGGCAGCGATGAGGCAACGCCCCGATCACTGGCGCTGCGGGTGCTGGGGTTGCTGGCTCGGGAGGTTCCGGACCGGTGAGCATCGATCTGGACAAGCTGCGCGCGCTGCGGCGCCAGGCGGGCGGCACGCTGCCTGCACGGGCGGCGGCGACCCGACCTCTGTCGCTGCCGGTCCCGCTGGGGGACGCATCGAATCCGATGCCCAGCGCCTGGCAACCGTCCTCGGTGGTTGGCGCAGACTCTGCGGACCCCGTCACGCCACGCAGTACCTCCATCGAATCGCTGCGCCGCCTGCTGGGCGTACGCGAGCGCAAACCGGCCTATCTGAACTATCCGGTGGGCCCGATCGACCGCTCGCTGCCCGGGGAGGAAATCGCACCGGGCTTGCGCCTCATCCAGTCGCACTTGGCTTTCCCCGCGCCAACCGGCACGCTGGCGCTGGACTTCGCCAAGCGACAAGGCGAGGCGGTCGATCCACGCGACCTGCTGTTTTTCGATACCGAAACCACCGGCCTTGCCGGCGGCACCGGCACCCGCGCGTTCCAGATCGGCGCGGCTGACTGGTATCACGACCCGGTGCACGGCGATGGCCTGCGGATCCGCCAGTTGCTGATCACCACCCTGGCCGCCGAGCCCTTGATGCTGCGCGCCTTCACCGGCTGGCTGGGAGCGGCGACCGTGTTGTCCAGCTACAACGGCCGCTGCTATGACGCGCCCCTGCTGAAAACCCGCTACCGGTTGGCGCGGATGGGCGACCCGATCACCCCGTTGGATCACGTCGACCTGCTGTTCCCGACCCGCCGCCGGTACCGCGGAGTGTGGGAAAACTGCCGGCTGGCCACGATCGAGCGCGAGCTGCTGGGCATCGTGCGCGAGGACGACCTGCCCGGCTCGGAGGCCCCGGCGGCCTGGCTGTCCTACCTCCGCGGCGGACCCTCGTCGCTGCTGCGGCGGGTGTGCGCCCACAACCATCAGGATGTCGTGACACTGGCCCGGCTGATGCTGCGGCTGGTGGAGGCCGAAGCGGACACTGCAGTGGGAGTGTTGACCTGAACCTAACGCGCCCGTGTGCACTCTCCCGGCAATTGACCAAATTGGAGAAGCCCATGATCCGTCCCGTCATTGCCGCCGCTGTGCTCGTTCTTGCCGCCGCCTGCACCACCATGCCCCCGCCGCCGATGGCGCAGCAAACCCCGGATTCCTGCACCACCGATTCCCTTGGCTGGGTGATCGGCCAGGCCGCGACGCCCCAGGTCGTTCAGCGTGCGCAGGGTGAAAGCCGCAGCCGCGACGTGCGGGTAATCAAGCCCGATCAGGCCGTGACCCTGGACTACCGCGGTGATCGTCTCAACTTGCACGTCAACAAGGCCGGCGCGATCCATCAGGCCACCTGCGGCTGAGGCATTAACCACCACTGGGGGCAGGGTCCGGCCGCTGCTAGACTCGGCGGGATGACGGCATGAGGAAGCCCGCTATGGACCGCACCCGCCTGTGGCTGGTCGCTGCTGTGATCGTGGCCGGACTGTGGTCGTGGAGCCAGTACCGTGGCGCCGCGATCTCGCTTCCCGGCGCCACGACCGAGGTAGCGGCGGTTCCGGCTGATTCCCTGCCCGCCCGGTACCCCGCTTTCCTGCCGGAGCAGGCGCATTCCGTGCTGGACGCCATCGCGCGCGGTGGTCCGTTCCCGCACCGGCAGGACGGCGGCGTATTCCAGAACCGCGAGCGCCTGCTGCCACCGCAATCGCGCGGCTATTACCGCGAGTACACCGTGGCCACACCCGGTGCGGGTGATCGCGGGGCGCGTCGGATCGTCACCGGGGGTGATCCGCCGGTCGAGTATTTCTACACCGACAATCACTACCGCAGCTTCCGCGCGTTCGAGGTGGCCCGATGATTCCGACCGACGTCCGCGCCCTGCTGGTGGAGCCGGACCAGGCGCGCGCGTTCTTCATCGACGCCGCGGACACAGCCGCGATGACCGACGCGGCCGCATCGCTGGACTACGCCATTGCCCGGGTCGATCTTGCCGGGTGCCGCGAAAAGGCCGACGCCCTGGCGCGCATCGGCAAGGCCCTGTCCTTTCCGGGCTGGTTCGGCGCCAATTGGGACGCGCTGGCCGATTGCCTCGGGGACCTGTCGTGGCTGCTCGCGCCCGGTTACCTGGTGACGATTGAGAACAGCGGGTCGTGGCGGGCGGCGGAAGTTGCCGAGTTTGACACCTTGCTGGCGATCCTGAACGAGGCGGCACTGGAATGGCGCGAACGCAACGTCGCTTTCTGGGCGTTGCTGCCGTTGCCTTCTGACGAGCTGGCGCGGCTGGAATCCGCCATCGATGCAGACCGCGTCAGTGACCCGTCAGGCGGACCCGCTCACAGCGACGCGTGAACCGCCTTCCGCCACGCGTGGCATGTCGCGGCCTCAGACCCGATCGTCCAGACCGATGACGCCCGACTTGCGCGCACAGTGGGCGCAGCAGTACATCGATCCGTCGTGCTCACTGCCGTGACCGATGATCCTGCATTGGCAGTGCGCACACGTCGGGGCGAGGGCGTGGATCGCACATTCGAAGCTATCGAACGTGCCCCCGCCGTCGACGGTTTTCACCGTGAAGCTTTTGTCATAGTTGTTGCCGCAGACATCGCAGGTGGCCATTGCGTTTGCTCCTGACGGGTCCTCAAGTGTCTCGCCCCGCCTGACATCGCCGGGTGAAGATCCGCGCGCCGGGCGCATCGGCATTCCGCCTCACCCGGCCTGTTGCGGAATGCGCTCCAACAGGCGCAGGCCGAACCAGTCCCGCGGATCATTCCAGCGCGCAACCACCCGCAAACCCGCGCGCTCGGCCAGCGCCGCAAAGCTGGCGTCGGTGTATTTGTGGCTGTACTCCACTTCCATCGCCTCGCCATCGGCGAAGTGGAAGCGGTGTCCGGCCACACGGACCTGCTGGTCGCGCAGGCTGACCAGGTGGGTCTCGATCCGCATCCGCTGGCGGGAATAGACCGCGCGATGGGCGAACGCGCCCGGATCGAAATCACTGCCGATATCGCGATTCAGGCGCCGCAGCAGATTGAGGGTGAAATCGGCCGTGACGCCGGCCGCGTCGTTGTAGGCAGCCTCAATCAGCGCCGGATCCTTGTCCAGGTCGATACCAACCAGCGCCAGTCCCGTGGCCCCCATGGTCGCGCGCATCGAGCGCAGCAGGCGCTCTGCCTGCGCAGGCAGAAAGTTGCCCAAGGTCGAGCCCGGAAAGAACACCAGCACATGGCCGTTGCCGCGCGCCGGCGTCGGCAACGGCACCGGCTGGGTGAAGTCGGCGCACACCGGCAGCATCTCGACCTGCGGGTAGGCCTGCGCCAGGCGCTCCACGCTGGCCAGCAGCGCGGTGCGCGAGATCTCGATCGGCGTGTAGGCCACCGGGTCGACCAGCCCGTCCAGCAACAGATGCGTCTTACGCCCGCTGCCGCTGCCGTACTCCACCACGTGCGCACGCTTTGCGACGGCCGCGGCGATGTCGGCCATCGAGGCTTCCAGCAGCGCCAGTTCCACCCGTGTCAGGTAGTACTCCGGCTCGCGGGTAATCTGCTCGAACAGGCGGGAGCCGCGCTCGTCGTAGAAATATTTGGAGGGCAGGGTTTTGGGCGCGCTCGAAAGCCCGGCAAGTACGTCGCCGGTGATGTCATCGGCACTGGGCTGCAGATCGCTGAGGACAATCCTGGGCGCCACGGTGAGCCTCACGCGTCGCGCGCCAGCCGCACGCCGGAGAACTGCCAGCGGTCGGGCGCGTGGAAGAAGTTCCGGTAGCTGGGACGCAGGTGGTCACGGGAGCTGACGCAACTGCCGCCGCGCAGAATCAGCTGACCACTCATGAACTTGCCGTTGTACTCGCCCAACGAACCCGGCATTTCGCGAAATCCCGGATACGCGGTGTACGCGCTGGAGGTCCATTCCCAGACATCCCCGAACATCTGCCGGGGGACGATGCCGGCGACAACGCCCGCATCGTCGCGGCCTCCCGCCTGCCCCCTGGACTGAGCGGGTGCCGGGTGCAGGAAGCCCCGATCAACGAAGTTACCGGCCACCGGCAGTGGCGCGGCGGCATGCTCCCACTCGACCTCGGTCGGCAGACGGGCGCCCGCCCAGCGCGCGAATGCGTCGGCTTCGTAGTAGCTGAGGTGGCTTACCGGTGCATCGGGATCAATTGCGCGCATGCCGCCGAGGGTGAACTCGCACTCCAGGGGTTCGTCCCAGTAGAACGGACGCACCCAGCCGTCCTGGTTGATCCGTGACCAACCGTCGCTCAGCCACAGCGCGGCCTGGCGATATCCACCGTCATCGACGAACGCGCGGAAGTCGGCGTTGCTGACCGGACGGCTGGCCAGCAGGTGGGCGGGCATCAACACCCGATGGCGGGGCGATTCGTTGTCAAACGCGAACGCGGTGGCGTCCGCGGGCCAGGCGGGGACGCCAATCTCGACGATCGATTCCTCCTGACGCAGCCACTCCGTCGCGTCGGACTGCCCGCGCGCAACGGGCAGATCGGAGCGATAGGCGGGCCTCAGCGGGTTGCACCAGAAGGCATGCTTGATGTCGGTCAGCAGGAGTTCCTGATGCTGCTGCTCGTGATGCAGTCCCAGCTCGATACGGTCCCGAACAACCGGTTCGAAGTCGCCGCGCTCGAAGGCGCGCAGCATGCGGGCATCGACCTGGGCGCGGTAATCCATCACCTCGGCCAGCGATGGTCGCGACAGGACGCCGCGCCGGTGACGCGCATGCATCGGGCCGACGCTCTGGTAGTAGCTGTTGAACAGATAGTCCCAGTCGGCGTTGACGTCGTGATACCCGCTGGATGCCGCCAGCACGAAGCGCTCGAAGAACCATGTCGTGTGGGCCAGATGCCACTTGGTCGGACTGGCATCGTCCATCGACTGCAGCATCGCGTCCTCTGCCGTCACCGGGGCGGCGAGTGCGCAGCTGCGCTTGCGGACATGCGCGAAGCGGACCGCGAGACCATCCCCGCCTAGCGGGGTCGAGGGTGATGCGGACCGATGGGGCGGTGCGGGTACCGGCGTGGTCACCGTCTCAGAGGCGGCAGGATTGGGCATGCGCCAAGCGTACGGACGGCGATGTGTCGATCAGGTCACGACTGCCGTTGCCCTGCTCACGCGCGCCCGGGGCTGCCGATGAACTGCAGGAACTCGGCGCGGGTGCGGCCGTCCTCGCGGAAACCACCCAGCATTTTTGAGGTCACCATGGACACCCCGCGCTTGTGCACGCCGCGGGTGGTCATGCAGCCGTGCGTCGCCTCGATCACCACGCCGACGCCGCGCGGTTGCAGCACCCGCTGGATGCAGTCGGCGATCTGCGCGGTCATCTTCTCCTGCACCTGCAGCCGACGCGCATAGGCTTCCACCACCCGCGCAAGCTTGCTGATGCCGACCACCTTGCCTTCGGGCAGGTAGCCGACATGGGCACGACCGATGATCGGCGCCATGTGGTGCTCGCAATGACTCTCGAAGCGGATATCGCGCAACACGATCAGCTCGTCGTAGCCAGCCACTTCCTCGAACGTCCGCGCCAGATACTCGTCCGGATCAATGGCATAGCCGCTGAACCAGTCACCGTAGGCCTTGGCCACCCGCTTGGGCGTGTCCAGCAGGCCTTCGCGGGTGGGGTCGTCGCCCGTCCAGGCGAGCAGGGTGCGGACGGCGGCTTCGGCCTGCTCGCGGGTGGGCTTGTCGGAATCGGCCATGGCATTGCTGCACCGCAACTACGGGGCCGCCATGCTACTCCAGCCCGGCCGGCCCGGTCTCGTCCGCACGAGCGACTTCGGTTTGCGCCTGCTCCCGGAGGTATCCCCAGCCATCCGCAACCGCCGCGCGTGATTCCTCCCAGGTGGCACGTTCCGGGCGGCTCTCGCGCTCGGCGTCCCACTCCCTGCGCAGACCCGACTCGACCCGCTCCAGCGGTTGTCCACGGAACTCCTCGAACTGGTCGAACGCAAACTGGTAGGCAGGCTCGTAATAGCTGAAGTCGCGTCCGGCCCGGGAGTACTCCGCACCGCTGTAGTCGCGCAGCAGATGCGCGCGGTAGTCCTCGATGTTGGCGGTCTGCGCGAGCGATCCGCCGGCCCCGGCGCCGATGACGCCCCCGGCAACTGCCCCCACCGCCATGCCGATCGGACCGCCCGGGGCGCCGACCGCCGCGCCTGCCAGCGCACCGGCGACGGCGCCCGCACCTGCACCCAGACCTTGGTCGTGTTTGTCATTGCTCATATGTCTGCTCCTTAGATTGGCCGCGCCACCGATTCGCACGGCTCTTCCTGCGACCATCTCGTGAGCCGCGTCCCGTTGCGGTGAAGGCCGCCCGCCGTGTCGCTCCGTTCAGGCTGCGGTGTGCGCACCGCGCGGTGGGCTGCGACAATGCCCACCCGCGCAGGCGCTCGATCGTCTCTGCCTGTAGCAGTCACCCTGTCCGCCTGCCGTCGATGCCCATGAACGATTCTTCGCCCATCGTCCGCCTCACCGGCCTGCGGCTTGATCGCGGCAGCCAGACCGTGCTGCGCGACATCAACCTCAGCGTCCCGCGCGGCCAGGTGGTCACGGTGTTTGGCCCGTCCGGCAGTGGCAAGTCGACGTTGCTGGCGGCGCTGACCGGCGAACTGGCGCCGGCGGCCGGCACCGTGGAAATCATGGGCCAGCCGATGCCACAGTCGTCCCGCGCATTGCTGGAACTGCGCAAGCGTATCGGGGTGATGTTGCAGGGCAACGGCCTGTTGACCGATCTGACCGTGGCCGAGAACGTCGCCCTGCCGCTGCGCACCCATACCGCCCTGCCGCGTCCGGTGATCGACCGGCTGGTGCGGATGAAGCTGCATGCGGTCGGTCTGGTCGCCGCCGCGGACGCCTTCCCGCGCGAGTTGTCGGGCGGCATGGCGCGCCGGGTCGCACTGGCCCGGGCGCTGGCGATGGATCCGCCGCTGATGATCTACGACGAGCCACTGACCGGACTGGACCCGATCGCCTCTGGCGTGGTGATGGCGCTGGTCCGCCGACTCAACGACAGCCTCGGGCTCACCAGCATCCTGGTCTCCCACCATGTCCGCGAGACCCTGCCGATCTGCGACCACGCGATCATGATCGCCAACGGCACGATTGTCTTTTCCGGCATACCGGACGCGTTGCGGGCCAGCACCGACCCACTGGTGCGGCAGTTCCTGGACGGTCAACCGGACGGACCCATTCCGTTTGACGCCCGCCCACGTACCGCCCACCCCTCCAAGGAAGCCGCCTGATGTCGCTGGCAGTCCCGGTCCGCGCGGTTGGCCGCGCCGGCCTGTTAACCCTTTCTGTGCTGCGCGCTTCGGTGCCCAGCGCCGACCTGTTCCGCGAACTGGTGCGCGAGATCTACAAGATCGGTGCGCGCTCGCTGCCGATCATCGTCGTCGGCGGTGCCTTCGTCGGCCTGTCGCTGACCCTGTTGGCCTACCGTGCGCTCGACACTTACGGCGCCGCCAATCAGGTCAGCATGATCCTGGGGCTGGGCATCTACCGCGAGCTGGGACCGGTGCTGACCGCGCTGCTGTTCATCGGCCGTGCCGGCTCGTCGATAGCGGCCGAACTGGGGCTGATGCGTGCCACCGACCAGATCACCGCACTGAGCCTGATGGGTATCGATCCGGTCGGCAAGGCGGTCGCACCACGCTTTTGGGCCGCCGTGTTGTGCGTGCCGCTGCTGACCGGATTCTTCTGCAGCCTCGCGATCAGTGCCAGCTATCTGGAAGCGGTGCACGTCATTGGCGTCGACGCCGGCGTCTTCTGGCAGGTGCTGCGCGACAGCGTCGACCTGGTCGACGACTTCGGCATGGCAATGGTCAAATCCGCGGTGTTTGGTGGGGTGGCCGCGCTGGTCGCCGCGTATGTCGGCTTCCACGCCGAGCCGACCATCGAGGGCACGTCGCTGGCCACGACCAAGGCGGTGGTCAACGCCTCATTGCTGGTGCTGATGCTGAACTTCGTGATGTCAGCCCTGCTGTTCAACTGATCCCCACCTTCTTCGAGTAGCACGCCATGAGTATCCGCAGCCCCCGTATCGAGTTCGCCGTCGGCGCCTTTCTGCTGCTGGCACTGGCGTCATTGCTGGTGCTGGCGATCACCTCCACCAACGGCAAGCTGGGCTGGTTCGGGGGCAACGATTACGAAATCACCGCGCGCTTCAGCAATCTTGGCCCGCTGCGCGCCAACGCGCCGGTCAAGATCGGCGGCGTTTCCATCGGCCGGGTGTCCCACATCACCCTGGACCCGGTGAAGCTGGATTCGGTGGTGACCCTGGCCATCGACAAGCGCTACAGCGACCTGCCCGCCGACACCAGCGCGGCCATCCTGACCTCCGGTCTGCTGGGCGAGAGTTACATCGGGCTGCAGCCGGGTGGCGATCCGGAACCGCTGAAAGCCGGCGACCAGATCTTCCTGACCCAGTCATCGGTCGACCTGATGCAGATGGTTGGCAAGTACATGTTCAGCGGCGGTGCGGACAATGGTGCCGGTACCGCCGACGACCGTGAGGCCAATGACGGCAACGCTGAGGTTCCTGCGTATCTGCAGGAAGACGGCGACACTCCTTGAGGATTGCACGCAAATGAAAACCCGCCTGTTGCCGATCATGATTTCCGCCGCGCTCCTGGTTGCCGTTCCCGCGCTGGCGTTGGCCAGCGGCCAGGCCTCTTCCGCTGCCGCGACCACCGCGGTAACGCCGAGCAAGCTGGTCTTGGACAATGCGACGCGCGTGCTGACCACGTTGGACGCTCGGCGCGCCGAGTTCACCCGCGACCGGGCCTCGCTGCAGAAGTTCGTCGGCGCGGAATTCGCGCAGATGTTCGACAGCAAGTACGCCGCGCAGCTGGTGCTGGGGCGACACGGACGCGGCGCTTCGGATGCCGACGTCAACCGGTTTGCCAAGGCCCTGACCAACAACCTGATGGGCCGCTACGGCTCCTCGTTGCTGGACTTCAACACCCGCTTGAAGGTGCGGATCAAGTCCGAGGCCCCGCTGCGCGGTGGTGCGATGGTGAAGGTCTCCAGTGAATTCCTGCGCCAGGGCGGTGACCCGATTCCGGTGGACTACCTGATGCGCAAGGTCGGCAACGACTGGAAGGTGTTCGACGTGATGGTGGAAGGCGTGAGCTTCGTACAGACCTTCCGCAACCAGTTTGACGAGCCGCTGGCGCGCAAATCGATCAATGCGATCTCCGCCGACCTGGAAGCGGGCAACCTGCAGCCCACCGTCAACTGACATGACAACCTCCGTTGGTCCCGCGACGGTGCGTCGCGATGGCGATGCACTGGTATTCATGGGCGCGCTGGACCTGGCCGCGGTGCCGTCGCTGTGGAAGGCGTGCACGCCCCTGCTGGCCGGAATCACGCGGCTTGAACTGTCTGCGGTGGAGCATGTGGACAGTGCCGGCATTGCCTTGCTGGCCGAGCTGGCGGCACGGACGCACGGCCCTGTGGTCGACGGGAGTCCTGCGGGGCTGGCAGAGTTGCGACGGGCGTATCGGCTCGGGCCGACGCTCGATTTCGCCACCTGATCGGCGGACGGCGGGCCGCTCTCTCATCGAGGCGGCGCGTGTCCGGTATTGACCCTCCCGTAGCGACCTGGATCGCCTTGATGCTGCTTCCACGCCTCTTCCCCATGCGACACCGGTCGGTGATCGTGTTTGCGCTGCCCGCGCTCCTGATGGTTGCGGCCAGCGGGTGCGCGAGCATGGGCGCGACCGGGCACGCTGCGACGCCAGTCGATCACGCGGCCGGCGTGGCCAGCGACACGGCGGCGGTCGCGGCGATGGACACCGGCGAGCCCGCGACTCCCGCGACCACGCCGACGACAGGGTTGCTGGCGGCGTCCGCGGATTCGGCCGAGGAATCGGTCGTCGCCGGCTCGCAGACGCCCACGGATGCGGAGTTCGACTTCGAAGCGCTGTACGGCAACGCGTACAACCCGGTCGCCGACCCCACTCTGCCTGCCTCCGCGCAGATGCCGGGTGTCTACGACCCCTGGGAGCGCTACAACCGCGCGATGCACGTCATCAACAACGCCGTGGACCGCGCCGTTGCGCGACCGTTGGCCAGATTCTACGTTGCCGTGGCACCGCGCCCGGTTCGCCTTGGGGTCAGCAACTTCTTCAGCAACCTCGGTCAACCGGTCACCGCGGTCAACGCGTTGTTGCAAGGACGGCCGGGGCAGGCCGGGCAGGCGCTGGGGCGTTTCGTGCTCAATACCACCCTGGGCATAGGCGGGGTGTTTGATCCTGCCAGCGACGCGCAACTGGACCGGCGCAGCGAGGACTTCGGCCAGACCTTGGGCGTCTGGGGCTGGGCCAATTCCCGCTACGTCGAGCTGCCGCTGTTCGGCCCGCGCACGGTGCGCGATGTGATCGGGATGGTGGGCGATGCACCGCTGAGCCCGCTGCGCCAGGTGGAGACTGACCAGATCCGGATCCCGTTGCAGGGGCTGCAACTGGTGGACGTGCGCACCCAGCTGCTGTCGACCGACAGCCTGCGCGAAGGTGTCGTCGATGATTACGCACTGGTGCGGGACGCCTGGCTGCAGCGCCGTAACTTCCAGATCCACGGCGACCGCATGACCGACGACACCGACGCCTCCTTGCCGGATTACCTGCGCGACGACGACAACCCGCTGGTCCCTGCATCGGCGATGCCGGTCATGCCCACCGACAACTGAGCCGACTCAGCCCGCCAGCGGCGGCCGGGTAATCGCAACACCGCGGCGCCGGTTCAGTTCGGTTCCACGTCTACCGCCGCGTCCAGCAGACGTCGGGGCGGCGCACCCATCATTGGCACGCCACCGGTGTCCCCGTCCGGTTTGAGCTCGTCGGTCAGCGCCCGGCGACCATGCGCACCCAGCTCCGCCAACCGGCGTGCACGCGGGATGACCGCCTGGTTGGACTCGCTGAGGCGGTGGCGGGCATTTTTGAACGCCTTGTCGGCATCTTCCAGGCTCTTGCCGACGCGGTCGAAGTCCGCCACAAAGCCCAACAGCGCATCCAGCACCTTGCCGCCGGTATCGCTGATGGCAATCGCCTCGCGCTGGATCTTGTCCCGCGTCCACAGGCGTTCGATCACGCGCAACAGGGCCATCAGGGTGTTGGGCGAGGCAAACACGATCCGGCGGTCGAAGGCTTCGGTCTGCAATGCCGGGTCGGTGCCCAGAGCGGCCGACAGAGCGCCCTCAATCGGCACGAAAGCAATGGTCATCTCCAGCGCATGGTCACCGAGCACTTTCGGATAATTCTTGTCGCTGAGCTCGCGCATGTGCTGCCGCAGGCCGATCGCGTGCCGACGCAGGGCGTCGTTCTGCTGCTCGGGCGTGTCGGCGTTCATCGCCTCCTGCCACGCGATCAGGTTCACCTTGCTGTCGACCACCACACAGCGCTCATCGGGCAGACGCACCACGATGTCGGGGTGCAGGCGCGCGCCCTCGTCATCGACGGTGCCCTTCTGGCGATCGTAGTGGACCCCGTCCTCCAAGCCGGAGCCGCGCAGCACGCTTTCGAGCATCAACTCGCCCCAGTCGCCGCGCACCTTGGAGCTGCCTTTCAACGCGCGGGTCAGCGCGTGCGCCTGCTCGGCCATGTCCTGGTTGAGCGTTTTCAGCTCGGTCACCGCCCCCAGCAGCGACGCCCGCTCCTTGGCCTCCTCGCCATACAGGGTGTCGACCCGACTGCGGAACTCGCCGATGCGTTCGGCAAAGGGCTTGAGCAGCGCGTCGATGTCGGCCTTGGACTGCAGCGACGCCTGCTGGACGTTCTTCTCGAAAAGTTGCCCCTTTTCCTCGAACACCTTGCCCGCCAGTTCGCTGAAGGCCCCCGACAGCTTCGTCTGCGCCTCGGCGAGAAACGCCTGCATGTCCGCATGCGCCTGTTTGGCGTGCGCCAGGTTCGCAGCGACGCCCGCATGTTCGGCCTGCAGGTGGCGGTACTGGTCGCGCAGCGCCGCCAGTTCAGCGTCCAGCCCACGCTCGCGTTCGCGCAACGCTACCAGCACCTGCTCGCGTTCCTGCAGCG
>JBDSPO010000082.1:0-8214 GCA_039930265.1 Lysobacter sp. | reverse complement strand
TTGGCCAGGCCGACCGCGGCCAGCGCGGCGCGGGCCCGCTGCACGCGCTCGACGGCGGGCACGTTCGCGTAGCCCATCGGCATGGCGACGTTTTCCAGCGCGCTCATGCGCGGCAGCAGGTTGAAGCCCTGGAACACGAAGCCGATCTTGTCGCGACGCAGAACGGCGCGCGCCTCCGCATCGAGGGTGGCGACGTCCACGCCGTCACACAGGTAGGTGCCCGCAGTCGGAGTGTCCAGACAGCCGATCAGATTCATCAGCGTGGATTTTCCGGAGCCTGAGGGCCCCATGATGGCGACAAATTCGCCTGCACCGATCCGCAACCCGACGCCGCTCAGGGCGACTACCTCCGCTTCGGTGCCCGGCGAGTAGACCTTACCGAGGCCGCGGGTCTCGATCACCGCGACAGGCGTGCTCATGGCGTCGGGCGACTGCTGCCGCTGATCACCACATCGCCCTCCGCGATGTCGCCGGACACTTCGGTCCAACTGCCATCGCTGACACCGACGCGCACGCTGATCGCCGCCGGCTTGCCCGCATTCAAGGTGTACAGCGGGGCACGACGCGCCGCCAACAACGAGGCCAGCTCGCCATCCCAGCGCGTCTGCTGCGCTTGGGAGAGGGTGTCGCGGAAGCCGGCGAACTGCTGATTGAAACGCTCCTGCATGCGTTGGCGCATCGCGCCGGCATTGCCTCCCCCACCGCTTCCGCTGCTGCGCGGGGGGCCGAACATGGGCGAGCCGCCGGTGGCCGGAGGACCCGACGCCGGTGCACGCGCCGCGGCACGCGCTCGCATCGCTTTCACCGCCTCATCGAAGGCGGCCTGCTGACCGTCGTCCAGACCCAGCGCAGCGGCAATGCGCGGCAGATCATCCGCCGGACTGGTCCTTGCGCCCGCCGGCGCCGCCTCGGAAGCGTCGCCGTCGGTGGGCTTGTAGCGCAGTGCGGCGTTGGGCACGCGCAGCACGCCCTCGCGCAGACTGACTTCGATCTCTGCGTTGGCGGTCATGCCGGGCAACAGGATCTGGTCGACGTTGTCGACCGCCACCACGACGGGATAGGTGATCACGTTGTTGGAGTTGGTGGCCGACAGCCGGACCTGCTGCACCGTGCCGCGAAACTGGCGATCCGGAAACGCGTCCACCCCGAACGCCACGCCCTGGCCGGTCTTGACCTGGCCGATGTCGGCCTCGTCGATCGCCAGCACGATCTCCATCTTCGACAGGTCTTCGGCGATCTGGAACAGCACGGGGGCCTGCAGGCTGGCGGCCACGGTCTGGCCGGTCTCCACGGTCCGGGTCAGGACCACGCCGTCCACCGGGGACCGGATCTCGGTGCGCGCCAGATTGAGCTGGGACGTGCGGGTGGAGGCGCGCTGCTGGGTGATCTGCGCCTGCGCCTGATTTACCTGCGCCCGCGCCTGGTCACGTGCAGTGCGTGCAAGATCGACGTCACTGGTAGCCACCAACTGACGTGCGCCCAGCTCGGACTTGCGACGGAAATCGGCCTCGGCATTGACCAGGCCCGCACGCGCGGTGGCAAGTCCTGCCTGGGCCGCGCTCACCGCGGCATTGCCCTGGACGATCTGCGCGTCATAGGTGCTCGGATCGATCCGCGCGATCACCTGGCCCTTGCGAACCGTGTCGTTGAAGTCCGCCAGTACCTCGGTGACCAGCCCGGAGATCTGGCTGCCGACGTCGACCGTGGAAATCGCACCCAGCGTACCGGTGGCCGAAATGCTGACCCGGATGTCACTCCGCTCGACGGTGGCGGTGCGGTATTCGCTGGCGCCAGCGCTTGCGTTGCGCATCTGCCAGACGTAGCCGCCGAGCGCGACGATTGCCACAACCACGCCGGCAATCAACAGTCGCCGCCGCCATGTCGGGGCGCGGCGGGCAGAGGAGGTGCTACGGGGCGCGGTCATCGTGGGCGGGGCGTCGATTCGGGGATACACCCTTCAACGCCTGCGGGCGCAATCGGTTGACCCGCATCCCCGTGTCGCGCGCAGACCCCGGTCAGGGGCCCAGGCGGATTGTGGCCACCGTCCCCTCCTCCGGCTGGCTGCGCAGACTGACCGGCCAGCCAACGCGATCACCCAAGCGGTGCGCGATCGACAGCCCCATGCCCTTGCCGTCGTCACGACCGATGTCGGCGCGATAGAACGGATTGAAGGCCTTGGCCAGGGTCGCGGCATCCATGCCGATGCCGCTGTCGCTGACCTCGATCGCGCCCGCAGACAACCGCACCTGGATCCGGCCGTGATGGGTGAAGCGGACGGCATTGCTGAGCAGGTTGCCGACCATCACCCCCAGCACCTGCGGCGAACCGGACAGACGGGGCGCGCCTTCATCGAGCAACTCGATGACCACCGGTTTGTCGGCCAGCAGCGGCTGCAAGCGATCAACCTGCTCGCGCACGACATCGCGCACCTCGAATTCCTGGTCCTGCGGTCCTGTGTCCGCCTCGCGCGCAAGCATCAGGAAGGCTTCGATCACGGCCTCCATGTCGCGACCAGCGCGCTGCACCCGCGCCAGTGATCTTGCGGTGGCAGCAGATGTATCCGGATTGGCCAGCAGCATGTCGGTGGCCATCCGGATCACCGTCAGCGGCGTACGCAGCTCGTGACTGGAGTCGCGGGTGAAGTCCCGCTCGCGCTGGATAAGCTCGCCCATCCGGTCGGTCAGGCCAACGAGTGCATCCGCGAGTTGGTGGACCTCGCTGCCGGCTTCCGGCGGCAGATTCTGCAACTTGAGCGCCGCCACATCCAGGGTACGCGGGTCCGAACGCGAGACCACGCCCGCCAGCCAACTCACCGGTGCCACCAGCCGACGGGACGTGCGATAGGTCAACCATGACACCAGGTAGGTCGCCGACAGCGAAAGCAGCAACGAGATCAACCCGGTCAGCCCGATCGCACGATCGATATAATTGGCCTCGAAACTCAGGTAAAACGTGCTTTCGCCACGCTCCTGAACCAGCACGGCCTCGTAGCGGGAGCGCGCGCGCGGGTGATCGGTGCCGTCGTCGCGGGGTGCGTGCACGCGGTGGCGCCCAGGACCGAGTGCCTGCAAATAGCCCGGGACGGGCCGGTCCGTCGGCCCGGCTGGCAGAAGGTAACCCGCCATGCTTGCCGTCTGCGGCAAAGGATAGGCGGGGTTGGCCGCGCGGCCTTCCCAGAACGTCGCAGCCTCGCGCTCCAGGCGTTCGGTGATGACGCTTTCGCGCACCACCAGCCCGGCGATCAGCACACCACCGGTGATGACGATGCTGGCCAGCACCGCCTGCATGATAAAAGCCAGCTTGATCCGGCGAGGCAGTCCGGAGCTCATCGACTCACCACCCGCGTGGTCACTCCTGCGGCTGCGAGATATCCGCAACGCGATAGCCAGCCGATTGCACCGTATGCAACAACTGCTTCTCAAACGGCTTGTCGATGGTCTTGCGCAGGTTGTACAGATGGCTGCGCAGGGTATCGGAGTCGGGCAGGCCGTTGCCCCATATCTCCCGCTCGATCTCCTGGCGGCTGACCACGCGCGGCGATTCGCGCATCAGGATAGTCAGCAGACGCAGCCCGATCGGTGACAGCTGCAACTCGCTGCCGCCACGGGTCACCCGCAGGCTGGCGGGATCCAGCACCAGATCGGCCACCTTCAGCACCTCGCCGCCTACCTGCCGGCGCTCGCGACGGATCAACGCCCGCAGGCGGGCCTCCAGCTCCTGGATCGCAAAGGGCTTGGTCAGATAGTCGTCAGCGCCAGCCGACAGGCCAACGAGCTTCTCATCCAGGGTGTCGCGTGACGTCAGCATCAGCACCGGCGTTGACTTGCGTGCTTCCTCGCGCAGCCGCTTGCACACTTCGATGCCGTCAAGACGGGGGAGCATGAGGTCGAGCACGATCACGTCGTAGCTGTTCTCGGCGGCCAGCCGGTAGCCGTCCAGACCATCGGCGGCGAAGTCGACCTCGAAGCCCTTGCTCTCCAGATACTCACCGACCATTTCCGAAATATTGCGGTTGTCCTCGATGATCAGGACCAAGCCGCCGTCTTGCGTGTTCTGCATGTAAGTGTCCTCGGCTTCAGTTTTGTGAAGGCTGACGCCCGACAGGTCTACGCGGCGTGAAGGCCCGATGGCGGCGGGTTGCCTGGCGCGTCGATCAGCTGCGGTTGCGCCCGGCACCCGGGTCCTGAGCCTTGGCGAGCAGCCAGTACTGCTCCTGGCGCTCAAGCGGGAGTGTCGGCAATGCTTCGCCGGCGTCCGCGGCCAGATCCTCCATCAACCGGAAGCGACGCTCGAACTTCGCGTTGGCCCGGCGCATGGCATCGGCTGGGTCCACCCGGGCGTGGCGCGCCAGGTTGGCCGCAACGAACAACAGGTCGCCGATCTCATCCGCCAGCCTGTCCTGGGCATCGGCGTCCGCCGGATCACACCGCACCGCCGCAAACTCCTCGAGCACCTCGTCAATTTCCTCGTGCAGCTTGGCGACCACCGACTCCGGGTCCGGCCAGTCGAATCCCGCGCCGGCGGCGCGTGACTGCAGCTCGCGGGCTCGCTGCCACTCCCCCATGTCCCCGACGATGCCGGCCAACGCGGAGGCGTCGTGTTGCGGTTTGCCGCTCACGTCGCGGCCCAGTCCTGCCACGGCAAGCTCGCATCGCCCACAGCGACGAACCCGCCATTGAGGAGCGTGGCGCGCTGGTTGTAACGGAAAGGTCGACCGTCGAGGCCATAAAGTCCACCGCCTGCGCCCTCCAGCACTGCCTGGGCGGCGGCGGTATCCCACTCGCTGGTCGGGCCAAAGCGGGGATAGATATCCAGCCCGCCTTCCGCAAGCAGGCAGAACTTGAGCGAGGAGCCCATCCCCACCGGCTCGATGGCGCCGATACGGTCGATGAAATCGCTGCTGCGCTGGTCGCGGTGCGATCGGCTGACGGCAACCCGCAGTGGCACCACGGCAGGCGTGCGCACCCGCACCGGCACGTCCTCGCCGGCCTCCTCGCGCCGGAATGCCCCCGCCCCGTTGCCGCCGTGCCAGACCACTCCCGACGCCGGCGCCTGGACCACCCCGTACGTCGCCACGCCCTCCTCGACCAATGCGATGTTGACCGTGAATTCGCCATTGCGCTTGATGAACTCACGGGTGCCATCGAGCGGATCGACCAGCCACAGGCGCGACCACTGGCGGCGCTGGACGATGTCGGCGGCGCTCGACTCCTCCGACAGCACCGGAATGGTCGGGGTCAGGCGCGCCAATCCTTCGACGATGCAGCGATGCGCGGCAAGGTCGGCGGCCGTCACCGGCGAGCGGTCATCTTTCTGGGCCACGTCGAAGGGGCTCCGATAGATGGCCAGTATTTCCGCGGCGGCATCCAGGGCGATCCTGATCACACCCTCACGCAGGCAGGGATCGATCATGCGGTCGCTCGCGCCCGTGGCACCGTCTGCGCTGGCCGGGTGTCAGCCATGCACCCGCAGCCATTCGCGGGCGACGAACAGGGCGGCAAGACTGCGGCCCTCGGAGAACTCCTCGCGCATCGCCAGTTGATCCAGCGCATCCAGTCGCCAGGGCACCAGTTCCAGCGGCTCCGGCTCGTCGCCCGGCAGCCGCTTCGGGTACAGGTCGCGCGCAAGAATGACGTGCGCGGTGTGGCTCATGTAGCTGGGCGCGAGAGTCAGCTCGCGCAGTTCCACCAGGGAGCGCGCGCCATAGCCGGCCTCTTCCTTGAGTTCACGGTTGGCCGCCTCCAGCGGGCTTTCACCAGCGTCGATGCGCCCCTTGACCAGTCCCAGTTCGTAGCGGTGGACGCCCGCGGCATACTCCCGCACCAGCAGCACGGTGTAGGCATCCACCATCGGGACCACCGCCACCGCGCCGTGGCCGCGGCCGTGCATGCGCTGGAACCGTCGCCGCTCGCCGTTGCTGAACTCCAGGTCCAGGTCCTCGACCCGGTACGGCCCCAGGTCGCTTGCCACGATGCCGTGGATGATCGGCAATTTGCGCGTCATTGCGCCTGCCCCGTGCACACGGCGCGGCAGCGGCGAACAGCGATAATGGGGGTATGAGAAATAACGATCACGATCCCTCGATGCTAGCAGAGGCCGAAGACACGGCCGCCTCCCCGCGCGCTGCACGCGTGCGGACGAACGGCTGCGGGCGCGGGGGTGCAGCATGCGTGTGACCCGCGTCCACGTCGCATTGCCGCTCTCCGCGGGCATGGAGATGACGCTCCCGGAAGGGCCGTCCACGCATCTGTTGCGGGTGTTGCGACTGGGTGTGGATGACCGCTGCGTCCTGTTCAACGGTGACGGCCATGACTATCCCGCACGCGTGACCCACGTTGGCAAAAGGGCGCTGCAGGTACGCCTGGACGCGCCTGTGCGGATCGCGAACGAATCCGCGCTGCGGATCGTACTGCTGCAGGGAATCGCGCGCGGCGAGAAGATGGACCTGATCCTGCAGAAAGCGACTGAACTGGGGGTGGCGGAGATCCGTCCGCTGCTCTCGCAGCGCAGCGAGGTGAAGCTGGACCCTGCCCGTGCCGCGCGCCGCCTGGCGCACTGGCAGGCGGTGGTGACCGCCGCCTGCGAGCAGAGTGGTCGCGCGCGGGTGCCCCCGGTGACTGCCCCGGCAACCCTGGCGGCCGTGCTGACCGGACTCGGCGGCGCTGCACCTCCGGACATACCTGCGCGCTCCGCCGTTGAGGGTGCGATCGCCGGTCTGCGGCTGATCCTCGATCCCAACGGAGATCTGGTCTTTGGAGGTCTGCCCATCACTCCGGCGACCGAGGTGACACTCGCCATCGGCCCCGAGGGCGGCTGGTCACCTGCCGATCGGGAACAGCTCCGAGCTGCGGGGTTCCACGGCCTGCGGCTGGGACCGCGCATTCTCCGCACGGAAACTGCGGGACTGGCCGCAATCGCCGCGTTGCAGGCCCGCTTCGGCGACCTTGCCTGAACCGGGGCCCCTGCAAACGCCGCGGCGACGAAGAGGTTTGCGGGGCGGTACCACACCCGACGGCCTGCCTCAGGCGGCGGCGGACAGGGTTTCCGCGATCAGGTTTTCGACCGCCACCAGGTCCGGCACATAAGCCTCGTTGTCGTTGAGGCGGATCGCCGACAACACCATGGGCGGGAGCCCGGCGCCGTCCCCCACCGCCGCTAGCGCGGCCCGCGAAACCGTGACCAGGCGCGGGAAGCCCTGGCTGAGGATCGCAAAGTACGGCGCCTTGGGATTACCCCCCAGTGCCTTGAGCACCAGCACTTTGCTGTTGAGTTCGCCCTGCTCTTCGGCGACCCCGGCCAGCTGGGCAAAACCGATCAACGGAACCTGCCAGCCACGCCAGCGCGTCAGGCCCAGCAACCATGCCGGCGCTCCCGCCACCGTTTCGGGTGGCGCGAACGACATCACCTCGGCCACGGTCGCATTGGGCAACAGCAGCCGGGCCCCGGCGAGCTGGATAAGGACCCCACGGATGTCTTCCTCATGCACCGTGGCCGGTGCGGGAGACGGTTCAACCCGGGCGCGTTTGGTGGAGCGTTTCGACATATTCCTTCCTCAAGCGGGCCAGCGTTCGGCCAGCCGTTTGGCCAATTCGACCGGGGTCCCGGTATCACCGCCACGGCTGGCCAGCTCACTGGATGCCGCCGGGTCGTAGCAGCCCTCAGCGGCTTGACCGGCAACCAGCGCACCCGCCCAGCCATGCTTCAGGGTCGGATCGACCAGCAATGGATCGCAGCCGCTCAGCAGCAGCACCGCGCTGTCGGCAGCCGGCAGCGCGGTGAGCAGCTCGGCGCCCGGGTCAAATCGGATCCCGCTCTCGCTCACGTCCACCCCGAGTTCCGCGGGCAGGATGTAGATGATGCCGGCGTGGGCAAACTGGTTGGCTCCGGCCAACTGCACGCGCAAACCGGTGGCGCGCTGCATCTGGGCAACCAGTTTGTCGTGGCGGCCGCCATCGAGCCGCTGCTGGATCAGCACCGGCCGGGGGAAGTCCGCCGGCAGTGCCGCCACCAACTGGCGCACCGCGTCGGGACCGCCGAGGCCGGAGAGCACGAGTACCGCACCGCGTACGCCGTCGGGGTCCTTTCTGGGCGAATCGTCCACCAGGCTGAGCCCGGAGATACGTTGTTCCAGCTCGCTGATATCGCGCGCAAAGCGGTCCTTCGCTTGGCTGGTTTCACCGGCGGCCGCCGATACACTCTCGCCATCGCCATCGC
>JBDSPO010000081.1:0-9458 GCA_039930265.1 Lysobacter sp. | reverse complement strand
GCCGAATTCCGCAACCCGGTGATGCTTTACTCGGTAGGCAAAGACAGCTCCGTACTGCTGCATCTCTTGCTGAAGGCATTTCATCCCGCGCGCCCCCCCATTCCACTGTTGCACGTGGACACAGGCTGGAAATTCGCGGAGATGATCCGGTTCCGTGATCGCCGTGTGCGTGAGACTGGTCTCCGGCTGCATACCCACACCAACCCGGAAGGCGTGGCCCGCGGAATTGGTCCAGCCAGCCACGGGGCCACCGTACATACCGACGTGATGAAGACCCAGGCGCTGCGCCAAGCGCTCGACGCGGGCGGATTCGATGCGGCCATTGGCGGTGCCCGTCGTGACGAGGAGAAGTCCCGCGCGAAGGAACGCATATTCTCCTTCCGCAGCGACCAGCATCGGTGGGATCCAAAAAACCAGCGCGCCGAATTGTGGAATCTCTACAACACCCGTATCCACAAGGGTGAGTCGGTCCGTGTGTTCCCGATTTCCAACTGGACCGAGCTGGATGTGTGGCTGTATATCCTTCGCGAAAACATCCCCGTTCCGTCGCTCTACTTCGCCGCACCGCGGCCGGTGGTCGAGCGTGATGGGGCGCTGATCATGGTCGACGACGAGCGGCTGCCGCTGAGGCCGGGTGAGCACCCCATGATGAAGATGGTGCGCTTCCGTACCTTGGGTTGTTACCCCCTGACCGGCGCAATTGAATCGAGCGCCGACTCGCTGGAAAAGATTGTCGCCGAAATGCTCACAAGCACCACGTCCGAGCGGGAGGGCCGGGTGATTGACCACGACCCTTCGGCGTCGATGGAAAAGAAAAAGCAGGAAGGCTATTTCTGATGCGCGCCAAGTCCGATTCCGAGCGTCCGTCACCCAGCAACGCCGGAAGTATCCCCACCCCATCGCCAAGTGCGCCGGAACTCGTGGCTGAATATCTGCGGCACTGTGAAGCCAAAAGCCTGCTTCGTTTCATTACCTGCGGCAGTGTGGATGACGGCAAAAGCACGCTGATCGGTCGCCTGCTGCATGACGCCGGCTTATTGCGGGTCGACCAAGCCGCCACGCTGGTCGCCGAAAGCCGCAACAGCAGCGCAGAGGTGGACGGCATCGACTTCGCTCTGTTGGTTGATGGCCTCGCCGCAGAGCGCGAACAGGGCATCACGATCGATGTCGCCTACCGGTTCTTCGACACCGCAAAGCGCAAGTTCATCGTCGCCGATAGTCCGGGCCACGAGCAGTACACCCGCAACATGGCCACGGGTGCATCCACCGCCGAGCTGGCGATCGTACTGGTTGACGCGCGCAAGGGACTGCTGACCCAGACGCGCCGCCACAGTTACATCGTGTCGCTGCTGGGAATCCGGCACGTGGTGCTGGCGGTCAACAAGATGGATCTGGTCGACTTTGACCAGAACGTGTTCGATGCGATCGTCTCCGAATACAGCCAGTTGGCCGCGCAGCTTGGGATCTCGGATATAGCCTGCATTCCCCTGTCGGCACTTCATGGCGATAACGTGTTGGAACGCTCGTCCCACACGCCCTGGTATGGGGGGCCGCCGTTGTTGGAACACCTTGAGTGCGTGAGGATCACGCCACCACCGGCGGCAACCGCATTCCGGATGCCGGTGCAATGGGTGTGCCGTCCTGACCAGAACTTCCGCGGCTTTGCCGGACCGCTGTTGGCTGGCCCGGTGACCCTCGGCGATGGCGTCACCGTATCGCCCTCGGGCAAACGCTCGACGGTCACCCGCATTGTCTGCGGAACGGTCGATACCCGACGCGCCGAAGCCGGACAGGCGGTGGTGCTGGGCCTGGCCGATGAGATCGACATCAGCCGCGGCGACATTCTCTGTGCTACCAGCAGATCGCTGCCCACTGCCGACCAGTTTGCCGCCCATGTGCTGTGGATGGACGATCAACCGCTTCTGCCCGGACGGCCCTACTGGCTGAAGATTGGCACGCGTACGATCGGCGCCACGGTCACCGAGTTGAAGTACCAGATCGACGTGAACACACAGACCCATCTGGCCGCAAAGGCCTTGGAATGCAATCAGGTCGGTTTCTGCAACCTCCATCTCAACGAGGCGATCGGTTTCCAGCCCTACGCCGAGAGCCGCGAGCTGGGCGGCTTCATCCTGATCGACCGCCAGTCCAATGCCACGGTCGCTGCGGGCACACTCGATTTCGCGCTGCGCCGTGCCAGCAACATCCGCTGGCAACACGTGGACGTGGACAAGTCCGCGCGCGCGTTGATCAAGCACCAGCGGCCTCGATGCGTCTGGTTTACCGGTCTGTCGGGCGCGGGCAAGTCGACGATTGCCAACCTGCTGGAAAAGCAGCTCCTGGCGATGGGGCGGCATACCTACCTGCTGGACGGCGACAACATCCGCCACGGTCTCAACAACGATCTGGGGTTCACGGACGAGGACCGGGTCGAGAATATCCGCCGCGTCGCCGAGGTCGCCCGCTTGATGGTCGATGCGGGGCTGGTGGTGCTGGTCAGTTTCATATCGCCATTCCGCGCAGAACGCACCATGGCGCGGCAGATGTTCCAGGAAGGCGAGTTCCTTGAAGTCTTCGTCGACACGCCGCTGGCGGTTGCCGAGGAACGCGATGCTAAGGGACTCTACGCCAAGGCCCGCGCTGGACTGTTGCGGAATTTCACGGGCATCGACTCGCCGTATGAGCGGCCGGAGAGCCCGGACATAGTGCTTGACTCCACCAGCCAAGACGCGGAATCGCTGGCCGCGATCCTGGTCCGAGCGCTGGAAGAATGAAACCTTAGCCGTCAGTCGCGCTGGGCGTAGAGGTAGGCACCGGCCGATACCGCGTCCTCACCGCAGACGGTTGCGGCATCACGGATCTCCAACCCTTGGTCCCGCACGCAAAATCCGAAAACGCGTTCGATCGCGTGGGCGAAGGTGCCGTCCAGCTGCCCGGCTTCGTCCTCGAACTCCCGATCGTCCAGATGCGCGTCCAGCAGCGGGCGCAAACCCTCCAGACGCACCCAGAACATGCTGCCGGACACGAAGTGGTCCGTGTCTGTGTCCGGCGCGGCGATACCCAGTCGCGCAGCCAGATAAGCCACGTTGTCGCGATTTGCACCCCAGTAATAGTGCAGTGGCTGGAGGTGGCCTTCGGGCGCCACCAGCCCCAACGCGGCGTCGTGCTGAAACGCCTTCACGATCTGCCCGACGCGCGCGGGAGCGGCCAGCCTTTCCAGCAGCTCGCCGCGCCAGTGGGAACCGTCGGCACGATGCGGCGAGTGCTTGGTGTGCAGCTTGAGCACCAGGGTTTCGCCCTCCGCCAGCAGACGATCGGCAACATGCAGAAACGGCAGGATGTCGCGCCCGCGGTTGGGCCGCACCTCGAGTTCCGCGGTCATGTTGCGGCGTGCAAGCGTTGCGGTGATCTGCTCGGCCTGGTCCGGCCCGGTGGTCACGACCAGACGCATCGGGATGTCCCAACCGGCCAGTGCGTCAAGGATGTCGCCGAAAGCGTCCGGGTACCAGGCATGGACCACCACGCAAGGCCGCAGCGGGGCCGCAGCGACCGGGGCCGATGAAGATGCGGCCGCAGCCGCGCGCAGCGCAGCGGCAGTGGCATGCAGCCAGGCATGTCCAAGCCGGGCGTCGGGCTCCAGTACGGCTCCTTCCGCCCACTCGTTCCAGGCGTTGATGAATACCAGACGCGCCGCACCCGGCGCAGTTGGCAGCCTATTAAGGATGGTGTGGCTGAGCCAGTCCCGGTAGCGTCGTGGGGCGGCATGCAGGAAGGTGCGCCCCTGCCCGGGTCGGCGCGGTTCGTTATCCCAGCCGCAGTTGACCGCCGGGAACAGACGGTACGGCGGTACCGGCCGGCGCTTGTACTCATCCGCGAGCTGCCGCCAATCCAGTACCTGACCCGCGTAGGCATCATTGAGCAGGCGCTGCGATGCGGTGATGTCCTCCGGCGTCGCCAGGTTGGGCGGAAACTCCACAGCAGCGTCGAAATCGATGGACGCCGGATCCGGGCGCTCGAATCCCTGCACGTAAGCCAGAAAGATCTCCCCGATCCCGGAGTCCCTGCACCATTGCCGCCAGCGTGCGGCCGTCGCGTTGGCATCCGGCATCAAACCGGGCCGGTACACGAGCAGCATCGGCTTGCCGTCGACGCGCAGGTACCGGGGGTCACGCAGGTAGGCAGCGACATGCGCGATGAACGCGAGATCATCGTCGGCGCCGTGGCTCTGTGCCATGAGAATATCGTCGGCACGCCCGTCCCAGCGCCGTGACCAGCTCTCGTTGGCCCAGCACAGGCAGAACGGCAACGTGATGGACGGATCACGCAGCCACTGCTGCAGCGGCGCTTCCAGCAGCGTCTTGCCGCCGAACCAGTAGAAGTAGAAACAGAACGCGCCCACGCCGTACGCCTGTGCCAGCGCGGCCTGGGCGCGCATCGTCTGTGCATGGCTCAGATCGTAGTAACCCAAGGCACCCGGCAGCCGCGGCTGGGCATGGCCCTGAAACTGCGGCAGCGCCCGGCCGACGTTGCGCCACTCGGTGAAGCCCTCTCCCCACCAGAGATCATTTTCGGGAATCGTGTGGAACTGCGGCAGATAGAACGCCACCAGCGTCGCTGGCAGAGTTGCCGGCAACGCCACCGGGCCATCCGGCCGGTAGCCGATGGCTTTCCCGTCCGCGGAGACGAGCGCTCGGCGCAAGCGCGCGCCGCCCGACTGCTGGCCCGCCACTGGCGCCGGGCGCACGCCGGGGAAACGTTGCAGGAACCATTGCCGCCAACGATCGCGCCTGGCCTCGCCCAGCGGCAACCGTCGGAAGCCCGCGCGCAGAATGTGGAACAGCCTTTGCCCGGCCGCGTGCAGTGGGTTGGGATGAACTGGCATGGCGCGCAGCTTACAACCTTGGCGACGGTCGCCGAGGTGGCCGACGCAACGGGTTGCGTCAGTCGGTACGGCGCTTCGCGTCCTGATTGCCGCTCGTCAGCACCCAGCCCACGATATCGCCGGTGAGGGCGTGCAGTCCTTTGTCGAACGCCGCCACAACATCTTCGATGGCCACGCTGTCGGTCGGCGTCTGCTGCAGGAAGGTGCGCGAGGCGGCGACACGCTGGCTGGGCGTGTGCAACAACTTCGCGTTGAGTTCGATCTGTACCGTCGGCGGCATGCTGGCAGCGGCATAGGCCGACTCGAATCGTCGCAGTTCCAGCAGCAAGCGATAATCGGCGCTCATCCCGCTACCCTGCCGCGCCACCGATTGGATCCGGCCGGAGTCCTCAAGGGTGCGCATGATCGCATCCTCGATCATGTCGGTCGGTATCCGGGCCCAGGTCGCACCCTTGTAGACCTGAAATTCGTTGGGTGTCGGCCGCACCGCGATCCGCAGGCTGTCGCCCACCCGCGACGCGTTCGCCCGCGGCAGCGCGAGTTGCCAATCCACCTTCGGCCACGCGGGATCCGCCGCGACCCGCGGATCCAGATCGTAAATCGTGGCGCGCTCCCGGGTGTTGCCACCCAGGACGGAGCAGGCGCTGAGGGCGAGGCAAGCCACGGCCAACAGGAACGCCCGCGCCAGGCAGCGTCGCGGACGCACCGCAGGAATCGAGAAGAAGGCTTTCATTCGGGTTCAAACTCCTTGGGGGCATCGCGGCCAAGCAGGTAGCGGGTCGGATTGCTGTCCAGACGGTCGCTCACACGCCGCAAGTCGCGCACCAGCGCGCGCAACTCGCCCAGCGTGGGGCCGAGCTGGGCCAGACCGTCGTTGGCAAAGCTGCTGATCGCAGCCCGGTTCTCGCTGATGATCCCGTCGGCGCCGGTGGCTGCCGAATCGAGTCGGGCAAGGGTGCTGTCCAGGCGCGCGACCAGCTCCGGCAACTTGCTCACCAATTCACGATCGATGCTTTTCATGGCGCTGTTGGCGTTGCCAAGGGTCGCTTCCAGCTGCTCGCTGGATGCACGTGCATTGACAATAACCGCGCGCAGGTCCTCGCGTTGCTCAGACACCGCCCCTGTCAGCGACTCGATGTTCGCCAGCGTGCGGGCGACGCTTTCCACGTTTTCCTCGCTCAACAACTGGTCCATGCGCGCGACCAGCCGGTTGGCCGTGTCGGCGATGTTCTGCAGCGCGGACGCCTCGGTCTGGATCAACGGTGTCTCGCTGTTGTCCACGTCCACCAGTCGCGGGCTGGCAGGGTCACCCCCGGTCAACTGGATGATCGGACTGCCGGTGATGCCGGTCATCGACATCTTGGCGCGCGTATCGGTCTTCACCGGCGCGCTGGCCTGCACTTTCAGGGTGGCAATAACCCGGCGCGGATCGTCCGGCGCCAGCCGCAGCTTCTCCACCGTTCCTACCGAGATGCCGTTGTACTGTACACTGCTGCCCTCGCTCATCCCCGTCACCGGCTCATTGAACACGACCCGGTAGCTCTGCCAGCTCTTGTCGGTCGAGTACTTCGCCGCCCACAGGGCGAACATCAGCAGGAACAACGTCAGCAGGATCGTGAACGCTCCGATCAGGACGTAGTTGGCCTTGGTTTCCATCAGTTGGCGACCTCGTTGAACGGGGTGGTGGCCGCACCGGCCTGTTGCGCGGCACGGGCACGGGGGCCATGAAAATACTCGCGCACCCAGGGGTGGTCGCAGCGTTCGATCTCATCGATCGGTGCACACGCCACAACCTTGCCGTCGGCGAGTACCGCGATGCGATCACAGATAGCGTAAAGGGTGTCCAGATCGTGGGTGATCAGAAACACCGTCAAACCCAGGGCCTGTTGCAGGGTACGGATCAGGCGGTCGAAGGCGGCGGCGCCAATCGGATCCAGTCCCGCGGTGGGCTCGTCGAGGAACAACAAGGGGGGATCCAGCGCCAGCGCGCGGGCGACCCCGGCGCGCTTTCGCATGCCGCCGGACAACTCGGAAGGGAACTTGTCGATCGCTTCGCCCGGCAGCCCTGACAGTTTCACCTTCAGCAGGGCGAGCTCGTATCGCAGAGATCCCGGCAGGCCGGGGCAATACTCCTTCAACGGCACTTCCACGTTCTCGCCCACGGTCAAGGATGAGAACAGCGCCCCGTCCTGGAACAGCACGCCGGTGTTCTGCTCGATATGCCGACGGACGCTTGCCTCGCTGCTGCGGGCATCCACGCCAAGCACGCGGATGTCCCCGTCATTGGGCTCGCGCAAGCCAAGGATCGAGCGCATCAACACCGATTTGCCTGTGCCCGAGCCGCCGACCACGCCGAGGATCTCACCCGGCATCACGTCCAGGTCGAGCCCGTCGTGGACGACCTGTTTGCCGAAGCGATTGACCAGCCCGCGCACGCGGATGATCGGCTCGCGCTCTGTTGCGGCCGTCACCAGCCCATCTCCATCAACCAGATGGCAAAGAACGCATCCAGCACGATCACCAGCGAGATGGACTGCACCACGCTCGAGGTGGTGCGCTCGCCCAGTGACTGCGCCGTGCCCTTGACCTGCAGCCCCTCCAGACAGCCGATCAGACTGATCACCAGCGCGAATACCGGTGCCTTGCCCAATCCCACCCACAGGTGCTTCAAAGCCATGGTGTCCTGCATCCGCGCCAGGTACTGCTGGGGCGGAATATCCAGATTGAAGGCGCCCACGGTCAGCCCACCCAGCAGGCCGGCGAGGATCGCCACGAATGTCAGCAGCGGCAGGGTCAGCAGCAAAGCAAGCACGCGCGGGATCACCAGCAGATCGACGGGATCCAGCCCGAGGGTGCGCATGGCGTCGACCTCCTCGCGGCTGACCATCGCCCCAATCTGCGCGGTAAATGCGCTGGCGGTGCGCCCGGCAAGGATGATCGCGGTAAGCAACACGCCGAATTCGCGCATGAACGCGATGCTTACCAACTCGACCACGAAAATCGTCGCACCAAAGTCGCGCAGCACGTTGGCGCCCAGGAATGCGACGACCGCGCCCACCAGGAAACACAGCAGCGCTACCAGCGGTACGGCATCCAGGCCCACCTGTTCCATGTGGAAAACCGTCGCGACCGGGCGGAAGCGTCTCGGCTCACGGACCGTGCGCAGCAGCTTGATCAACACCTCGCCGAAGAACCCGAGCAGGGCGCGGGATTCGCGCCAGTTCTCGACCATCGCCCGGCCCAGACGCGCGAGCGCATCACCGACGCCGAACTGGCGACGCGGCGGCATCCGCCCGTCGACGACATCGTCGATCACCGCCACCAGCGCCTGATGGTTGTCATGGAACTGAAAGTGCTGAAAATCGAGTCCGCGGTCACGCGCGAACCGCAGCATCTGCAGCACACCCAGCGAATCGAGTCGCTCCACCCCGGTCGCGTCCAGCGCGCGGGTTCCTTCAGGCATCGACCCCAACCGGGTTGCGACGTCTTCCGCCTGCTCCAGCGTCCACTGCCCGAAAAGGCGGAGTCGCCCGTCGTCGCGGTCGTCGGCATCGTAGCTGGGCGGCGTGGATTCGGATTCGGTCATGGATCGCCGCAGGATACATGCGCCACCTGTGCAGAGGGCGTCTTTCACGCGCCTGTTGGCGCCAGCGAATGGGCGTGCATGCGATGCTAGGGGGATGATCACGACGCCCTCCGCAGACGCGGCCCCGACTCCCTTGAGCAGCGCCAGCTACGCCGATCGCATTGCCTTTATGGTCGAGCTTGCCGAACGCCTGCACTTGTACGGGACCACCGCGCAACGATTGGAGGGTGCACTGCTGTCGGTCGCCGAGCGACTGCGCGTGGAGTGCGAGCCCTGGGTCAGCCCCACCGCCCTGATCCTGTCCTTCAGTGACCCGCACCGACTGCCCGGAGCCAGCGACGTCACCCGGGTCATTCGCCTGCCGCCAGGCGATACCGACCTGCACCGGCTGTCGGAGACCGATCGGATCGCCGAGGCCGTGATTGCCGGCGAGATGGCACTGACATCCGCCTTCGACGCGCTGAACGCGCTGGACAAGCCGCCGTCGCGCGTGGCGCAGGCCCTGCAGGTACTGGCGTTCGGACTGGTGGCCGCCGGCGTCGGGGGACTGCTACGACTGCCGTGGCTGGATATCACGGTAGCGGGGTTCAATGGCCTCTTGATCGGCGTCTTGACCCACGTGGCTGCCTCGCGGCCGCGTCTGCGCGAAGCGTCCGACGCACTGCTTGCCCTCGTCGCGACACTGGTGGTCGTACTGGTGGCGACGTTCGTCGCGCCGCTGAACCAGAACACGGTGATCATCGCGTCACTGATCGTCCTGTTGCCGGGCCTGTCGCTGACCAACGCGATGAACGAACTCACCAGCCAGCATCTGGTATCGGGCACCGCGCGCGCGGCGGGCGCGCTATCCACGGTGCTCAAATTGACCCTGGGAACCGTCATCGCGCTGTACATGGCGGATCTGGCGGGGCTGGAACCGGCGGTGCGCGCATGGCGACCACAACCGGAGTGGGTGGAGTGGACCGCGCTGGCCGCGGCGTCGCTCGCGTT
>JBDSPO010000080.1:0-3990 GCA_039930265.1 Lysobacter sp. | reverse complement strand
GGCGTGGTCCAGAACGAGAAGCGTCAGGGCGAGAACCAGCCCTATGGCCAGGTCTGGACCAAACTCAACCAGTCGCTGTACCCGGTCGGCCATCCCTACCACCACAGCGTGATCGGCTCGATGGCGGACCTGGATGCGGCCTCGTTGGAGGACGTCAAGAACTGGTTCCGCGCCTGGTACGGCCCCAACAACGCGGTGCTGGTGCTGGCCGGCGACATCGACGTGGCGACCGCCAAGGCCAAGGTCGCCCGCTATTTCGGTGACATCCCCGCCGGCCCGGACATGGCCCAGCCGGCGGTCGATGTCGCCCAGCGCCCCGCCACCACCCGCGAGGTGATGCAGGACCGGGTGCCGCAGCCGCGCATCTACCGCGCCTGGAACGTGGCGCCGACCGGCACCGTGGAGGCCGACCAGCTGGGCGTGTTGGCCCAGGTCCTCGGCGGCAGCAGCACGTCACGCCTGGCCAAGCGGCTCGTTCACGCCGACAAGCTGGTCGACAACGTCAGTGCCGGTCTCAGCGAGTCCCAGCTGGGCTCCAATTTCCTGGTCTTCGCCACCGTCAAGGAGGGCGTTGATCCCAAGCGGGTCGAGGCGATCATCGACGAGGAGCTCAAGCGCCTGCTGGCGGAAGGGCCCGACGCCGCCGAACTGGCCCAGGCCAAGACGGTCGTGCGCGCCAGCTTCATCCGTGGCGTGGAGCGCATCGGTGGCTTTGGCGGCAAGGCCGATGCGCTGGCCAGCTGCGCGATCTATACCGGCGACCCCGGCTGCTTCCGCGAGAGCCTGGCGACCATCGCCGCGGTGACACCTGCGACCCTGCAGGCACTCGGCGACAAGTGGCTGGGCGTGGGCGACCACACGCTGGTGGTCGTGCCCGGCGAGCGCACTGCGCTGGCCGAGGAAGCGGCCGTGCAGCCCGCGCCGCTGACCATGCCGGCGGTGGACGCGCGCTACAGCGTGCAGCCGTCGCGCGTGGATCGCGGCACCGGCGTGCCGTTGCCCAGTGACTTCCCGGAACTCAAGTTCCCCGAGCTGCAGCGGGCGACGCTGAAAAACGGCACCCAGGTGATTCTGGCCGAGCGCCACGACATTCCGGTGGTGCAGTTCGCGTTGATGTTCGAGGGCGGTTTCAAGGTCGACCCGGCCGCGAAACTCGGCACCTCCAGCTTCGCCATGGGGATGCTGGATGAAGGTGCAGGCGAGTACGACGCGCTGGCGTTTGCCGCACGTGCGGAGGCGCTGGGTGCCAACCTGGGCGGCAATGCCTCGCTGGATGGCGCCAGCGCATCGCTGTCGGCATTGAAGGAAAATCTGGACCCGTCGCTGGCGCTGTTCACCCAGATGCTGCGTCAGCCGCGCTTTGATCAGGCCGAGATCGATCGCGTGCGGGCCAGTTGGATCGCCGGCATCAAACAGGAGAAGGCGCGCCCCAATTCGGCGGCCCTGCGGGTACTGCCGCCGCTGCTGTACGGCGAGGGCCATCCGTATGCGATGCCGCTCAGCGGTTCCGGTACCGAGGGCTCCATCGCGGCGCTGACCCGCGCCGACCTGGTCGGTTACCACCAGGCATGGGTCCGCCCGGAGGGGGCCACGATGGTCGTGGTCGGCGACACCACGCTGAAGGACATCGTGCCCCTGCTGAACCGGCATCTCGGCGACTGGAAGGGCATAGGGGCACCGACCGCCCCCACGCCGGTCCCCGAGGTGGCGCTGCCCAAGGCGCCGCGGGTATTCCTGATCGACCAGCCCGGCGCGGTGCAGGCCAACATCTATGTCGGCGAACTCGTCCCGTCCACCAAGTCCGCTGACGCCACCGAGTTCGGGTTTGCCGATACCGTGCTGGGCGGCCAGTTCAGCTCGCGCCTCAACATGAACCTGCGCGAGGACAAGCATTGGGCGTATGGCTCCTACAGCTTTGCCAGCAATGCGATTGGCCAGCGACCCTGGTTGGCGTACGCGCCGGTGCAGATCGACAAGACCGCGGAGTCGGTCGCGGAACTCAAGCGCGAGATCACCGACTATGTCAGCGGCAAGACACCGCCGACCGCGGACGAGGTGAGCAAGGTCAAGGCCAATGAGATCCGCAGCCTGCCCGGCGCATACGAAACCGGCAGTGCGGTGATGGGCACCATCACCGGCATCGTGCGCTACGACCGCCCCGATGATTACGTGTTCCAGCGCAAGGCCGAGATCGACGCGCTGACCCCGGCGGTGGTGGCGAAGGCCGCCGCGACCATTGATCCTGCGGCGCTGACCTGGGTCGTGGTGGGAGATCTGGCCCAGATCGAGGCACCGGTGCGCGCGCTGAATCTCGGCCCGGTGCAGGTGCTGGACGAGGATGGCAAGCCGGTCACCACCCCGGCCGTTCCGGCCGGTATCGCCACACCGGTAAAGTAGTCTGTCCCGCCGGGGTGCCGGACGCATTGCACGCGTCCGGTACACCTCGTGCACCGCCCGCGTCGGGCGGCGCTCAGGCGCGATTCACCCCGCTCGGCCGATAAGGGCTGCGCCCGCCGCGTCGACCGCAGCGGGATGATCGCCTGCCCATTCCCTGTCCAGGAGCTTCCATGATCCGCATGTCCACCCTCGGCCTTGCCGCCGCCCTTGTCCTGGCTTCCGGTTGCACCTGGGTCAAAATGGCGCCCGGGGCCAGCGCGGTACGCATCATCGGTGCCGGTGGCCCGCCTGCGGGCTGCGCCAAGCAGGGCGAGATCGCGGTGTCGGTCAAGGACAGCGTCGCCTTCTACGAGCGCAACAACCTGCGGGTGCGCGAGGAGCTGGAAACCCTGGCTCGCAACGAAGCGCCCGGGCTGAGGGCGGACACCATCCAGCCGCTGGGCGATCCCGCGGGCGGGGAGCAGCGTTTCACCGCGTTCCACTGTGGCAATGTGACCCCGGTCCCCGGATCGGCCGTGCCGGAAAACCCTAAAAATCCGGCCCAGACCTACCCCGTCGGTGGCTGAACGGCTTAACCGACCGGGTGCAGCGATGGCCGCAACGCGCTAACCTGTCGTGATACCTGTCTTTCTGGTTTGCCGCCCATGCAGTTCCAACACGTCGCCATCGCCGGCCTGGCCCACATTGACGCGCCACGCCGGCTGAGCTCGGAGGAGATCAACCTCCGGCTCAAACCGACTCTGGACCGCCTGGGCATCCGCACCGATGTACTCGGCGACATCGCCGGGATCCACGCCCGGCGTTTGTGGGACGGCCCGGTGCTGGCCTCCGATGCCGCCACGCTGGCGGCCGTCAAGGCGCTGGCCGATGCCGGCATCGATCCGGACCGGGTCGGGCTGCTCGTCAATACCTCGGTCAGCCGCGACTACCTCGAGCCGTCCACCGCCTCGATTGTCAGCGGCAACCTCGGCCTGCCCGACACCTGCCAGAACTTCGATGTCGCCAACGCGTGCCTGGCGTTCATCAACGGCATGGACATCGCCAGCCGGATGATCGAGCACGGCGAGATCGACTACGCGTTGATCGTGGACGGCGAGACGGCGGACCTTGCGTATGAAAAGACCTTGGAGCGCCTGACCAGTGCCGAGTGCACCGAGGCGGATTTCCGCAACGAGCTGGCGACCCTGACCCTGGGTTCCGGCGCGGCGGCGATGGTGATGGCGCGGGCCGAACTGGCACCCGGTGCACCGCGCTACAAGGGCGGCGTTACCCGCGCGGCGACGGAGTGGAACATGCTGTGCCGCGGCAATCTGGACGGCATGGTCACCGACACCCGCCAACTGCTGATCGAAGGTGTGAAGCTGGCGCAGAAGACCTTCGCGGTCGCGCGCCAGACTCTGGGCTGGGTGGCCGACGAGCTGGACGAGTTCGTCATCCACCAGGTCAGCAAGGTGCATACCGCGGCTTTCATCAAGGCCATGGGCATCGATCCGAAGAAGGTGCTGACGATCTTCGGCGAGCACGGCAACATCGGACCGGCTTCGGTGCCGATCGTGCTCAGCAAGCTGCGCGAGATGGGCCGGCTGAAGAAGG
>JBDSPO010000079.1:0-3235 GCA_039930265.1 Lysobacter sp. | reverse complement strand
CTGGCGCGATCGCGACCACCGCAAGCGGTGATGTACCTGCAGGGCGATCTGGGCGCGGGAAAGTCGACCCTGGCGCGTGCACTGCTGCGCGAGCTGGGTGTGCAGGGCGCCATTCGCAGCCCGACCTACACTCTGGTGGAACGGTATCCGCTGGCAGACGGTGGTGAAGCCTGGCACCTGGATCTCTACCGGATTGCCGATCCGGAGGAGTTGGAGTACCTCGGGCTCGACAGCGGTGAGGTGACTCTGTGGCTGGTGGAATGGGCCGAGCGCGGCCGAGGCGGGTTGCCGGCACCGGATCTGGCCGTCCAGCTGGAATGGAACGGTGGCGGGCGCCGTGCTCAATTGACGGCGGCTACAGAAGCAGGACGCGCTTGGCTGCGGCGCCTCGCCGCTGTCCCGGATATCCCCGATAACTCCTGAAAAGTATTCCAGGAAGGTGCGGCAGGTACTGGATTAATAAGGGAAAAAGCTTGCATTCGGCACTTTGCGATGGTTGACTACCCCCCATGCATGCCAAGTCCTCCCTTCTGCTACGCCTGTTGTTTGGCACCACGTTGATCGCTGCCTGCGCCAGCGCCAACCTTGATGCCAGTGAGATCAAGGGCTTGCAGCTCAACGCCGGAGCGACGGGCACCCGCGCCGAGATCGTTCTGGACAAGGCCGGCGAGTTCACCGTCATCAGTCTGGCCGGTCCGGACCGGCTCGTCATTGACCTGCCTGCATCCTCGTTGGGTCCCGGGTTGGTGCTTCCCGGCGGCGTTGGCGTGGTGCGATCGGTGCGTACCGGCAAGCCGGTCGCCGGCACCGCGCGCATCGTATTCGACCTCGCGCAATCGGTGACTCCGCTCAAGCCGCGTATCGAGTACGGTGCGACCGGACCGCGACTGGTGGTCGAGTGGCCGGGCGACGGCCTCCCGGCGATTGCGCAGCCGGCAGTCCGTCCGTCCGGCACCGCTGTTTCCGTTGACTCGACTGCGGCGGCCGCACGCATGCTCGCGCCGGTTGCCTCGGCCGATTCGAGCGCCGCAGATTCCTCCGCGGCTTCGGCGGCCGCAACCAGCCGGTTGATCTCCCAAATGGCCACCCAGGCCGGCGCCGCCGCGCCGCAGGCCGTGGATCGTGGCGTCCCCGTTACCATTGCGTCCACTCCCGCGCCCACCCCGGCCAGCGTCGCCACGATTGTCGCCACAGGGCGGAGCGTGCCCACGACGGTCGCCACCGGTGTGCCCACGCCGATTCGGCAGCCGGTTCCTGCAGTCGTCACCTCCACCGCCCCGGTCAAGACCCTGCAGCAGGTCATGCAAGGCCAGGGTCTGCGCCCGTTGGTCATCGCGATCGATCCCGGTCACGGCGGCCAGGATCCCGGTGCGGTTGGACAGGGCGGTACCCGCGAGAAAGACGTGGTGCTGGCCATCAGCCGCGAATTGGCGCGTCAGATCAACGCGACCCCGGGGATGAAGGCGTTCATGACCCGCGAGCACGACGTGTTCATTCCCTTGAACCGGCGTGCCTCGCTGGCCCGCGCGGCCAAAGCCGACATGTTCATCTCCATCCACGCCGACGCGGCGGAAAACCGCGGCGCGGACGGTTCCTCGGTGTATGTGCTGTCGTTGCGCGGTGCATCGTCGCAGCGCGCCCGCTGGCTGGCCGACAAGGAAAACTCCGCCGACCTCATCGGTGGCGTGCGGCTGTCGCAAACCAACAACACGCTGGCCTCGGTGCTGCTTGACTTGACCCAGAGCGGCCACATGAAGGCCTCCGAGGACGCGGGTGGCGAAATTCTCGCCGGCCTCAAGCGCATCGGCAACGTCCACAAGCACCAGATCGAGCGCGCCAACTTCGCGGTACTGCGCACCTCCGACATGCCCGCGATGCTGGTCGAAACCGCCTTCATTTCCAATCCCGATGAAGAGGTCCGGCTCCGCGATCCCGGGTTCCAGCGCAAAGTCGCCGGGGCCGTGCTGGATGGCGTCAATACCTTCTTCACCCGCCAGCCGCCGCCGGGCACGATGTTCGCTGCCCGCGCCGCCGCGGCCGAGAGCGCTTCGGCGTCGCTGACCGCCGGTGGCAGCCCCTGATTGACGGGGCTTGCAGGTACGGGTGGCCGCGTTCGCTATGATGTTCGGTCTTCCTCAGCCGGACCTGCCGCTGCCGTGTCTATCCGAGCACTCCCCGATACCCTGATCAACCAGATTGCCGCGGGCGAGGTGGTCGAACGCCCCGCGTCGGTGGTCAAGGAACTGGTCGAGAATGCCCTCGACTCGGGCGCATCCCGGGTCGACATCGATCTGGAAGAGGGTGGGGCGCGGCTGATCCGGGTGCGCGACGACGGCTCGGGCATCGCGCCCGAGGAGCTCGCCCTGGCGGTGTCCCGCCATGCCACCAGCAAGATCGCCTCGCTGGATGATCTGGAAGGCGTGCTCACCCTCGGGTTCCGCGGCGAAGCACTGCCCTCGATCGCGTCGGTCAGCCGCTTCGTGGTCACCTCGCGACGGCCCGGCGACGGGCACGGGACATCTCTGGCGGTGGACGGCGGCGAGGTCGGCAACGCCGCTCCCAAGGCCCACCCGCCGGGCACCACGATCGAGGTCCGCGACCTGTTCTTCAACGTCCCCGCGCGCCGCAAGTTCCTGCGTGCCGAGCGCACCGAGCTGTCGCACATCGAGGAATGGCTGCGGCAGCTTGCGCTTGCCCGCCCCGATGTCGAGTTGCGCGTCGCGCACAACGGCAAGCCGTCGCGACGCTGGAAGGGCGACGCCGACATGCTCGGCAAGGCCGGAATGGGACACATGCGGTTGCATGAAACGCTGGGCGAGGACTTCGTCAGGCACGCGTTGCCGGTGGAGTACAGCGGTGCCGGCCTGCGCCTGCACGGATGGATCGCCGAGCCGTCCTACAACCGGGCATCCACCGACCAGCAATACCTCTACTGCAACGGCCGCGGGATCCGCGATCGCAGCGTGGCCCACGCGGTCAAACAAGCCTATTCGGATGTCCTTTTCCACGGCCGGCAGCCCGCGTATGTGCTGTTTCTGGAGCTCGATCCGCGCCGGGTGGATGTCAACGTGCATCCGGCCAAGCATGAGGTCCGGTTCCGCGATGCGCGCCTGATCCATGATTTCGTCTACCGCACCTTGCAGTCGGTGCTGGCGCAGACGAGGGCCGGCCAGTCCGGGGCACTGCAGTCGGCCACCCCCGCGGCAGCCGATCAGGGTGAGGGCGCGGGCGCGGG
>JBDSPO010000078.1:0-5365 GCA_039930265.1 Lysobacter sp. | reverse complement strand
ACCAGATCGGCTTTAGCCGCCCCGTCACCGGCCAGATCGCTCTTCAGGCGCGCGGCCACCGCCGGACGCGCGGCGTCGTCGCGGACGCGTTTGGCGAACATCTCCCCGGCCCGGGTCATGGCACCGTCGATGTAGCGCTGCTCGCGGTCATTCAGGGTGACCTGGAAGCCCTTGTAGGCCGACCACGCGGCGATGTCGCCGCCCATCACGCCGGCACCGATCACGTGCACGTGGGTGATGCCATGGTCCTTGCCGCCGGTGGCCTTCAGGCGCTCCTGCAGGAAGAACACCCGGATCAGGTTGCGTGCGGTGGGCGTCGACGCGAGCTTGGCCACCGACTTGCGTTCGGCTGCCAGCTGGCGCGCGATGCCGCCGCCGGTGCCCTTCCACGTCGCGACCAGCGAATACGGCGCCGGGTAGTGATCCTTGGGCGCCTTGCGTGCGATCTGCTTGAGGGTCATGGGGGCGATCACCTGCCGCGCCGGCCAGGTGTTGGTGGCCCAGCCGAGGAGGCGCTGGCGCAGGGGCCGCGTGTGGCCCTTCAGCGCGAGCGATGCGGCGGCATCGACCAGCACCGCTTTCTCCACGGTCCTGTCCACCAGGCCGCTGGCGCGGGCCGCCGAGGCGCGCACCGCGCGGCCGGTCAGCATCATGTCCAGCGCCGCGGGCGCGCCGATCAGGCGCGGCAGCCGGACGCTGCCGCCCCAACCCGGGTAGATCCCCAGCTGCACTTCCGGCAGGCCGATGCGGGTTGACGCATCCTTGCTGGCGACCCGGTAGTCGCAGGCCAAAGCCAGCTCGGTGCCGCCGCCCATGCAGAACCCGTGGATCGCCGCCACCGTGGGGCAGGGCAGGTCGGCCACGCGCTGGAACACCTGCTGGCCACGCTGCAGCGCGCCGGCAACGGTGCCCTTCTGGTCAAAGCCCTGGAACTCCTTGATGTCGGCCCCGGCGATGAAGCCACTGTCCTTCGCGGAGCGGAACACCACGCCCTTCGGCGGATCGATCGCAATCCGCTCCACCAGTGCGTCCAGTTCGAGCAGCACGTCCTGGGACAGCGCGTTGACGCTCTCGCCGGCACGATCCAGGGACAGCACGAGCACGCCGTCATCGCGCAAGCTGGTCAGCCAGTGCTGACTGCGCAGGCCGTCGAAACGGGGCAGGGGGGAGGTCGGGGGAGCCATACGGCACCATCCATTGAGGTATGGAACAAGCCGCTATCATCCAGAGGTTGTTTCACCGGCGTCAAATGGAGGCCGCAAAGTCCGTCTGCCGTGGCGTTGCGGGCAACGGAAACGGGTGGGTGGTTGCGGGTGTGCGGGTTCGCCCCAATCGTGTTGATGGAACTTTCTCCCCGCAAGGGGTGTCCCATTGTTCGGCCAAGGCCGGGCTGACCAGGAGTGCCGGCGCGCGGTATGGCCGAGAATGATTTGGACCAGGAGCTGGTCAGGCGTGTGCAGCAGGGCGACAGCTCGGCATTCGACGTACTGGTACGCAAGTACCAGCATCGGATCGTCGGGTTGATCGGACGCTACATCGCCGACTGGAGTGAATGCCAGGACGTCGCGCAGGACGCGTTCATGCGTGCCTATCGCGCGCTGCCCAACTTTCGTGGCGACGCGCAGTTCTACACATGGTTGCACCGGATCGCAGTGAACACCGCCAAAAACCATCTCGTAGCGCAGAACCGCCGGCCGCCCGGCGCAGATATTGATGTGGACGACGCCGAACAGTTCGATTCCGCCATCCGCCTGCGCGACAACGACACCCCGGAGCGCGAACTGATGCGGCAACAGGTGGAACAAGCGGTGCTTCGTGTGGTCGAAGGACTACCTGAGGAACTGCGCGAGGCCATCTCATTGCGCGAGTCCGAAGGGCTGAGCTATGAAGAAATTGCCAGCAGGATGGGGTGCCCGATCGGCACCGTGCGGTCGCGGATCTTTCGCGCCCGTGACGCGATCGATCAGGAATTGCGCCCCTTGCTGGATGACGTACCCGGGTTCCAGGAGCGGAAACACTGATGTCAGGAAAATCGATGTCCAACCAGCACGTCCATGACGCCAACGGCGAGTCCCTGAGCGCACTGTTTGACGGTCAACTTGACCGCGAAGCGACGTGGTCTGCGCTTGAGCAGTTGGGCGATGACGCCGGTGCCCGCAGGACCTGCGGTCGCTGGCAACTTGCCGGCGATGTCCTGCGCGGCAACGCCATGGCTCCGGCGGCACCCGGGTTTGCCGATCGCGTCATGGCGAGGGTTGCGCTGGAGCAAGGGCATGGCGCCGCCGTCGGGCGTGGCGCGTTCTCCGGTGCTTCCGCCAGCCGCGGTCGCGTGCGCCATCCGCCGCGCTGGATCGGCGGTGCGCTCGCCGCGTCGGTCGCGGTCGCGGCCCTGTTCGTCGCCCGGCCGATGTTCGATCGTGACGCCGCCACGGCCGACACGTCTGCAACGCGGCAAACCGTATCGGCGTCCACGGGCACCGCATCCGCGCCGGACGGGCTGGCGAACGAAAGTCCAGCTGACGTGGGCATGCCCTTCCCGGGTGCGTTTGGCGACACAGGCGGACCGGGCGCTGACATCGCGGCGGCTGCGGTTGCCGCGGCTGCGACCGGATCCGCGCGACGGGACGAACACCGCAACGCGCCGGTGGCGGCGCGGAGCGTGGCCGGTGCGGGCGCCAGGTCGTCGCGCGACACGCTGGTTGCGCGCGTTGACAGCGACGACCACGCTACAGCTGCGTTGGCGTCTGTCACCCAGGGTCAGGCGCTGCAGCAACCGCGTCCGTTCATGCCCGCCAGCGCAATCGTCGCCAAACCCTGGCCGCGGGCGGTGGTGCCAGGCTATGGCGCCGATACCGCCATGACGGCTGGCTTCCATGCCACTGGACAGGCGTCGGCACCGGTCTCGTTCTACCCCTTCGAGCCGGCCGGACTGCGCTCGGACGCGCTGCGCGGCTCGGTCGAACGCGGCCCACTGCCTGTTCCCGCACCGGAGCCCGCGCCGGGCGCGTCCGTTCTCCACTGATCCCTGTCTTCGTACCCTGAGGCCTTCCCATGCCCGATTCGCTCCGCTCGATCCTTCTGCTGGGTGCGCTCGCCGCGACCCTTCCGATTGCCTGCACCGCGCAGCAGAGTCCGCTGCCGGCAACCGCCACCACCGCGGCTGTCGCTGCCCAGGCGGTCACGCCGCCGGCGGCGCCACCGCTGGTGACCGGGTTGCCCGACTTCAGTGCGCTGGTGAAACAGGTCGGACCGGCCGTTGTGAACATCAGTGCCGAGGTCACGCCCCGTCGGCGCAGTCCCGGCGCCCAGCAGCAGCTGCCGGACGGTTTCGAAGAATTGTTCCGACGCTTCGGCATGCCTTTTCCGGGAGCCCCCGGGGGTCCGGGAGGCCCCGGCGGTGATGCACCGGGTCGCGGTGGCACGTCGCTGGGCAGTGGCTTTGTGATCTCCGGTGACGGCTACGTCTTGACCAATTTCCACGTGATCGATGGCGCGGACAAAGTCACCGTCACCCTGCCTGATCGCCGCGAATTCGTGGCCGAGGTGATCGGCAGCGACGAGCAGTACGACGTGGCCGTACTGAAGATCAAGGCCGATGGGTTGCGTTGGCTGCGCGCGGGCAACTCCACCTCGGTGGAGGCGGGTCAGTGGGTGGTGGCCATCGGGTCGCCGTTCGGGCTGGACCATTCGGTCACCGCGGGCATCGTCAGCGCGGTCGGTCGCTCCAATCCGTACTCGGGACAGAGCTACGTCCCTTTCATCCAGACCGACGTGGCGATCAACCGCGGCAACTCGGGCGGTCCGTTGCTGAATACCTCCGGTGAGGTGGTCGGCATCAACTCGCAGATCTTCTCCAACACCGGCGGTTTCATGGGCGTGAGCTTCGCGATTCCGATCGATCTGGCGATGGGTGCGGTCGAGCAGATCAAGGCCACCGGCAAGGTCAGTCGCGGCATGCTGGGCGTGAACATCCAGCCCCTGACCAGTGAATCGGCCAAAGCGGTCGGCCTGCCGGACAACGCCGGCGCGATGGTCACCAACGTCCAGCCGGGCAGCGCCGCGCAGAAGGCCGGCATCGAGCGCATGGACGTGATCCGTTCGTTCAACGGCACCCCGGTCAAGGACGTCAGCGACCTGCCGCCGATGGTCGGCGCCCTCGTGCCGGGCACCAAGGCCCAGCTGGAAGTGTTCCGGGCCGGGAAAATCCGCCGGATCGACCTGGTCGTCGGTGGCGATCAGTCGGCGCCAGCGATGACCACGCGCGGCGCTCCGGCACAGGGATCGACCGGGGGCGACGGCCGCGCCAATGCACTCGGCCTGGAGGCGGTGGACCTGCCCGCTGCGATGCGCAACCAGCTTGCCTTGCGCGACGGCGAGGGTGTCCTGCTGACAGCCGTCACCGCCGATGCGGCACGTGACGCGGGCCTGAAGTCAGGGGACGTCGTGCTGGCGGTGGGGCGCGAAAGCGTTGGCAGCGCTGCCGACTTCAACCGGAAGTTGTCCGCTGCCAATCCCGGCGACACCGTGATGCTGCTGGTGCAGCGCGGCGGTGGCAGCCAGTTCATTGCAGTGGGCGTGCCCAAGCGCTGACGTCGGCGGCCGTCGCCCGGCGGCTCCGTCCACCCGGCGCGCAGCTGCGGTGGGCGGGGCCGCGTATGCGATAATCGCCTGTTGACCCCACTGGCCCCAGGCCGATTGCCGACCTCATGCACCTGATCCGCAACTTCTCCATCATCGCCCACGTCGACCACGGCAAGTCGACCCTGGCCGACCGCCTGATCCAGATGTGCGGCGGCCTCACGGCGCGCGAAATGGAGGCCCAGGTCCTCGACAACAATCCGATCGAGCGCGAGCGCGGGATCACGATCAAGTCGCAGTCGGTCTCGGTGCCTTACACCGCGCGCGACGGCAACACCTACCACCTCAACTTCATCGATACCCCGGGGCACGTCGACTTCAGTTACGAAGTCAGCCGCTCACTGGCCGCCTGCGAAGGCGCGCTGCTGGTGGTGGATGCCGCGCAGGGCGTGGAAGCGCAGTCGGTTGCCAATTGCTACACCGCGGTGGAGCAGGGACTGGAAGTCATTCCGGTCATCAACAAGATCGACCTGCCGACCGCCGACATCGATCGCGCGAAGGCGGAGATCGAGGCCGTGATCGGCATCGACGCCAGCGACGCGGTGGCGATCAGCGCCAAAACCGGGCTGAACGTGGAGGAGGTGCTGGAGGCGATCGTCACCCGCATCCCGCCGCCCACCCCGCGCGGCTCCGACAAGCTGCAGGCGCTGATCATCGACTCGTGGTTCGACAACTACCTGGGCGTGGTCTCGCTGGTGCGGGTGATGCAGGGCGAGATCAAGCCGGG
>JBDSPO010000077.1:0-10566 GCA_039930265.1 Lysobacter sp. | reverse complement strand
CGGGTGGTGAACCACGTCTTCAACGCGCCCAGACCCAGATCGAGTCGGGCCACCAGGTGGGTGTCGCTGGACTCCAGCACTTGCGCCTGCTGGCACCAGTCGAACTGTCGCGGATACGCGGCGACGTCGTTGACTAGCGCGAACATGCGGGCGGCCGAATGGCCGACAAGGGCGGTGCGGTGGATCGTGGTCATCAGCAGGGGCAGCCATCATCCGGTATCACGGCGCGCTCTGGATCGGACACAATAGGCGCAATGACGAACAACAAAACCAACAAGAGCGACAAGGATAAGGGAAAGGCCGGCGGCGGCACCATTGCGCTGAACAAGCGGGCCCGTTTCGACTACCACATCGAGCAGCGCTTTGAAGCCGGACTCGCGCTGCAGGGCTGGGAGCTGAAGTCCATCCGCGCCGGGCGGGCGAACATCGGGGAGAGCTACGCGGTGATCCGCGGCGGCGAGATGTTCCTGTTCGGTGCGCAGATGACCCCGGTGATCTCCACCTCCAGCCATGTCGTCGCCGACCCGATGCGCACGCGCAAACTGCTGCTGCACCGGCGCGAGATCGACACCCTGATCGGCCAGATCGAGCGCGAAGGCTACACGGTCATCCCGATGTCGATGTACTGGAAAGCCGGCAAGGTCAAACTGGAATTGGCGCTCGCGAAGGGCAAGCAGTCCCACGACAAGCGTCAGACCAGCAAGGACCGTGACTGGGCGCGCGAAAAACAGCGCACCCTGCGCTCGCACAACAAGAACGCCTGACCCGACGCGTCCCCGCCGGGCGGGCCACAACGGCCCAGCCCGACGAGACAGGCACGCGTTGCGGGTCCACCTCAGACCGCCTCGTCCGCCTCGCCCACCAGGGTGAAGCGGAAGGTTGCCCCGCCCTCCTCGGCGCCTTCCGCGCTGATCACCCCGCCGTGGCGCTCCACAACGCGCTTGGCCGATGCCAGTCCCACCCCGTGACCGTCAAAGTCCTCCTGCGCGTGCAGGCGCTGGAACGGCCGGAACAATTTGTGCACGTAATCCTGCGGGAACCCCGCGCCGTTGTCGCGAACGAAGAACGTCCCGTCCGCCTGGCCAAACTCGATCAACGCGTGCTCCCGGTTGCGGGTGAACTTCCACGCGTTCCCCAACAGATTGCCCAGAAGATTACGCAGCAACGCCGTATCCCCCTCCGCGCTCAGCCCTTTGCCGACCACCGTCTCCACGGAGGTACTGCGTTCGGGGTCACCGGCGCGAAGCTCCTCGATGATCTCCTCGGCCATGCGGGATAGATCCACGCGCTCGTTCTTGAAGCCGCCACGGCTGACGCGCGACATTTTCAGCAGGGCATCGATCAGTTCGCCCATGCGCCCGGCCGCCTTGCGCACGCGGCCCAGGTAGTCGCGACCGGACTCGTCCAGCGCGTCACCGTAACGCTCCACCAGCACCCGACTGAAGCCGTCAATCGCCCGCAAGGGCGCACGCAAGTCATGCGAGACGCTGTAGGCGAACGCCTCCAGCTCATGGTTGGCGTGGCTCAGCTCGCGCGTACGAAGTGCCACGCGCGCCTCCAGCGTGCGGTTGAGTGCGCGGACCCGCGCCTCGGCGCGTATGCGCGCGGTCACGTCCTCGACTTGCACCAGCCCCACGACATCATCCATATCCGCCCCGCCCGGCATTGGCGCATAGGTCAGCTGGACGTGGCGCGGCTCACCGCCTTCGCGGTGCAGGCGACGGGTTTCCCGGCGGATGCCATCGCCGTCCGCGCTGTGGGGCGGGCTGTGGGCGGATTTTCCTTCGGCCTCCGCTTCGAACAGCTCATCAAACCGTCGCCCTTCAAGATGGACCGGCGCCACCCCCACGATCGTGCCGAACGCACCGTTGGTCTGCACGATTCGGCCCTCGCCATCGAGCAAGGCCTTGCCGATTGCCGAATATTCCATCGCGGTGCGGAAGCGCTCCTCGCTGTGGCGGTACTCTTCGGTCAGACGGCGTGCAATGGACTGCGCACGCGACTCGGTGCGCGCCATCATCCAGGCAATGGCGTACATCAACAGCGACGCGAACAGCCCCAGCGCGAGGATGTTCTGCAACCCGCGCAGGCTGGGCGCCGCGACGGCTATGGGCGGGGAGTCAAACGCCACCCGCCAGCGCCGCCCGTAATTGTCGAACTCGACGACATGGGTGAACGCCGGAGAATCCTCAGCCGCCGGTCCCCAGCTGCCCAGACGCTTCGGCGCGCCGTCAGTGAGGTCGTCAATCCGAAAATTGACCTGCGTGCGTCCCAGCACCTCGTTGACGAAATCATCAATCCAGAAGGGCACGTACACCCAGCCGATGATCGCCTCGCGACGGGCCTCCACGGTGGACGGCCTCTCGCCGTGCCGGTAAATGGGGCGGTACAGCAGCAGACCGATGTCGCTCGCGTGGCGTCCTGCGCCCTGCACCAGCGGCACCGCGCCGGACAGTCGGGGCTCCCCGGTGTCCATGGCGGCCTCCATGGCGGCGCGCCGCACCGGCTCGGAATACATGTCGAACCCGATCACCGCCTTGTTGGCAACGGATTTCGGCTCCAGATACAACACGACCGCCAACCGCTCACGCCCCGACTGCGGTCGCACCTGCAGGGCGCCCCAGCCGGCGTTTGCCCACTCCTCCTGCAAGTCCTGGACGCGCGACTGGCGCAGGTAACCGGTGAAGCCCAGTCCGGCAACGGCGGGAAACCGGTGGGTGAGTTCCATGGCATCCACGTAGCCGGCCCACTGCTCCGGCGTGGGCCTGGCCACCGAGGCGAAAAGCGAAATGCCGCCGCCCGACACCAGCTCCAGGTTGACCATCCGCTGGCGGAGCTGGTCGGCCATCTCCTCGGCTTCGGAGGCAAACATTGCCCTGCTGGAGTTCAATTCGCGCTCGTAGGCCATCTTCCACAGGATCACCACGAGCGTCAGCGAGGCGACCAGCACCACCAGAGCCCACAGCTGACCGCGGAAGGGACGCAATGATCCGCGGCTCTCGTCCGCTGAATGTTCAGATGTCGTTTTTGGCATCCGGGAAGCATACAAGCGCATCGGCGGCGCGGGGACCTGCCGTTGCGGATGAACCGAAGGAGCGCGCGGGCACATCGGCGCTTGTGTACCGCCACGGCGCCCCTATACTGGATGCGTCAGCAATCAAGTAGTCCCCGGGGGTGCACTGGCTTCGACGGGGGTCGCGAAATCGCTTGGCGCATGCCGAGGGGGTAGCTTTCCTCGTTAATCCAGCTGCAAAACTCTAGTTGCCAACGACGACAACTACGCACTGGCCGCTTAAGGCCTAAGCCCCGAAATCGCTTGTGTCCGTGCTCGCGACGTAGGGTCATCATCACGGAATCGCCGGGAGTGGCTGCCTGCCAACACCCGGTTAACCTATAGCAGGCTGGCTCCCGGATGCGCTTCGCGCACCGTGCTGTTCGGGAGCGAGATCCAACGGTGAGCTAAGCATGTAGTGCCGGGGATGGAGTGCCTTCGGACGGGGGTTCGAATCCCCCCACCTCCACCAAACAACGAAGCCCCGACTGTCCGCAGTCGGGGTTTTTTTGTGGTTGCGACCTGACCTCCTTGCACGCGGGTATAGAGCACATGCCCCACCAATTTGAGTACGCCCTCGACTGCTCGGCCGGCAGCGGCAAGTTCTACGCGGGGGTGGCAACCGGGGTTGGACGCAGGGCAACCGGATCTGGAAGAAGTACCAGGGGTTCTGATCCAAAAGCCCCAGCGACGCGGAGACCCGCCGGTGAGAATGAACGGCGTGCGCAATCGCACGCACCGCCGCTTGTGGACCGCCTCGACACCCCTATACTGGCCAGGTCAGTAATCAAGTAGTCCGCGGGCTGCACGTGTTTGTGAAACGCGCATAAAGAAAGACCGGTGAGTCGGTTGAGCGCGTTGGCGGTAGCCAGCCTCAGTTCCGGAATTCACGGTTTCCATTACAGATGGTAGAGCCCGCCTCCCGTTAGTGGGAGGGATTTTTGTCGCCGGCCCTGAGGCCGGCTCCGACCTTGTCTGCATCACTCTGTTGCCGATCGCCGCCAGCCCTTGTCGGGCTGCGGGGGTGAGCGTCCGCGTCCGGACCGCGTTTGCGGTCCTCCAAGGGACGCACACTTGCGCCGGCAACCATGACGCAGCCAGCCACGCCGCATCAGGGGACGGGCCTACGACCGTAGGCGCGCTTGCACTTTCATTGTTTTCTCGAAAGACACGACCCGGCGCATGAGCGGATTCCGCTACGGCCGTCGTGGGCTTGTGCTCGAAACGCTCACAGGGACCTTTTATGAAGCCGCGAACCACACTACTTCCGCTGGTTTTACTGACCCTCAGTCACGGATTGCTTGCCCAGCAGCTTCCAGGTGCCGGCAGCCAACTTCAGCAGATTCCCACGCCACCCGTTCCTCTGCGAACAGCGCCGGAAATACGTATTGAGGAAGCGACCAACCCCGCCGCGCCGGGATCCGATTCGATCAAGGTGCGCGTTGTGGAACTTCAAGTGGCTGGCGCACGGGCCTTTACACCAGCGGAACTGGTCGCGGTGGCCGGCTTTGTGGCGGGCTCCGAGCTGACCCTGTCGGACATGCAGACAATGGCGTCGCGCATCACCGAGCATTACCGCAGCAACGATTACTTCGTGGCGCGCGCCTATCTGCCCGCCCAGGATGTCACCGACAACGTTCTGGTCATCGCCGTCAGCGAAGGGACTTACGGTCAGGTCATCCTGCGCAACCAGAGCAACCTGGCCGACGACGTTGCCAACAGCCGTCTGCGGGGCCTCACGAGTGGCGACGCGATCACGATCGCGCCACTGGAAAGCCGCTTGCTGCTGCTGTCGGATCTCCCGGGCGTAAAGGTCAGCTCGACACTGGTCCCCGGCACTGCCCCGGGAAGCTCGGACCTCATCGTCGATATCGCGCCGGGGCGGCGCATCTCCGGCAGCATTGATGCCGACAACGCAGGCAACCCGTACACCGGCGAAAACCGGATCGGGGCCACGGTGTATCTCAACAACCCGCTGGGGCGTGGCGACGTTGCGAGCTTGCGTGTGCTGACTTCGGGTTCAGGGCTGCAGTACGGCCGCGCGGCGTACCAGATGCCCTTTGGCCGCGCCACCGCGGGCATTGCCTACAGTCGGCTGGATTACGAACTGGGTGAGCAGTACAAGAACCTGCGTGCCAACGGCACCGCCGAGGTCGCCAGCGTGTTTGGCACCTACCCGCTGATCCGCTCCCGCGACAGCAATCTGACCTTCGGGCTTGGCTACGACCACAAGACGTTCCAGGACAGGATTGACCTCGTCGGCTCGGTCACCGACCGGAAGGCGCACGTGGGAACCGCGAATCTCTACGGTGACCATCAGGACCGCATCGGTGGCGGTGGCATGAGCTCCTTCTTCGCGAGCCTGTCTTCGGGTTCGATCGATATCCAGACGCCTTCCGCGCTGGCCGCCGACGCGGCAAGCGCGCGCACTGATGGCTCGTTCAGCAAGTTGTGGGTCAATGCCGCTCGACTGCAGCGCGTCACGGATCTGGTCTCGTTGAGCGCATCGCTCACCGGCCAGTGGGCATCAGGCAATCTGGACCCGTCGGAGAAGATGGTGCTCGGCGGCATGGACGGCATTCGCGCCTATCCGCAGGGCGAAGCGTTCGGAGATGAAGGCTATCTGGCAAACGTCGAAGCGCGTTTGTTGCTGGCAGGGCTGTCCGCGCATGTTCCCGGGCAAGTGCATCTGCTTGCGTTTGTCGACGCAGGTCACATCACCGTCAACAAAGACCCCTGGTTCGCGGGATCCAACAGCCGGAGTTTGAGCGGGACGGGCGTGGGGGCTACCTGGGGTGATCCGGGCAACTTTGCGGTCAGGACCTACTACGCCCGCAAATTGGGCAGCGAGGACGCGATCTCCGCACCCGACAAGTCGGGACGTTTCTGGATACAGGCGATCAAGTACTTCTGATCCCTGCCGTTCCGCGCCAGCGCGGATCTGAAATCGCATTTGAGGATTCATCCATGAACACCCGCATCCAGCACTCCACTTCGAACATCGGCCGCACGGTTGCCGCGCACTCGCTCAATCCCGGCTCCGTCACGACCGCGACCCGCGCAGCGGGACGCCATTACACCAGGCACACCCTGTCGGCAGCGTTGTTGTTTGCCATCGCGACCTCGGCCCATGCCGGGGCGGTGGGCGGTGTGGTGACCAATGGTCAGGCAAACATCACCAACTCGGGCAACACCACCACGATCACCCAGTCATCCGCCGGCGTCGTCATCGATTGGCAGAACTTCAGCATCGGCAAGGGGGAAACGGTTCAGTTCATCCAACCTGGCAGCACGTCAGTCGCGCTGAACCGCGTCGTGGGCGCCGATCCCTCGCTCCTGCTTGGCACGCTCAACGCCAATGGTCAGGTGTTCCTGTTGAACCCCAACGGCGTACTTTTCGGCAAGGGCTCGTCGGTCAATGTCGGCGGTCTGGTCGCCTCGACGATGGGCATCACCGACGCTGACTTCATGGCCGGCAAATACAACTTCACTTCCGCCGGCGAAGGCTCGGTCATCAACGAGGGCAGCATCAGCGCCGCCGATGGTGGCTTCGTCGCGCTGATGGGCAAAAGCGTCAGCAACCAGGGCGTGATCTCCGCCCGTCTGGGAACGGTGGCGCTCGCTGCTGGCGAGGCGGTTACCCTGGACGTGGCCGGTGACGGCATCTTGAACGTATCGGTGTCAAAAGGCGCATTGAAGGCGCTGGTGGAAAACGGGGGGCTCATCGCCGCCGACGGCGGGCAGGTTCTGCTGACCGCGCAAGCGGCAGGCAAGCTCCTCCACACCGTGGTCAACAACACCGGCGTGATTCAGGCGCACACCATCGAGAGCCGCAACGGCACGATCCGACTGCTGGGCGACATGGCCAGTGGAACGATGAATGTCGGGGGCGTGCTGGATGCGAGTGCGCCGACGCTTGGCAAAGGCGGGTTTATCGAAACCTCGGCGGCGAATGTCAACATCGGCGCGGGCGTGCAGGTCAGCACCGCGGCAGCCGATGGCGCGACCGGCACCTGGTTGATCGACCCGCAGGACTTCACCATCGGCAGTGCGCCCGGCGACAACATCGCCGGCTCGACGCTTTCCGCCCAGCTGGTCACCAACAACATCACCATCACCACGTCCCAGACAGGCAACGGTAATGGCGATATCTTCGTCAACGACGCGGTCAGCTGGTCCGCCAGCGGCGCTCCGACCACGCTGACACTGGAGGCCGTTCGCAACGTCGATATCAATGCCGCCATCACCGCCACCAACGGCAACCTCGTTGTGTGCTGCGGGCAGGACGTCAACGTCAATGCCGCCATCACCGCTACCAATGGCAGCGTGTTGCTGGCCGCCGGCCGTGACGTCAACCAGCGCGCCGATATCACCGTTACCGATGGCAACTTGATGATGTGTGCGGCAAATGACGTGATCATCTCCAGCGCCATCACCCTGACCCGTGGCACCGCAGACCCGACGCGCAGTCTGGGTCTGCCGCTGGGGCTGACGCTCAGCGCCGACACCGACGGCAGCGGCCCGGGCATCGCGGGCGGCACGGTGGTGTTCAAATCGCTTGCGCCGCCGGCCACGGTGACTGCCGCACCGGTCAACATCTACTACAACCCGGTTTCCTACACCGCGCCCACCGACTACTTCACGCACTTCACCCTGACCGAGGGCGCCGCGATCAAGCAGTACATGCTGGTGTTCGCCGACGGCGGCAACAAGACCTTCGATGGCACGACCAAGACGACGTTGTCGGGGCTGAAGGGCAACCCGGCAGGAGTGACTCTTGTTGCCGGCCCCGGAAGCAGTGCCGACTTCGATTCGCCGACTGTGGGAACCGGCAAGGGCATCACGTTCAATGGTTACACCTTGACCGGCACTGACGCTGACCGGTACGCGCTGCCCGCGAACTGCTGCGGACCCAAGGCGTCGCATACCACCGGGACGATCACTGCTGCGGTCACGCCGCCGGTCACCCCGCCCGTGACTCCTACTCCGCCAGTGACCCCCACTCCGCCGGTCACCCCGCCGGTGACTCCGCCAGTACTGCCGGTGCTGCCACCGATCGGGGCGCCCGTCCTGGGCATAGCGCCGATCGTTCCGGTGATCGTGCCGCCGCCTGCGGTGCTGGTGACCGTCGCGCCGGATGCCCAACCGCCGATGATGCTTACGGCGACCCCGGTTGCCGCCCCCGAAGTGGTGCCGACTTACGTGCCGCCGGTGCGCGTACCCAAGCCCTACCGCAACTGATCGATGCAAGAGGCAACCCCCATGCCGTCGCACTCCCAATCTGGCAGGTTCCCTGCAGAAGCGATTCTTCGCTACGGCATGGGGTTCGCTTTCGCGCTCGCGCTCGCCGGTGGTTCCGCTCATGCGGCCGCCGATGGCGGGGGCACAATCGATACGTCGTCGGTATCGGCGCCGCCTACACCGCCATCGCAAACGCGCGGCACCGGACGAGCGGACTTCCGGGGGGAGTCTGCGTCGTCCGAGGTGGCGGATGTCGCGCACTGGACGGTCCACTCCGGTGACAACGGCGGACGGCCTTTCATGATCATCGACAAGGTCAATGCAAAAGTGTTCGTATTCGATGCCGGCGGGATCCTGCGGGGGACCGATCCGGCCTTGCTGGGCATGGCGCGTGGGGACACCTCGCCTGCAGGCATTGGCGACCTGAGATTGGCGGCCATACGGCCGCAGGATCGCACTACTCCTGCCGGCCGCTACGTCGCCTCGCTGGACCGCGATCTGCAAGGCAGGGAGATCCTCTGGATCGACTACGACAATGCGCTCGCACTTCACCGGGTCGCCAAAGGTCAGCCCAGCGAGCGGCGCGCCCAGCGCCTGGAAAGTGCCGCTGCGGCCGACAAACGCATTTCCTTCGGCTGCATCAACGTCCGGGTGAACTTCTACGAGAACATCGTCAGTCCCGTGTTCACCAATACCGAGGGCATCGTTTACATCCTTCCCGAGATGAGTCCCGCGCGGGAGTACTTCGGGATGTACGACGTGGATGTGGCCGACGATACGGCAGGCGATGTGCACGCGGGTGACCCAACCCACCCGTAAGCCATGCACAACGATTCCGGCGCTATCCCGTAGCGATGTTTCGCCTGTAGCGCGTTGGGGCGCGGCGTTTCCGTTCCGCCTACACCACCCCTTGCGCCAGCATCGCGTCGGCGACGCGGACAAATCCGGCCACGTTCGCACCGTCCAGATAACTCAGGCTGTCGCCCTTGTGCATGCCGTGCTCGACGCAGGCGGCATGGATGCCCTTCATGATCTGATGCAGTCGCAGGTCCACTTCCTCTGCGGTCCAACACAAGCGGGCCGCGTTCTGGCTCATCTCCAGGCCGGAGGTGGCCACGCCGCCGGCATTGCTGGCCTTGCCAGGTGCGTACAGCACACCAGCAGCTTCGAACGCCCGCGCCGCGTCCAGGGTTGACGGCATGTTGGCGCCTTCGGCCACACACTTGACGCCGTTCCTGATCAGCAACTGTGCATCGTTGATGTCGATCTCGTTCTGGGTGGCGCACGGCAACGCGACGTCGACCGGCACGTCCCAGGGCCGCATGTCGGCCACGAAACGGGTGCCGGTGCGCTCGGCGTACTCGCTGACGCGGCCGTAGTGCTCGTTCTTGATCTCCATCAGCTCGGCCAGTTTTTCCGGGGTAAAGCCGTCGTCATCGATGACCGTGCCGCTGGAATCGGAGACGGTCACCACCTTGGCGCCGAGCTCCATGGCCTTCTCCACGGCGAACTGGGCGACGTTGCCCGAGCCCGACACCGACACCGTCAGGCCATCCAGCGACATGCCCTTGCGGGCGAGCATCTCCTCGACAAAGTAGACCGTGCCGTAGCCGGTCGCCTGCGGGCGCATCAGCGAGCCGCCGTGTGAGAGCCCCTTGCCGGTGAACACGCAGTCGGCGCGATTGCCGAGCTTCTTCATCATGCCGGCCATGTAGCCGATCTCGCGGCCACCCACACCGATGTCGCCGGCGGGGATGTCGGTGTTGGCGCCGATGTGACGGTACAGCTCGGTAATGAACGCCTGACAGAAGCGCATCACTTCACCGGGACTCTTGCCTTTGGGGTTGAAGTCCGAACCGCCCTTGCCGCCGCCCATGGGCAGTGTGGTGAGGGCGTTCTTGAAGGTCTGCTCGAAGGCGAGGAACTTGAGCACCGACAGGTTCACCGACGGGTGAAAACGAAGGCCACCTTTGTAGGGTCCCAGGGCGAAACTGTGCTGGACCCGGAAGCCGCGGTTGACCTGCACGTTGCCCCGGTCATCCACCCAGGAGACCCGGAAGATGATCGTCCGCTCCGGTTCCACCATCCGTTCCAGCAGGCCGTACTGGGCGTATTTGGGGTGCGTTTCGATGAACGGCCAAATGCTTTCAATGACTTCGGTCACAGCCTGCAGGAACTCCACTTCGCCCGGGTTGCGCTCGGCGACGTGAGCAAGAAAATCGTTTGCGGACTGATACGTAGTGGTCATCGGTATTCCGGTGGCGGGGTCAATT
>JBDSPO010000076.1:0-12637 GCA_039930265.1 Lysobacter sp. | reverse complement strand
ACCGTCACCGGCGTTGAGATGTTCCGCAAGCTGCTCGACCAGGGTCAGGCAGGCGACAACGCCGGTCTGCTGCTGCGCGGCACCAAGCGTGACGACGTCGAGCGCGGCCAGGTGCTGTGCAAGCCCGGTTCGATCAAGCCGCACACCACGTTCGAAGGCGAGATCTACGTGCTGAGCAAGGACGAAGGCGGCCGTCACACCCCGTTCTTCAAGGGCTACCGTCCGCAGTTCTACTTCCGCACCACCGACGTGACCGGCGCCTGCGAGCTGCCCGAGGGCGTGGAGATGGTGATGCCGGGTGACAACGTGAAGATGGTGGTTGAGCTGATCAACCCGATCGCGATGGACGAAGGCCTGCGTTTCGCGATCCGTGAAGGCGGTCGTACCGTCGGCGCCGGCGTCGTGGCCAAGATCCTCAAGTAATTTGCTGTATCCGGCGCCCTGAAAGGGGCGCCAAGCCAGCGAAATGAGGTGCAGGATGCGCCTCGTATTCGCCCGACAGGGAAATGTCGTGTTGCAAGACTCCTGGCTGTAGCGGACGTATCCGCTGCAGCTTGACGGCATCCTGTAACGCGCTTTATACTTTTCTGTCTGGGCAGGCCGGGTAACCGGCCTGCCTTGTTTTGCTGCAGATTTCCGCATCCGGGGTCCATTCCGCTGCGGCGAATATGTCCATCGGGGTTCGGTGCACTCAGTCACCGGCCCGTCGCTCTTTACTCAAGGAACACCGTCATGGCGGACCAAAAGATCCGAATCCGGCTGAAGGCGTACGATCATCGATTGATCGACCGCTCGGCCAGCGAGATCGTCGAGACAGCCAAGCGGACCGGCGCACAAGTGCGTGGTCCCATTCCGCTGCCGACCAAGATCGAGCGCTTTACCGTTCTTACTTCTCCGCACGTCGACAAGGACGCGCGTGACCAGTACGAGACCCGCACGCACAAGCGCGTGCTTGACATCGTCGATCCGAACGACAAGACCGTGGACGCGCTGATGAAGCTCGAACTGGCTGCCGGCGTCGACGTCCAGATCAAGCTGACCTGAGGCAGACATCATGACCGCGAAGAAATATTCGTTGGGCATCGTCGGTCGCAAGGCCGGCATGAGCCGGTTCTTCACCGAAGATGGCCGTTCCATTCCGGTGACCCTCATTGAGGCGACCCCGAACCGGATCACCCAGATCAAGTCCGTCGACAGCGACGGTTACAGCGCGGTGCAGGTCACCGTCGGCGTGCGCCGCGCGGCGCTTGTCAACAAGCCCTCCGCAGGTCACCTGGCGAAAGCCAAGGTCGGCGCCGGTCGCGGTTTGTGGGAGTTCCGCGTTTCCGACGACATGTTGGGCGACTTCAATGTGGGCGGTGAGATCAAGGCCGACATCTTTGAAGTGGGTCAGATCGTCGACGTCCAGGGCGTCACCAAGGGCAAGGGTTTCCAGGGCACGATCAAGCGCTGGAACTTCGCCATGGGCGATGCCACGCACGGTAACTCGCTCTCGCACCGTTCCCCGGGTTCCATCGGCCAGCGCCAGACGCCGGGCCGCGTGTTTCCGGGCAAGAAGATGTCCGGCCACATGGGCTTCGTGAACCAGAGCACCCAGGGTCTTGAAGTGGTCAAGGTGGACGCCGAGCGCGGCCTGATCGCGATCAAGGGCGCCGTGCCTGGCGCGCCGGGTGGCGATGTGATCGTCCGCCCGACGACCAAGGGAGTATGACGATGGAACTTGCCATCAATAACAGCACCAAGACGCTGGCGGTCTCCGACGAGATCTTCGGTCGCGAGTTCAGCGAGGACCTGGTCCACCAGGTCGTGGTCGCTTACCGCAACGCCGGTCGTTCCGGTACCAAAGCGCAGAAGACCCGTTCGGAAGTCTCCGGCACCACCAAGAAGTCGAAGAACCAGAAAGGCGGTGGCGCTCGCCACGGTGCCCTGACGGCTCCGATCTTCCGTGGCGGCGGCGTGACCTTCGCGGCCAAGCCGCGCAGCTTTGCGCAGAAGGTCAACCGCAAGATGTACCGCGCGGCCATCGCGTCGATCCTTTCCGAACTCAACCGCCAGGGCCGTATCACGGTGGTGGAGAGTCTGGAGCTGGACTCGCCGAAAACCACCGGCATGGTTGCCCTGCTCAAGAGTCTGGAAGTGGGTCGCCGTCCGTTGCTGGTCACCGAGGATGCCACCGAGAATCTGTACCTCTCGGCGCGCAACTTGCCGTATGTCGAAGTCCGTGACGTGCAGGGCCTGGATCCGGTCGCGCTGGTTGGCGCAGACACGGTCGTGGTCACCGCCGACGCGATCAAGAAGATCGAGGAGTGGCTGGCATGAACGACGCCAAGCTCTACAACGTGATCCGTGCGCCGCGTGTGTCCGAGAAGACCGCGCGACTGCAGGAAGTTTCCAATCAATACGTCTTCGAAGTGGCGACGACGGCAACCAAGGCGGACATCAAGATCGCCGTGGAAAAGCTGTTCGACGTCAAGGTCGAGGCGGTCAACGTGCTCAACGTGAAGGGCAAAGCCAAAGCCTTCAAGTTGCGCATGGGCCGTCGCCCCGACTGGCGCAAGGCATACGTGACGCTGGCCGAAGGCCAGTCGATCGACGTGATGGCCAAGGCTTGAGGATCGACCAATGGCATTAATGACATTCAAACCCACTTCGCCCGGCCGTCGCTCGATGGTCCGCGTGGTGTCGCCAGAGCTCCACAAAGGTGCGCCGTACGCACCGTTGCTGGAGTCGCAGAGCCGCACGGGTGGACGCAACCACCACGGCCGCATCACCACCCGTCACATCGGTGGTGGCCACAAGCAGCACTACCGCATCATCGATTTCAAGCGCAACAAGGAAGGTATTCCGGCGCGCGTGGAGCGGATCGAATACGATCCCAACCGCACCGCCCATATCGCCCTGCTGTGCTATGTGGACGGTGAGCGTCGCTACATCATCGCGCCCAAGGGCCTGAAGGATGGCGACCAGGTGATCTCGGGCCGCGACGCTCCGATCCGCACCGGCAACAGCCTGCCGTTGAGCAACATCCCGGTCGGTTCGACCGTGCATTGCATCGAGATGAAGCCAGGCAAGGGCGCGCAGATCGCGCGTGCTGCTGGTGCCGGCGTCCAGCTGGTCGCGCGCGAGCAGGGTTATGCAACCCTGCGCCTGCGCTCCGGCGAGATGCGCAAGGTGCCCGTCGAGTGCCGCGCCACCATCGGTGAAGTGGGCAACCACGAGCACAGCCTGCAGAAGCTCGGCAAGGCCGGCGCGAAGCGCTGGTTGGGTATCAAGCCGACCGTCCGTGGTGCTGCCATGAACCCGGTGGACCATCCGCACGGTGGTGGTGAGGCCAAGGCTGGCCAGGGCAACCCGCATCCGGTCACCCCGTGGGGTGTCCCGACCAAGGGTTACAAGACGCGGCACAACAAGCGCACGCAGCAGTTCATCGTTCGCGATCGCAGGAGCTAATCGACAATGGCACGTTCACTTAAAAAGGGTCCGTTCGTCGACCACCATCTGATCAAGAAGGTGGAGGCTGCGGCCAACAACAAGCGCCCGATCAAGACCTGGTCGCGCCGCTCGATGGTGCTGCCGGAGATGGTGGGTTTCACCATTGCCGTGCATAACGGTCGCAACCACATCCCGGTGCTTGTCAACGAGAACATGGTCGGCCACAAACTCGGCGAGTTCGCCCTGACGCGTACCTTCAAGGGACACGTCGGCGACAAGAAGAGCCGATAAGGAGATGACCATGGAAGCCAAAGCCATCCTGCGCAGCGCGCGCATCTCCGCCCAGAAAGTTCGCCTGGTCGCCGACCAGGTTCGCGGCCAGACCGCCGAAAAAGCGGTCAACCTGCTGAAGTTCTCCGACAAGAAGGCTGCCGACGTGATCCGCAAGGTTCTCGAGTCGGCCATCGCCAACGCCGAGAACAACCAGGGCGCCGACATCGACGAGCTCAGGATCACCACGATCATGGTTGACGAAGGTCCCACGCTGAAGCGCTTCATGGCGCGTGCGAAGGGCCGCGGCACCCGCATTCTCAAGCGCACCAGCCACATCACTGTGGTTGTCGGCGACGGCAAGCAGGGCGGACTCTGATATGGGTAACAAGGTACATCCGACCGGCATTCGCCTGGGCATTTCCAAGGACTGGAACTCCAAGTGGTTCGCCGGCAAGAAACAGTATTCCGAGTATCTGATCGCCGATCTGAAGGTCCGCGACATGCTTCGCAAGAAGCTGGCGCAGGCCGGGATCTCGCGGATCTTCATCGAACGTCCGGCCAACAACGCCCGCGTGACGATCCACACCGCCCGTCCGGGCGTGGTGATCGGCAAGCGTGGTGAGGACATCGACAAGCTGCGCAAAGAGGTCAGCGACATGATGGGCGTTCCTGCGCACATCAACGTGACCGAAGTGCGCAAGCCCGAGCTGGATGCACAGCTGGTGGCCGAGTCGATCGCGCAGCAGCTGGAGCGCCGCATCATGTTCCGCCGGGCGATGAAGCGCGCGGTTGGCAATGCGATGCGCATCGGCGCACTGGGCATCAAGGTCCAGGTCGGTGGCCGTCTGAACGGTGCAGAGATTGCCCGCTCGGAGTGGTACCGCGAAGGTCGCGTGCCGCTGCACACCCTGCGTGCGGATATCGACTACGGCTTTGCCGAGGCGAGCACCACGTACGGAATCATTGGCGTCAAGGTCTGGGTCTACAAGGGCGAGATCTTCGACTTCTCCCAGGTCGGCCAGGAAAAGCCGGACGACAGCCCGCGCAGTGACCGCGGTGATCGTGGCGATCGCCGTGATCGCGCGCCCCGTCCGCCGCGCGAATCGAGGTAACGGATCATGTTGCAACCAAAACGAACCAAGTACCGCAAGGTGCACAAGGGCCGCAACGATGGCCTGGCGTGGAGCGGTAATATGGTCAGCTTCGGCGAGTTTGGCCTGAAGTCGACCGCCCACGGCCAGCTCACCGCGCGGCAGATCGAAGCCGCCCGTCGTTCCATCAGTCGCTACGTGAAGCGTGGCGGCAAGATGTGGATCCGGGTGTTCCCCGACAAGCCGATCACCAAGAAGCCGATCGAAGTGCGTATGGGTAAGGGCAAGGGCAACGTGGAGTACTGGGTTGCCCAGGTCCAGCCCGGCCGCATGATCTACGAGATCGAGGGCGTGGCTGAAGACGTGGCACGCGAGGCGTTCCGCCTGGCCGCCGCGAAGCTCTCGGTGACCACCACTTTCGTGACCCGGACGGTGCGGTAATGGAACTCAATAAATTGCGTGAGAAGTCGGCTGACGAGTTGAACGCCCACCTGACCGAACTGCACAAGGAGGGCTTTGCCCTGCGCATGCAGAAGGCCACTGGCCAGCTCGCCAAGACCCACGAGGCCCGCCGGGTTCGTCGCGAAATTGCTCGCGTCAACACCCTGCTTGGCCAGATGAAGTAAGGACCCGCCATGACCGACAACAATACAGAGAAGGCGCTGCGCACGGTCGAAGGACGCGTGGTCAGCAACAAGATGGACAAGACCGTCACCGTGCTCATCGAGCGCCAGGTCAAGCACGCGCTGTACGGCAAGTACATCCGTCGCTCGACCAAGCTGCACGCGCACGATGCGGACAACTCCTGCAACGAGGGCGACGTGGTCCGGATCACCGAGATCGCGCCGATGTCGAAAACCAAGAACTGGCGTGTGGTGGAAGTCATCACCCGCGCTGCTGAATAACGAGGAGGCTGAACCATGATCCAGATGCAAAGCTACCTCACGGTGGCAGACAATTCCGGCGCGAAAGAAGTGATGTGCATCAAGGTGCTCGGCGGCTCCAAGCGCCGTTACGCCGCGATTGGCGACATCATCAAGGTGACCGTCAAGGACGCGATTCCGCGCGGTAAAGTCAAGAAGGGCGACGTCTATGACGCCGTCGTGGTGCGCACCCGCAAGGGTGTGCGTCGGCCGGACGGCTCGCTGATCCGCTTCGACGGCAATGCGGCGGTCCTGCTGAACAACAAGCAGGAGCCGATTGGCACCCGCATCTTCGGGCCCGTGACCCGTGAACTGCGTTCCGAGAAGTTCATGAAGATCGTCTCGCTCGCCCCAGAAGTGCTCTGAGCGGAGGAATTGACATGAACCGTATCAAGAAGGGCGATCAAGTGATCGTCACCGCCGGCAAGGACAAGGGCAAGAAGGGTGATGTTGTGCGCGTGGCAGGCGACCGGGTGGTTGTCTCCAACGTCAACATCATCAAGCGCCATACCAAGCCCAACCCGCAGGTCGGCCAGGCCGGCGGCGTGATCGAGCGTGAAGCGCCGATCCATATCTCCAACGTGATGGTGTTCAACCCGGCTTCGGGCAAGGGCGAGCGCGTTGGTATCAAAGTGCTGGAGGATGGACGCAAACTGCGTGTGTTCCGCTCCAGCGGTGAAGCGCTCGACGCCTGAGGAATGCTGAAATGACCCGGCTTGAAAAATTCTATAAAGAAGAAGTGGTTCCGTCGCTGACCGAGAAGTTCGGTTACACGAACCCGATGCAGGTGCCGCGTGTGACCAAGATCACCCTGAACATGGGTGTGGGCGAGGCGGCCACCAACAAGAAAGTGCTCGAGAACGCGGTCGCCGATATGGCCAAGATCTCCGGCCAGAAACCGATCGTGACGATCAGCCGCGTGTCGGTGGCGTCGTTCAAGATCCGTGACGGCTGGCCGATCGGCTGCAAGGTCACCCTGCGTCGCTCCAAGATGTTCGAGTTCCTCGACCGTCTGGTCAACGTCTCGTTGCCACGCGTGCGCGATTTCCGTGGTGTGTCCGCCAAGTCGTTCGACGGCCGCGGCAACTACAACATGGGCGTCAAGGAGCAGATCATCTTCCCGGAAATCGATTACGACCAGGTCGACGCGCTGCGCGGCATGGACATCGCGATCACCACCACCGCGAAGACCGACGCTGAAGCCCGTGCACTGCTGGAAGCGTTCCGCTTCCCGTTCCGTACCTAATTCAAGGATCTAGACATGGCTAAGACCTCCATGGTCAACCGCGACCTGAAGCGGGCCAAGCTGGCGAAGAAGTACGCGGTCAAGCGTGCCGAGCTGAAGAAGACGATCTCCAGCGTGACCGCGTCCTACGAGGACAAGGAAGCGGCTGTGGTTGCTCTGCAGAAGCTCCCGCGTGATTCCTCGCCGTCGCGCCACACCAGCCGCTGCGCCCTGACCGGTCGTGCGCGTGGTGTTTACGCCAAGTTCGGCCTGGGCCGCAACAAGCTGCGTGAAGCCACCATGCGTGGTGATGTGCCCGGCCTGCGCAAGGCCAGCTGGTAAAAAAAGTGGTAATGCCAGCCGGCAGGTCTGCTAGACTTGTCGGCTGGCATCGTTTCAAGCGCGTCGGCTTCAAGCCACGCCTCACAACTGTATTCGCAATCGCGCGGATATCGGTGCACTCATCAGGTATTTACACATGAGCATGACTGATCCCATCGCCGACATGTTTGTCCGCATCCGCAATGCGGCTGCGGTTGGCAAGCTCTCGGTAAAAATGCCGTCATCCAAGATCAAGGTGGCTATCGCCAAGGTCCTGGAAGACGAGGGCTACATCCTGGGTTCCAGCGTCAGCGACATCGGCAACGGCAAGCACGAGCTGCAGGTCCAGCTGAAGTACTACGAAGGCAAGCCGGTGATCGAGCAGCTGAAGCGCTATTCCCGGTCGGGCCTGCGCCAGTACCGCGGCAAGGACGAACTGCCCAAGGTGCTCGGCGGCCTCGGCGTATCCATCATTTCCACCTCGAAGGGCATCATGACCGATGCGCAGGCGCGCCAGTTGGGCGTCGGCGGTGAAGTCCTGTGCTTCGTGGCATAAGGGAGTAACGAGCATGTCCCGTATTGCCAAAAAGCCGATCGTCCTGGTCAAGGGCGTTCAGATGGACGTCCAGTCCGACAGCGTGACCGTGAAGGGCCCGAAGGGCACCCTGACGCTTGCGAAGCCGGAAGGCATCCAGGTCGCCATCGAGGATGGCCAGGCTGTCCTCACCGCCGGTGAGCCGTCCCAGGTCGCTCTGACCGGAACGCTGCGCTCGATCCTCGCCAACATGGTCCACGGCGTTTCCGAAGGTTTCGAGCGCAAGCTCGAGCTGGTCGGCGTCGGTTACCGTGCCGCGATGCAGGGCAAGGATCTGAGCCTCGCGCTCGGCTTCTCCCATCCGGTCGTGTTTGTCGCGCCCGAGGGGATCACCATTTCCACCCCGACCCAGACCGAAGTTCTGGTGCAGGGTTTCGACAAGCAGCGCGTCGGTGAAGTGGCGGCCAAGATTCGTGGCTTCCGTCCGCCCGAGCCCTATAAGGGCAAGGGTGTGAAGTACGCCGGTGAGACCATCATTCGCAAGGAAGCCAAGAAGGCCTGATCCCTCCGGGGACTATCAGGGGCCTTCAGCTTTCAAGGATCAGACAATGAACAAGAACATCGCTCGCCTGCGTCGCGCCAAGTCCACCCGTTCGCATATCCGCAAGCTCGGCGTGCCGCGCCTGTCGGTACTGCGTACCGGTCAGCACCTGTACGCGCAGGTATTCACCGCCGACGGTTCGGAGTGCCTCGCGGCTGCCTCGACCACCCAGTCGGCCGTGATGGAAGGCCTGAAGAACGGTCGCAATGCCGACGCCGCCGTCAAGGTTGGCCAGGCCATCGCCGCAGCCGCCAAGGCCGCGGGTATCGAGAAGGTCGCATTTGACCGCTCGGGCTACCGTTACCACGGCCGCGTCAAGGCGCTCGCCGATGCTGCCCGCGAGGGCGGTCTGCAGTTCTAAGCGTGAGCGGGGCGCGAGCCCTGCTCAGTTGCCTGCCGGCGCGGGTTGCGCCGGGCGTGTTCGCGGGTTCCCGCGGGCGCGCTGCACCCGGACGTTTCCACAATCATAAGCGGCTACGCCGCAAATTCCTTCTATAACTCAGGTAACTGCAGATGGCTAACGAACGCGATTCGCGGGGGCGTGGTCCCCGCGACGAAATCGACGATGGCATGATCGAGAAGTTGATCACCGTCAACCGTGTCAGCAAGACCGTAAAGGGCGGTCGCCAGTTCACGTTCACCGCATTGACGGTGGTCGGTGACGGCGGCGGCAAGGTGGGCTTTGGTTACGCCAAGGCACGCGAAGTGCCCGCCGCGATCCAGAAGTCGATGGAGCAGGCGCGCAAGAACATGAAGGGCGTCGACCTCAACAACGGCACCCTGTGGCATTCGGTCAAGTCCGGCCACGGCGCGGCGCATGTGTACATGCAGCCGGCGTCTGAAGGTACCGGCGTGATCGCCGGCGGCGCGATGCGTGCCGTGCTCGAGGCGGTGGGCGTGAAGGACGTGCTGGCGAAGGCCACCGGTTCGCGCAATCCGATCAATCTCGTGCGCGCAACGCTGCGCGGGCTGTCGGAGATGCATTCCCCGGAGAAGATTGCGGCCAAGCGCGGCAAGAAGGTCGAGGACCTGAACCATGTCTGAGTCATCCGAGAACAAGAGCGGCACCGTCAAGGTGCGTCTGGTCAAGGGTCTGCGCGGAACCCAGGGACGTCACCGTTTGTCGGTGCACGCGCTGGGATTGCGCAAGATCAATGACGTCCGCGAGCTGAAAGACAGCCCGCAGGTCCGTGGGTTGATCAACACGGTTCATTACCTGGTCCGGGTCGAGGAATAACATCATGCGTCTCAATACACTTTCACCCGCCGAGGGCGCCCGCGAAGACCGCAAGCGCGTCGGTCGCGGTATCGGTTCCGGCCTGGGCAAGACCGCGGGTCGCGGCCACAAGGGCTCGTTCGCGCGCTCCGGTAAAGGCAAGATCAAGGCCGGCTTTGAAGGCGGCCAGATGCCGATGCAGATGCGCCTGCCGAAGATCGGCTTCCGCAGCAAGACCAAGACGGACACCGCCGAGGTCATGCTGTACCAGCTGGAGCACATGGAAGCGGGCGACATCGATTTTGCAGCGCTCCGCGCCGCCGGTCTGGTGCCGAGTCGCGCCAAGCGTGCGAAGTTGGTCCTCAAGGGCGAAGTCAGCAAAAAGTTCGTGCTGAAGGGCTTGCTGGCAACGGCGGGCGCCAAGGCGGCTATCGAAGCGGCCGGCGGCAAGGTCGAGGAGTAATTCAGCGATGGCGCGTAGCAACAACGCCATGGCCGGCATGGGCGGTGGGCTCGGTAAATTCGCCGAGCTCCGCCAGCGTCTCATGTTCGTGCTCGGAGCACTGGTCGTCTACCGGGTGGGCTGTTACATCCCGGTGCCGGGCGTCAATCCGGAGGCGATGTTGCAGCTGATGAAGAGCCAGGAAGGCACCATCGTGGACATGTTCAACATGTTCTCCGGTGGCGCTCTGGAACGTTTCAGTCTGTTCGCGCTCAACGTGATGCCCTACATCTCGGCGTCCATCATCATGCAGTTGATGGTGCAGATCCTGCCGAGCATGAAGGCGATCCAGAAAGAAGGCGAGTCGGGACGGCGCAAGATCAACCAGTGGTCGCGTCTGGGAGCGATTCCGCTCGCGGTGTTCCAGGCATGGGGCATTGCTACCGCCTTGCAGGCGGGTGGCGCAAGCCAGGGCATTCCGGTGGTCTACAGCCCCGGCATGGGCTTCGTGCTGACTGCGGTCATCTCGCTGACGGCCGGCACCCTGTTCCTGATGTGGCTGGGTGAGCAGGTGACCGAGCGCGGTATCGGCAACGGTGTATCGCTGATCATCTTCGCCGGCATCGTGGCAGGCTTGCCCTCCGCTGCACTGAACATGTTCGAGCAGGTCCGCAACGGTGAGATGGGTACGCTGACCGCCATGGCGGTGCTGACCATCGTGCTGGGCGTCACCTTCTTCGTGGTGTTTGTGGAGCGTGGCCAGCGACGGATCACGGTCAACTATGCGCGGCGACAGGGTGGGCGTAACGCCTACATGAACCAGTCCTCGTTCCTGCCGCTCAAGCTCAACATGTCGGGCGTGATTCCGCCGATCTTCGCGTCCAGCATCGTGATGTTCCCGGCGACCGCGGCGACGTGGTTCAGTCAGGGCGACTCGTCCTCGTTCATGCTCAAGGTCAGCCAGTGGCTGAATCCGGGCGAACCGTTGCACATGATCCTTTACGGCAGCCTGATCGCCGGCTTCACGTTCTTCTACACCGCCTTGGTCTTCAACTCGCAGGAAACCGCCGACAACCTCAAGAAGTCGGGCGCGCTGATCCCCGGGATCCGTCCGGGCAAGGCCACCGCCGACTATGTGGACGGCGTGCTGACGCGTTTGACCGCGGCTGGCGCCACCTACCTGGTGATCGTCTGTCTGTTGCCGGAAGTCATGCGCTCCCAGATGGGAACCTCGTTCTACTTCGGCGGCACCTCGCTGTTGATCGTGGTGGTGGTGGTGATGGACTTCATTGCGCAGATCCAGGCGCATCTGATGTCGCACCAGTACGAAAGTCTGTTGAAGAAGGCGAACCTGAAGGGCTCCCGCGGCGGTGCTGGCGGGCGTTGATTCAGAGGCATTGATTAGCGCCAGTGGCTTAGGCTAAACTGGCGCGTCGTCCCCGGCGTATGCCGTGGATGCAAGCGATGTATCCGGATCCCGGCTCACACACCGGGGTCCATCAGGGCGACCCGTGCGATGTCTCGCGCGCGGGTGGATCTGGACCCGTCCGCGCGCCAGAGTAGCGCGCGGCGTCCGGGAAGGCGGCTTGACACCGCTTTCCCGGTCAGTCCTGGTTCGTCGCCGGAGCATGGGCACACTCCCCATGCCGTGGCTGGGTTCCGTCATCGACGGATCGCGGCTTCCATACAACCCGAGGCCTAGATGATTTTTCGATTCACTATCCAGTGAACCTTTCCACCGAGTTGTCAGGACTCGGTTGCCAAACCAGTTGGAGATCGCGTTATGGCGCGTATTGCAGGCGTCAACCTGCCTGCCCAGAAGCACGTCTGGGTCGGGTTGCAAAGCATTTACGGCATTGGTCGTACCCGTTCCAAGCAAGTCTGCGCATCGGCCGACGTCAAGTCGTCCACCAAGATCCGTGACTTGTCCGAGCCTGAAGTCGAGCGTCTGCGCGGCGAGATTGGCAAATTCATCGTCGAAGGCGACCTGCGTCGCGAAATCGGCATGTCGATCAAACGCCTGATGGACCTGGGTTGCTACCGCGGCCTGCGTCATCGCCGTGGCCTGCCGCTGCGTGGCCAGCGCACCAAGACCAACGCACGTACCCGTAAGGGTCCGCGTCGGGCCATCCGGAAGTAAGGGGTAGATCATGGCCAAGCCAACCGCTTCGAAAACGAAGAAGAAGATCAAGCGCGTCGTTACCGACGGCGTTGCCCACGTCCACGCTTCGTTCAACAACACCATCATCACGATCACCGACCGCCAGGGCAATGCGCTCTCGTGGGCGACTTCGGGCGGCGCGGGTTTCCGCGGTTCGCGCAAGTCGACCCCGTTTGCTGCCCAGGTCGCCGCCGAGAAAGCCGGCCGTGCTGCGCTCGACTACGGCGTGAAGTCGCTGGAAGTGCGCATCAAGGGCCCGGGTCCGGGTCGGGAGTCCGCCGTTCGTTCGTTGAACAACGTCGGCTACAAGATCATCAACATCATCGACGTGACGCCGATTCCGCACAACGGTTGCCGCCCGCCGAAAAAGCGTCGCGTCTGAGGAGCTGAAGAAGAATGGCTCGTTATATTGGTCCC
>JBDSPO010000075.1:0-6846 GCA_039930265.1 Lysobacter sp. | reverse complement strand
ATCGCCAAGGCGCACGAAGGTCTGTCGGTGTTTGCCGGCGTGGGCGAGCGTACCCGTGAGGGCAACGACTTCTACCACGAGATGAAGGACTCCAACGTCCTCGACAAGGTCGCGATGGTGTACGGCCAGATGAACGAGCCGCCGGGCAACCGCCTGCGCGTCGCGTTGACCGGCCTGACCATGGCCGAGTACTTCCGCGACGAGAAGGACGAAAACGGCAAGGGCCGTGACGTGCTGTTCTTCGTGGACAACATCTACCGCTACACCCTGGCCGGTACCGAGGTGTCCGCGCTGCTCGGCCGTATGCCGTCGGCCGTGGGCTATCAGCCGACCCTGGCCGAGGAGATGGGCGTCCTTCAGGAGCGCATCACCTCCACCAAGACCGGCTCGATCACCTCCGTGCAGGCCGTGTACGTGCCTGCCGACGATCTGACCGATCCGTCACCGGCGACCACCTTCGCCCACTTGGATGCCACGGTCGTGTTGTCGCGTGACATCGCCTCGCTGGGTATCTACCCGGCGGTCGATCCGCTGGACTCCACCTCGCGCCTGCTGGATCCCAACGTGATCGGCCACGAACACTACGACACCGCGCGCAAGGTCCAGGCCACGCTGCAGAAGTACAAAGAGCTCAAGGACATCATCGCGATCCTGGGCATGGACGAGCTGTCGGAAGAGGACAAGCAGGCCGTGTCGCGCGCGCGCAAAATCGAGCGCTTCTTCAGCCAGCCCTTCCACGTTGCCGAAGTGTTCACCGGCTCACCGGGCAAGTACGTGCCGCTGAAGGACACCATCCGCGGCTTCAAGGGCATCGTGGACGGCGAGTACGACCACCTGCCGGAGCAGGCGTTCTACATGGTCGGCAGCATCGAAGATGCAGTCGAGAAGGGCAAGAAGATCACCGGCGAAGCCGCCTGATCCGTCTCCTTCTTCCGTCCGCGGAAGAAGGGCCCCTCACCTCCGGTCCAGGCAGAGAAATTTATGGCTAGTACCTTCCGTTGCGACATCGTCAGCGCCGAAGAGGAAATCTTCCGCGGCGACGCCACCATGCTGGTGGCGACCGGCGAGATGGGTGAGCTGGGCATCGCGCCCAAGCACGCCCCGCTGATCACCCGCCTGAAGCCGGGCAAAATCGTGGTGACCCTGCCGAATGGCGAGCAGCTGGATTTCGCCGTCACCGGCGGCATTCTGGAAGTGCAGCCGCAGGTGGTGACCATCCTGGCCGACACCGCGATCCGCGCCCAGGACATCGACGAGGCCGCCGTGCGTGCCGCCAAGGAAGAGGCCGAGCGGATCCTGGCCCGTCGCGGCGAGCCGATGGAAGTGGCCGAAGCGCAAGCGCGCCTGGCCGAGGTGACCGTGCAGTTGCAGGCGCTGGAGCGTCTGCGCAGGAACATGAAGCACTAGCACCGCGTCAAACAGTGATCCCACTGCGCCGGCCCCGTGCCGGCGTTGTTGTGTCTGCGTCTCAGCGCCGATAGACCCAGTGCCGCGACAGCACGAAGCCCAACCCGCCCAACGCGAGTTCCACGCCCGGCTTGGCCAGCCACGCCCACTGCAGGCCCGCGTACTGATTGACCGCGCCCAACGACCAGGTACTGATCGCGGTGGTCACCAGCCACATCAGGGCGAAGCGGACCATCTGCCGTTTTCCGATCGCGGTGTCTTCGCCGGCGAAGGTGATGCGACCATTCAACCAGAAGCCCAGCAGCGCGCCGCTGATACGACCGGCCACATTGGCCAGTTCCACCGGCAGTCCGTGGTGGCTCAACGCAACCATCACCGCCCAGTCCAGCAGCCACTGCACCAGCCCGATGCCCAGGTAATGTCCACCTTGGCGCGACAGGCTCATCGGCGCCGCCCTTCCAATGCGCGCGGTCTCGCGCACCCGCTTCGGGTGCAGCGTGGTTGCCCCGCGTGCATGCGCGCCGGAGCGGACGTTGGAGGCGTGGGCGGCGTGTTGACATGCACCGGCGCATCCTAGCAGGCGTCCCCGGGCGCGCAGACGGCTAGAATCTACCCCGCGCGCGTCCGCGCTTTACCCTTTTCCCTCGGCGTCACCCGGAGTCCGCATGCCAGCACCCCTGCACGTCATCATCCTCGCCGCTGGCGAAGGCAAGCGTATGAAGTCGGCACTGCCCAAGGTGCTGCAGAAAATCGCCGGTACCCCGATGCTGGGCCACGTGATCGCAACGGCGCGCGCGTTGCAGCCGGCCGGCATCCATGTGGTCTACGGCCACGGAGGCGATCAGGTCCGCGCGGCGTTCGCGGACCAGCCGGATCTGCGGTGGACGGAGCAGACCGAGCGGCTGGGTACGGGTCACGCCGTGCAGCAGGCGATGCCGGCCGTGCCCCAGGACGCGCGGCTACTGGTGTTGTACGGCGACGTCCCATTGATCACCGCAGAGACCTTGCAGCGCTTGCTGGCGTCTACCGACAGGGTAGGGGTCCTCGTGGCCGATCTCGACGACCCCACCGGCTACGGCCGGGTGATGCGCGACGCGCAGGGTACGGTGGCGCGGATCATCGAGCAGAAAGATGCCAGTGAGGACGAGCTCGGCATCCGTACGGTCAACACCGGCATCCTGGTGGCCGACGGCGAGCCACTGCGGCGCTGGCTGGAGCGTCTGGAAAACAACAATGCCCAGGGCGAGTACTACCTGACCGACATATTCGCCGCCGCCGCCGCCGAGTTTGCGCCCGCCGGGATGGTCCACGTGCACGATCCGGTCGAGGTCGAGGGCGCCAATGATCCGTGGCAACTCGCCCAGCTGGAGCGTGCCTACCAACTGCGTGCTGCCAAGGCGCTCTGTGTGGCCGGCGCTCGCCTGACCGACCCGGCACGCCTGGACGTGCGCGGTGACGTGAGCGTCGGGCACGACGTCGAGATCGATGTGAACGTGGTGCTCGAAGGGCGGGTGGTGCTCGGCGACGGCGTCCGGATCGGTCCCTTCTGCCGCCTGCGTGACGTCACCCTCGGCGCTGGCACGGTGGTGCGGGCGCATTGCGACCTGGACGGCGTCGTGGTGGAAGGCGCGGCCACCATCGGTCCCTTCGCGCGCCTCCGGCCCGGCACGGTGCTGGCCGATGGTGCCCACGTCGGCAATTTCGTGGAGATCAAGAACACCCGCATGGGCGTCGCCAGCAAGGCCAATCACCTGAGCTATCTCGGTGACGCCGTCATCGGCAGCGGGGTGAACATCGGCGCCGGAACCATCACCTGCAATTACGACGGGGTGAACAAGGCGCGCACGACGATCGAGGACGGCGCCTTCATCGGCTCCAACAGCTCGCTGGTCGCGCCGGTCACCATTGGCAAGGACGCGACCATCGCCGCCGGTTCGGTGATCACCCGGCCGGCCCCGGAAGGCATGTTGACCCTGGCGCGCTCGCGGCAGGCAGTGGTGGAAGGCTGGCAGCGCCCGAAGAAGCAATAAGCGGTCTCGCGTGGCTTCCTACCCGGTCCCCGATTGACGCGGCGGCCGGAATGAGGATGCGACGGCCGCGGGCGCTCGACCCCCGTCCCGGCTAAACTGATGGGCTACCTGCAGGAGTCCGAGCTATGTGTGGAATCGTTGGTGCGATCGCCGATCGCGACGTGGTGCCGGTCCTCATCGAAGGCCTGAAGCGACTGGAATACCGCGGTTACGATTCCGCCGGCATCGCCGTGATCAACGATCGCGAAGTACGCCGCGTTCGGCGTACCGGCCGGGTGGCGGAAATGGAGGGCGCGGCGATCGCCGAAGGCTTCCAGGCGCAGCTCGGTATCGGCCATACCCGTTGGGCCACGCATGGCGGGGTGACCGAGGCCAACGCCCATCCGCATGTGAGCGCCGGCGTCGCGCTGGTCCACAACGGCATCATCGAGAACCACGACCAGCAGCGCGAAAAGCTCATCGCGATGGGCTATGAGTTCGAGTCCCAGACCGACACCGAAGTCATTGCCCACCTGATCCACTCGTTCCTGACCGAGGGCGTGGACCTGCTGGGGGCGGTCCAGTCGGCGGTGCGCGAGCTCCACGGCGCGTACGCGCTGGCGGTCGTCAGCCGCAAGGAGCCCGGCAAGCTGATCGCCGCGCGCATGGGTTGCCCGCTACTGATCGGCGTGGGCGAAGGCGAGAATTTCATCGCCAGCGACGTCTCGGCCATCCTGCAGGCGACGCGCAAGGTGATTTTCCTGGAGGAGGGTGACACCGCCGAGATCACCCGCGACAGCGTCACGGTGTTCGGCCCGGACAATGCGCGGATCGAGCGCGAGGTGCACCTGTCGGACGTCTCGCTGGCCTCGCTGGAGCTCGGGCCGTACAGCCACTTCATGCAGAAGGAGATCCACGAACAGCCGCGCGCGATCGCCGACACCATCGAGGGCGTGATCGACGCTGGCGCCTTCTCGGCGGAGCTGTTCGGGTCGGACGCCGCGCAGGTGCTGGACGGTGTCGAAGGCGTGCTGATCCTCGCCTGTGGCACCAGCTATTACGCCGGCATGACCGCGCGCTACTGGATTGAAGCGATCGCCGGGATTCCCTGCTCGGTCGAGATTGCCAGCGAGTACCGCTACCGCGACGCCGTCGCCAACCCGAAGCATCTGGTGGTCACCCTGTCGCAGTCTGGCGAGACGCTCGACACGATGGAGGCGCTGAAATACGCCAAATCGCTCGGCCACGACAAGACCCTGTCGATCTGCAATGTGCCCGAGAGCGCGATCCCGCGCGCCAGCCGGCTGGTCTACTACACCCGCGCCGGTGCCGAAATCGGGGTGGCCTCGACCAAGGCCTTCACCACCCAGCTGGTTGCCCTGTTCACCCTGACCGCAACCCTGGCCAAGCTGCAGGGTCGCTTGGATGATGCCCGCGAAGCGGAGTACATCGACGCGCTGCGCCACCTGCCTGGCAGTGTGCAGTACGCGCTCAATCTGGAGCCCCAGATCACCGCGTGGTCGGAGCATTTCGCGCCCAAGGAACATGCCCTGTTCCTCGGTCGCGGCGTGCACTACCCGATCGCGCTGGAGGGTGCGCTCAAGCTCAAGGAGATCTCCTATATCCACGCCGAGGCCTACCCCGCCGGCGAGCTCAAGCACGGGCCGCTGGCGCTGGTGACCGACGAGATGCCGGTAGTGGTGATCGCGCCCAACGACAGCCTCCTGGAGAAGGTCAAATCCAACATGCAGGAGGTGCGCGCGCGCGGCGGACAGTTGTTCGTGTTCACCGACGCCGACAGCAACTTCCCCCCCAGCGAGGGCGTGCACGTGATCCGGGCGCAGCGGCATGTGGGCGTGCTCAGCCCGATCGTCCACACCATTCCGGTGCAGCTGCTGGCCTACCACGTGGCGCTGGTGCGCGGCACCGACGTCGACAAGCCGCGCAACCTGGCCAAGAGCGTCACGGTCGAGTAGTGCGCTCCAAAAAAGACTATCCAACCCCGGAAAGCGCGTGCTAGTCTCCGCGCTCGAAGGGGAGTAGCTCCCAAACGCTGTACCCGTCAATACGAGCTTCGGCTCCGGCGCAGCGGCATGCCCATCGTGGTATGTGAGCAAGACCTTCGCGAGTTGCTGCAGGACACCCCACGGTGTCGCGCAGCGGCGACCGGCTGTGTGCTGGCAATCCGCCAGCAGGTCGGCAACGCGAAGGATCTATCCGATGGAAATGTTTGCCAACCCCGAAGTGTGGGTCGCGCTCGCCACCCTGACTGCCCTGGAACTCGTCCTGGGCATCGACAACATCATCTTCATCTCGATTCTGGCCGGGCGACTGCCCGTGCATCAGCGTGATCGCGCGCGCAAGTTGGGGATCCTGCTGGCCGCGGTGACGCGCTTGGGTCTGCTGTTTGCCATCGCCTGGATCATCGGACTGACCGCGCCCTTGTTCAGTCTGTTCGGTCACGCGTTTTCCTGGCGCGACCTGATCCTGATCGGCGGCGGCTTTTTCCTGATCGCCAAGGCCACCCACGAGATCCACCAGAAAGTCGACGGCCCACCCGCGAATGTCACCGCCGCAGCAGCAGCGACCGCAACCTTCGGCGGCGTGCTGGCGCAGATCATGGTGCTGGATATCGTCTTCTCGCTGGACTCGATCATCACCGCGGTCGGCATGGTCGATGAGCGCTGGGTCATGGTGACCGCCATCGTGATCTCGATCGTCTTCATGCTGGCGTTTGCGCGCCCGATCAGCGAGTTCGTCGAGCGCCACCCCACCGTCAAGGTGCTGGCATTGAGTTTCCTTCTGATGATCGGACTGGTGCTGATCGCCGACGGTTTCGGCGTGCATATCCCGAAGGGCTATGTTTATGTCGCGATGGCGTTCTCGGTGTTCGTGGAGATGATCAACCTGTGGATTCGCCGTCGGGCGGAGCGGGTGGAGCAGGACGTTGTGGCTGCGCCGGCGGATAGCGGGCCTGTCTAGTTCGAGCCGGCGAGCTGCACGAGGGTGACCGGCGATTCGATATCGTGGTCCGCTTGCCGGAGCACCTGCGGGTGGACCTGGCCGCGCTGCACGATCTGCCGATTCCCCTGGCCGGTGCCAATGGTGGCGTTCAATGTGGGCACCGGCGCGGAGGTGCAGCGGCCGTCGGCGACCGTCGTCATCGGTGGCATCGTGTCCTCGACCCTGCTCACCCTGCTGGTCTTGCCGGTGTTGTACCGGTGGTGGCATCGCGACGAGCGCTGATGCGGAGGCGGCGCCACGCCTGTTGCCTGCCCGTATCAGATCGCCGCAGGCACCAGTTCCAGCGCGAGCAGCAGAACCGTTTCCGTCACCTCGGTGCTGGCGCCGAGGCAATCACCCGAGACGCCGCCCAGGCGGCGTCGCCAATAGACGGTGATCAGCAGCGTCAGCGGCAGCGCCAGCAGCA
>JBDSPO010000074.1:0-5771 GCA_039930265.1 Lysobacter sp. | reverse complement strand
CGCCGCGGGCAGCCTCCGGAGACACGTGCCCGACCATGAACCCGCGGGTCGCGCCGCTGAAACGGCCGTCGGTGATCAGGGCGACGTCATCGCCCAGGCCCTGTCCGACCAGTGCGGCGGTGACCGCCAGCATCTCGCGCATCCCAGGGCCACCGGCGGGGCCTTCGAAGCGGATCACCAGCACGTCGCCGGCGTTGACCTGACGCGCCTGTACCGCCGCAAAGCAGGCCTCTTCGGAATTGAAAACGCGCGCCGGGCCTTCAAAGTGGGCGTGACCGTGACCGGCCAGCTTGACGATGCAGCCTTCCGGCGCGAGGTCGCCGTACAGGATGGAGAAGCCGCCGGTGGGTTTGATCGGGTCGGCGACGGGACGCACCGCGTCCTGCGCACCCGCCGCCGGCAGTGCGTCCAGTTCCTGGAACAGGCTGCGCCCGGTGACGGTAGGGATGTCGTCGATCAGTCCGGCCACGCGCAGCTCATCGGCGACCAGCGCCACGCCGCCGAAAGTGAACAGCTCCGCAGCGGTGTAACGGCCACCCGGCTTGAGGTCGGCAATCACCGGGATGGCGGACGCCTGCTGGAACTCTTCCAGATCGAAGGCGACGCCGGCCTCATGGGCGATCGCCAGCAAATGCATCGCGCAGTTGGTCGAGCCGGCAGTGGCCGACACCGCGCGGGCGGCGTTGCGCAATGAGGCCGGCGTCAGCAACTGACGCGGCAGCGGGCCGCCACGGTCCAACTGCTCCATTACCATCCGGCCGCAGGCATGCGCCGCGCCCGCCTTGCCGGGGTGGGTGGCGGGGATATCGTTGAGCTGCAACGGCGACAGACCCAGAAAGGTCAGCACCATCGCCATCGTGTTGGCGGTGAACTGGCCGCCGCAGGCGCCGGCTCCGGGGCAGGCATGGCGTTCGATGTCACCCAGTTCGGCGTCGTCGATATGCCCGGCTGCATGCGCACCGACCGCCTCGAACACATCCTGCACCGTCAGCGATTTTTCGCCGGTCGGGCATTTGCCCGGCATGATCGTGCCGCCGTAGAGGATCACGGTCGGAATATCCAGACGCGCCGCCGCCATCGCCGCGGCCGGCAGGGTCTTGTCGCAGCCGACCAGCAACACCAGGGCGTCCAGGCAATGGCCCATGACTGCCAGTTCAATCGAGTCGGCGATCGTCTCGCGCGACGCCAGCGAAGCGCGCATGCCATCGCTGCCCATGGCGATGCCGTCGGTAACGGCGATGGTGTTGAACTCCACCGGCGTCCCGCCGCCCGCACGCACGCCGTTGGCCGCATGCCTGGCCAAATCACGCAGGTTGATGTTGCACGGCGACACATCGGTCCAGGTGTGCACCACCGCGACCAGAGGCTTGGCGATCGCCGCATCGTCCATGCCGGTGGCGCGCAGCATGGCGCGGGCGGGGGCGTGGGCGGGGCCTGACTTGATGGCGTTGCTTCTCACGAATGGTTTCCTTGCGGTGCAGGCGATGCCGGCTTGAGGGATGCGGTAAATCGAGGGGACACAAACGAAAAACCCCGCGCCTTTTGGGGGCGCGGGGTCCGGTTCCTGTTACTGGGTGTGTGTGGTTTACACGTACCCGAACCCCGCGCCTGTAAGGACGGTAATAAGGAGCGATACGAGAATGAGGCTGCTGCCCAGCGTGATGCGGCCGCCGCCGACCGGGCCGGTCGGACGGGTGCGGGGGGGTGTCAGGTCCCCGGCGGAATGGATGCTGCGCTGCGTCATGAGTCGACCTAAACATGGCCACCCGGCAAATGTCAACCGTTTTAAGCGGCGAACTCCCGTGAGCCCCAATACGCAACGATGACGGTGCTGCGATGAGTTTGTCCGGACAACTTTCGTGGCGTTGCTTGCGCGGACTCGGGTGCGTTTATGGCCACGCCGAACCCTCCGTCCGCCAATACCGCCCGATGCGTGTGCGTCTCTCTTCCGCACGACAGGCGTGGTGTGCGGCGGAAAGCTCCGTGGGGAGTGAACAAAACAGGTCAGGTAGTGGAAGGGAGCAACGTTTGCTGTGTGGGTGACGTTGCTTTGCCTATCCTGCTCCTTCATGAACGGCCATGTGTGCGGGATCGTCGTCCAGACCGCATACTTGCGCGTATTCATGTTGCCGCCTGCCGCCCAGTTCCCGCCCGCCCGACTGCGCATTGGCCAATGCACGGTTGATGTGTCGTCGCGCGAGATCCACGCCCCGGGCGCGCGGCGCCCGCTCCGGGTGACCCCCAAAGCCATGGCGGTTTTGCTGGTGCTGGTGGACAGCGGGGACCGGGTGGTCAGCCGTGACGCTCTGCTCGCGGCGGTCTGGCCCGATACCCTGCCCAGTGACGACGTGCTCACCCAGGCGGTGACCCAGCTGCGCAAGGCGTTCCAGGAGGTCCGCGGCGACTCCCGGTATATCGAGACCATCGCCAAAGGTGGCTACCGCCTGCTGGCCGAGGTGGAGGACCTCGGCGGGGCCGGGATGCAGCCTCACGCCCCTGGATCTGAGGCCCAGATCACGGATGCCGCGCCGTCGCCGCCCGTCCTTCCTGCCGACAGCTCTTCACCGGTGCGCGTTTCGCCGGCTTTCCCTGGTGAGGCGCCAGCGCCGCCGCGCACCGTTGCCCGAGGGCGCTGGCATTTCGCGGTGATCGCGATACTGATACTGGTGACGGCCATCGCCGGGTACTGGTGGCTGCAGCAGCGCCAACGGCCGGCTGCGGTCGACAGCACGACGCCGGGGTCGGGCAGGATCGCGACGTTCCTGATCACTTCTGCGCCGGGATTCGAGCTCGCGCCCACGCTCAGCCCCGGCGGCGGCCTGGTGGCGTATATGGCCGTTCCGGAGGGGCAGCGGAACATCGCCATCATGCTGCAGAGCACAGCGCCCGTTGCCCCGCGGCAGCTGACCTTTCCCGAGGGCATGGCGGAAGACGCGATGCCGCGTTGGTCGCCGGATGGACGGGACATCGCGTTTCTGCGGGTCACCCCGGGTCGGGACTGCCGATTGATGGTGGTGCGCGCCACCGGGCGCGCCGAACGCATCGCAGGGACGTGTGATCCCGACGCGCAGCCGGGCTATGCCTGGACCCCGGATAGCAGGGGCTTGATCCTGGACCGCGGCGAGCGCCCGGGTCTGCAGATATTGGATCTCGCCAGCGGAACCACGCGCGCGGTCGAGTACGACGCGGATTCCGATCATCGCGACACCGCTCCCCGGTATTCGCCCGACGGCCGCTGGATCGTGTTCCTGCGCAATCAGCCGTCGGGCGACTTCTGGCGCATTCCTGCCAGTGGCGGTCAGGCGGAGCGATTGACCCGCATGGGTGCCGAGATCCGCGGCTGGGACTGGATGCCGGACGGTCAAGAACTGGTCTATGCGCGCCGGACGGAGGGAGGCAGCCGCATGTACCGGTTCCAGCTGGCCACCGGCACCCACACCGATCTCGGCGTGGAGGACAGCGAGCAGCCGTCCCTGGCGGGCAACGTACCGGCGCTGGCGTATGTGATTCGCCATCCCCGGTTCGGTATCTATCGCTTCAGCACCGGCGGCGACAGCGCAGCGGCGGGCGGGGGGGAGCGCCTGTTCGCCTCGTCCGGTCGCGATCGGGTGCCGTCCATTGCGCCCGACGGCCGCCAGCTGGTGTTTGTCTCCGACCGGGCCGGACCGCTGGGCCTGTGGTGGGGTGAGGTCGATGAGCCGGCATCGCTGCGGCTGCTGGAAGGCATTCGACCGGACTCCCGGCAGCCCGCCTCGTGGTCCAGCGACAGCGGGCGCGTACTGGTGGTGGGCACCGCAGAACCGGTCAGGGCGGGTCAGGAAGACGGGAGTCCCGCGACTCTCGGCGTGTATGAGGTGGACCCCGCGCGCAATCGCGTACGCCGCCTGCCACTGCCCCAGTCGGTGACGGCGCCCGAGCAGGCGCTGTATGTGCCGGGACCGAAAGGCCCTGATCAGCGTCTGCTGGTGCTGGCCGACGCCGGGGACGGCCGCCTCCAATTGAGCCTGTTTGACGACGTTGGCCGCCCCGACAGCGCTATCGCCACGCTGGATGATGTGGTCCGGGTCCAGGTGGACGCATCGCAGAATCGGCTGTTGTTCGCACGGCGCTCCGATCCGGGCCTGTGGCAAGCAGGTCTGGATCTGGATCCTGCCAGCGTCCAGCGGTTCTCGCCGGGGGGCGCGCCAGCGCCTTGGCATGACGCATGGACGGCGGCCGGAGACGGGGGTACCTACCTGGTTCGGCGAACCCCCGACTGTTCCGCGTTGCTGACCCATCATAGTGCCGACGCCACCGCGGTCAGCGCAGCCGACCAATGTCTGGACCCTGTCCGCCGCGCTGCCACGCGAGCATTCACCTTCGATCCGCGCACCCGCAGGATTTACCTGACTCTGGCGGAGTACGACGGCGGCGATATCGGATTTGCCACGTTCGACGCGCCCGAACCCGCTCCCGCGAGCGGTTCAGCAACTCATTGAAATACAATGATAAAGTGCCTTCGTAAATTGTTCGGCAACTGATTCGGCACAATTTCGGGCAAATTTAGGCAAACCCGCGGGACTCTCCCAGCCGATCCAGCAAACATCCGGGCCTTCTCAGGCACGTTGGCGCAGGGGTACTAATGAAGAGTCTGGTGTGGGCTGATCGCGGTCAGCAGTTGCATGTCGAGTCTGGTGAGAGCGAATCGCAGGCGCATTGCCTCGGCGTATCCCGGCTGGGCAGCGTGCAGCTGCCCGCCACCATCTTCAACGTCTGGGTGCAACTGCGCGGCAGCTCCTGGGTGGAAGCGCGCGAAGGCAAGTTCAGGTTGCGGCGGGGTGACTGGATCGCGTTCGAGCGCGATTCCAAGCCGATCATCCAGGGCGATCGTCACGGTGTGTGCGTGGGCTTGGGGCTGGGTGCGGACCTGATGCGAGCGGCGGGCGAGTTGGCCGAACCGGGCCTCTACCCCGGTAGCGGGCGACTGCGGGCGCAGGAAGCCCGCATGTTTCTCAAGCTGTGGCGATCTGCCGCCGCGCGCCTTGCCGGCGCGCCGGGCCTCGATGCCGCGGCGACCACGGGCATTCTGCGACCGTTGATCCTGCAGCTGGTGTCCCTGCAGAGCGAAATGAGTGCCGATATCCCCCTGTGTCCCGGTCGTTCACGTCGGCGCAAGCGCCAAGTGTTCGGGCGCTTGCAGCGTGCCCGCATGTATCTGCACGGGAACCGCGACCGGGTGGTGCGCATCAGCGAGTTGGCTGAGCTGACCAGCTTCTCCAGCTGGTACTTCTCCAAGACCTTCCACGGTCTGTACGGGGAGAGCCCTCAATCAGCCTCGGCGCGGATGCGCCTTGAGCAGGCCGCCGAACTGCTGCGCAACAGTCAGATGATGGTCGGCGAAGTTGCGGCCGCGTCGGGCTTCGAAAACTGCTGCAGCTTCGCCCGCGCCTTCCGGGCTCGCTATCAGACGTCGGCCACCAACTATCGCAAACAGGCGGCCGCCTCCTTGCGGGCAGATTCGGCAAAGTCACCGGGTGACTTACGCAAAGCAGGTTCTTCACTTCGGCCGTAGCGTGTTCGGGGCGTTTAACACGCCCATAACGTTATTGGAGATTGACCCCGATGAATTACCGCAATTTGCGCCCCGCGCTGCGTCTCGGCATGCTGCCGGCCGCCGTCGCAGTGGCACTTGTGCCGGCTATTGCCGGCGCTCAGGACGCCACTCCGGCTGCCAAGGCCACCACCCTGGACCGTATCGAAGTCACCGGTTCGCGTATCCGCCAGGTGGACGT
>JBDSPO010000073.1:0-5071 GCA_039930265.1 Lysobacter sp. | reverse complement strand
TGGGCCAGAATGGCACTCCCGTTCCAGCGCCATTACTTCGAGCTTCCGTATGAAAATCATCCTTGCCCGTCACGGCGAAACCCTCTGGAATGCCGAAGGCCGTTATCAGGGTCAGGTCGACATCCCCTTGTCGGAGATCGGCGAGGGCCAGGCCCGCGCACTGGGCGCCCGACTGCATGACATCGAGATCACCCGTGCAGTCGCCTCGCCACTGTCGCGCGCGCGCCGGACCGCCGAGCTGGCGCTGGGCGAACACCGCCACGGCATGCTGCGCACGGATGCGGACCTGAGTGAAATCGCCCACGGCAGCTGGGAAGGCCTGTTGGCCAGTGAGATCCACGAGCGCGATCCGGAGCTGCTGAAGCGCTGGCGCGAAGCACCCGACGAAGTGCTGATGCCGGGCGGCGAATCCCTGCAACTGGTGTTCGACCGCGCCTGGCCGGCGTTCGGGCGGGCGATGGAAGGACTTGGCGAGCACGACACTCTGCTGGTGGTCGCCCATGACGCGGTCAATCGCATGCTGTTGTGCAAGGTCCTGGGAATTCCCTTCGCGCGGACCTGGACCTTCCGCCAGGCGCCGACCACGCTCAACCTGCTGGAAGGCACGTGTCTGGAAGACCTTGAGGTGGTGCGTCTGAACGACTGTTCGCACCACACCGCGCTGTTCGGCGAAGCGGTGCACCGCGCGCTGTAGGTGCGGCCGCAAGGCCGGCGTCCCCCGTTAGTGTCCTGCGAGTGCTCGCCATGAACTTGACCCAATGGCTCGATCGTATCGAGCAACTGCATCCCAAGTCGATCGACATGGGGCTGGAGCGGATCGCTGCCGTCGCCGGCCGGCTAGGCCTGGGGCGAGCGGCGCGGGCGGTCATCACAGTGGGCGGCACCAACGGCAAGGGCTCGACGGTCGCCTTCATCGAGGCGATCGCGCGGGCAGCAGGGTGGCGGGTCGGTGCCTACACCTCGCCCCATCTGCTGACGTACAACGAACGACTCCGGATCGACGGCGTCGACGCAGAGGATGCCGCGATAGTGGCGGCGTTCGAGGCGATCGAGGCCGCGCGTGGCGACACGCCGCTGACCTACTTCGAATACGGCACGCTGGCGGCGCTGTGGCTGTTCGAGCGCGCGGATCTGGATCTGGCGATCCTCGAGGTGGGGTTGGGCGGACGTCTGGATGCCACCAATCTGGTGGATCCGGACGTGGCGGTGATCACCACCGTCGACGTGGACCATCAGGACTATCTGGGCGAGGGGCGGGAGGCGATCGGGCATGAGAAGGCCGGGATCGCGCGCGCCTGGAAGCCGCTGGTGCTGGGTGACGACGACCCGCCATCGAGTGTTCTGCGCCATGCCTACGCGATCGGTGCAAAGACGCTGCGGATCGGCTCGATTTCTTCGTCGATCTTCCCGGCGGCAAGGGTCTGGATAGCGACGGGCCGGATGCCGTGCTGCCCGGTCAGTGGCGCTGGCGCGAGGTCGGACACCGGATCGACCTGCCGGTTCCCGCCATCTGCGGGGCAGTGCAACTGCGCAATGCCGCGGTGGCGATCGCCGCGCTGCGCACGCTGGAGCGCTCCCCGTCCGATGACGCGGTGATCCGCGGGATCGAAGCCGCGCGCATCCGCGGCAGGCTGCAGCGATTTGATATCGAGGGGGTGGAGGTCGTGGTGGACGTCGGCCACAATCCGCAGGCCGCGCGGGCGCTGGCGCAATGGCTGCAGGCCACCCCCGTGGCAGGCGTCACCCGCGCGGTGTACGCCGCGTTGATCGACAAGGATGCGTCGGGGGTCGTCGGCGCGTTGGCTGCAGCGGTGACCCACTGGCATCTGGCGGGCTTGCCACTGCATGCACCCCGTGGAACCGGGGTCGACGAGTTTGCGGCGCGCCTCGGCGGAACCGCAGCCGCTGCGGGTCACCGACACGGCACGGTGGCGGAGGCGGTGGCGGCCGCAGTGTCTGGCGCGGAGCGCGGCGATCGCGTGCTGGTGTTCGGGTCTTTCCACACCGTCGCCGAGGCGCTGCCGGTGCTGGAAGCCATGCATCGGACAACACTGAGCTGAACCGCCGCGCCACATGCAGGTAGGCGACCCGGTTCAGCGATGGCACCGGGGTATAATTTGACCGGCATTTCCCCCATTGCCTGCGAGATCCGATGGAACCTGCCCTCAAACAGCGCCTGATCGGTGCCGCCGTGCTGGTCGCGGTCGCGGTGATCTTCCTGCCCATGTTGATCAAGGGCCCCGCCCCCGAGAGCGGGGTGTCGGACATTTCGCTCGACCTTCCAGGAACGCCGAAGAGCGGATTTGAAACCCGCGAACTTCCGCTGGTGACGCCTGCGCCAGGCAGCGGTGCCAGCGTGACCGCCCCGGACGCCACGCCCCCGAGCGCTGACGCCTTGCCTACGGTGGACACCCGCGCCGCGCGCGATGCCGAAGCGACCGGTGGTCCCGCAGCGACGGCAATAGCTGCCGCGACAGTAGCCGCCGGCAACTACGCCGTCGGCTTTGGCAGCTATGCGAGCCAGTCCGACGCCGGACGGGTGGTTGACGCACTGAGAGCGGCCGGCCTTCCGGGATACCAGGAGGCGGTGACCAGCAACGGTCGCAGCCTGCACCGGGTGCGCATCGGACCGTTTCAGACCAATGCCGACGCCGAGGCGGCGCGGATCGCGTCGGGCAGTGTCCGTCAGGACGTGGGCGCGAAGGTGGTGGTGCTGGACGCGGACACTGGCGCCTCCACCGCAGTTGTGCCGCGACCGGCGGCGGCGGTTCCGGGAACCGTGGCGGTTGCGCCTGCCGCAAAACCCGAGCCGGCAAAATCGCAGCCACCCAAGCCGGAGCCGGCCAAGCCCGAACCCGCCAAGCCCGTCGCTGTCATTGCCAAGCCGCCTCAGGTCGATCCCGCGCCGCGCCCTGCTGTCAAGGCAGCGGCTCCCGCCGCCAGTGGCGTGGGCTTCGTCGTCCAGTTGGGAGCATTCGGCAACGAAGCGGAAGCTGTCGCATTACGCGATCGCGCCCGCAGCCAGGGCATGAGCGCCTTTGTCGAGCAGGTGCGCAATGCGGACGGCGCCGTGCTCAATAGGGTCCAGGTGGGACCCGTCGCCGATCGTGCCGCCGCCGACCAGCTCAAGGCGCAGGTCGCCGGCAAGTTGGGCACGAATGGTTTTGTGCGCTCGCATCCGTGAGTCGTAGCCGGACACCGCGATGATTGCGATCGATTGGGCGTTGCTTGCGATTGTCGGAGTGTCGGCGCTGTTCGGCCTGATGCGCGGCATGATCGGCGTGCTCGCCTCGCTGGCGGCGTGGTTGCTGGCGGGGTGGGCGGCATTCCAGTTCGGTGCGCAGGTGGCGCTGCTGCTGGCCGGCGACGGCGAGCCGAGCGCAGGCCAACTGTTTGCGGGCTATGCGCTGGCGTTCGTCGTGGTGATGGTGGTGGTCGGGATTCTCGGCTGGATGCTGCGCACGTTGGTGCACTCGGTGGGCCTTTCAGGCGTGGACCGGATTCTTGGACTGGCGCTTGGCACCGTGCGCGGCGCCGTGATTGCGTGTGCCTTGCTGCTGTTGCTCGGCCTGAGCGAGCTCCCGCGCGAGCCCTCGTGGCAGCAGTCGCGGGTTGTGCCGGTGCTGCTGCCGGGCGCGCAGCTGTTGCGTGCGTTCCTGCCGGCCTGGGTTGCCGACCAGGTCGATCTGCAGGGCGACGCCGCGCGGCCTGCGTTGTTGTCCTCTGACCATTTATCGATGCTCAAGGGAGCCGCGGCGGCGTCCGTCGGCTCGGCATCGCCCATGCCCGTGGACGAGCCGGCGCACGGAGCGGCGGCCACCGAGCAGCCGTTGCCGACGCCTGCGCCCGCCCGTCAGAGAAACGGCGGCCAAGCCGACTCGGTGCTGGCTCCGCGCGGCGACTGATTCCCATCTCGCAGGGGTGCCCGCGCCGCTGTCCGTTTTTGTTGCAACCAACCAGGAATACCAGTCATGTGCGGCATCATCGGAATCGTTGGCCACCAGGACGTCGCGGCACAGCTCTACGACGCACTGCTCGTCCTCCAGCATCGCGGTCAGGACGCGGCGGGGATCGCCACCGCCGAGGGCCATCGTTTGTTGCTGCACAAGGGCAACGGCCTGGTCAGCGACGTGTTCGATGACGTGGTCATGCGGCGGATGGTCGGCCACGTCGGGATCGGCCATTGCCGCTACCCGACCGCCGGCAGCGAGGGCGACGACGAGGCGCAGCCGTTCTATGTCAATTCGCCGTACGGCATCGCGCTGGCCCACAACGGCAACCTGATCAATGCCGATGCGCTGCGCCGCGAGCTCTTCCAGCAGGATCGCCGCAACGTCAATACCGAGTCGGATTCCGAAGTGCTGCTGAACGTGTTCGCCCACGAAATGGGTGTGCTGGAGCCGCTGTCTCCGGAAACCGCCTTTCATGCGGTCAGCGGTGTTTACCGTCGGTGCGTTGGCGGTTACGCGGTGGTCGCCACAGTGCTCGGTCTGGGGCTGGTTGCATTCCGGGATCCCAATGGGATCCGCCCGCTGGTGCTGGGCAAGCGCACCGGCCCCAAGGGTGACGAATACGCGGTTGCGTCGGAGTCGGTGGCTTTCGACCTGACCGGGTTCAAGCGCGTGCGCGATGTCCAGCCCGGCGAGGCGATCGTGATCACCAACGACGGCACGCTGCACGCGCGCCAGTGCGTTGCCCCCGGCGTGCATACCCCGTGCATCTTCGAGTACGTCTACTTCGCCCGGCCCGACTCGATGATCGATGACGTGTCGGTGCACAAGGCGCGCATGCGCATGGGGCAGAAGCTCGGCGAGAAGATCCTGCGACTGCGTCCGGACCATGACATCGATACGGTGATTCCGATCCCCGACTCCTCGCGGGACGCGGCGCTGGAAGTGGCCAATGTGCTGGGAATCAAATACCGCGAGGGGTTCATCAAGAACCGTTACGTCGGCCGGACCTTCATCATGCCGGGCCAGGAAATGCGGGCCAAATCGGTGCGCCGCAAGCTCAATCCGATTCCGCTGGAGTTCCGCAACCGGGTGGTGCTGCTGGTGGACGATTCGATCGT
>JBDSPO010000072.1:0-8690 GCA_039930265.1 Lysobacter sp. | reverse complement strand
GCCATCGGCCAGTACGCGATCACCGCGGCGTTCCGCTCAGGCTCCGCATCGCTGCTGGCGCCGCTGGAATACACCGCCCTGGTGTGGGGCGTGTTGCTGGACGTCAGCATCTGGGGCGTGTTGCCCGATGCGATCACATGGCTGGGCGCCGGCATCATCATCGCCAGCGGCCTGTACATGCTTCGACGCGAGCGCGTGCGCGCCGATGAAGGAGTGGCCGGCAACGCGCACGGCGCAAACAAAGACGGGCCCGAAGGCCCGCCGCGGATCATGCACTGACGTCCGGGACCCCGACGGTCCGGAACGCCAGCAACACAATCAAAACGTCATTGCGTCAAGCGTGCCCGTAACGGCTGTGCGCCATCAGAACCGCGCGCCCAGGCCCAGGCCCAGCACCACCGGATTGAGTTCGGCGTTGCCCACCTTGGTACCGTTGAGCTTCACGTCCGAATCGCCCTGCAGGTAGCGCACGTCGGCGCGCGCAAACCACATCGGGCTCAGCGCGACATCCACGCCAGCCGTGGCCATCGCGCCCTTGGCGGTTTCCACGCCGATGCGCTGGCCCGCCAGTGCGCCGGTCGGCTCGGCCTTCTCGCCGTCGTAGTTGGCCTCGTAATAGCCCAGGCCGACGAACGGACGCACGATCTTGTCGCTGGTGCCGAAGTGGTACTGGGCGCTGACGGCGTAAGGCTGCGCCTCGACCGTGCCGAGCTTGCCGCCCTGCGCGTTGCGCAGGCGATGGTCGAACTTGTCGGCCGCGCCCCACGCTTCGACCGCGATGTTGTCATTGATGTAGTAGCTTGCGCTCAGCGTGGCAGCGGTACCGCCGTCGACCTGGGTGCGTGCACCGGTGATGGAGGGGTTGCTGGTCGGCTCGCTCATGGCAAAGCCTCCGACGACGGCAAAGCGCTTGGCGCCGGTGTCAGTGGAGGCGTCCTGGGCGAAGGCGGTCGGCGCAAGGGCCATGGCGCCCAACAGGGCAATCGAGAGGTGGCTGAAACGGATCATGGGGAACTCCAAGTTTCTTGTGACTTGTGGGGGAGCCGACCGGTGTGCTGGAAGGCGAGGCCACCCTAGCCACCTCGAAATGAACATGGCTTGTGCGGGGCGTTTGGAGTGACGGAACTTTTCCGGTCGCACCGGCGCCTCGCGATGCGCGCGTAACAGCGCTGCCCTGAATGCATGCTTGACCGCGGCGCGTTGGGCCAGTGTCGTTTAAATACAATCGCTTACCTGTATGCCTCCGGCGACGGAGGGCGATTGCGACACGCGCAAGAGCGAGGCGCAATCCAGCTGAACGGGGCGCAAAATCGATGTCACCCAGGTCGTGGACGCGGACGGCGCCGCGCTGCACGCGGCCTCTACCGCCGCGCGACCGGGGCGGCAGTGAGGTTGGCGCGTCCCGCCGGCAACGGCCACAATAGGGTTTTGATGCAGGTCGGAGCCGCACATGGCTGAGTTGAAGGAAGCACGGGTCCCGGACATCGGCGGTTACGACGGCGTGCCGGTGATCGAGGTATTGGTCGCGGTGGGGGACACGGTGCAGCTGGACCAGGGCCTGGTCACGCTGGAGTCCGACAAGGCGACCATGGAAGTGCCGTCACCGATGGCCGGGGTGATCCGTGAGCTGCGGGTGGCCGTGGGTGACGAGATCGCCGAGGGTTTCGTGGTGGCGATGATCGAGCCTGAAGCAGACACCGCCGACGCCCCGGTCGCTGCCACGGCCGGCACCCGCGCTCCGGCAAGCGCGCCCGAGCCGCCGCGTGCCCAGCCTCCTGCAGCATCCGCGGAAACGCGCACCGTCGAGACCGCGACCGCGGTCGAGCCCGTCGCGGTGGGCACCCCCGACATGCTGGCGCAGCGCGAGATCGCGTCGGCGTCCGCGGCGGACACGCCGCGACAATCGCCGCCGGTCGCCTTCAGTGCTGACGAACTGCTACCGGGCAAGGTTCCCTACGCCAGTCCTGCGGTGCGCCTGTTTGCACGCGAGCTGGGCGTGGACCTGCTGCAGGTTCAGGGCAGCCAGCGCGGCGGCCGGATCAACAAGGACGACGTCCAGCAATTCGTCAAGCAGGCCATGCAGTCGGGCGGCGCAGCAGCCGGCGCGGCTGCGGCCGGGAACGGCTTGAGCCTGCTCCCCTGGCCCAAAGTCGACTTCGCCAAATTCGGTCCGATCGAGACCCGAGCACTCAGCCGCATCCAGAAGATCGCCGGCGCCAACCTGTCGCGCAACTGGGCAATGATTCCGCATGTCACCCAGTTCGAGGACGCGGACATCACCGCTCTGGAAGACCTGCGCGTCGAGCTGAACAAGGAAAACGAGCGTGTCATCGCCAAGGGCGGCGCGACCAAGCTGACAATGCTCGCCTTCCTGATGAAGGCAAGCGTCAGCGCGCTGAAGAAATTCCCGGACTTCAATGCCTCGCTGGATGCCGGTGGCGAGAACCTGGTGCTGAAGCAGTACTTCCATATCGGTTTCGCCGCCGACACCCCCAACGGCCTGGTCGTGCCGGTGGTGCGTGATTGCGACACCAAGGGCGTGATGGAAATCGCCATGGAGACCGGCGAGCTGGCTGCCAAGGCGCGCGACGGCAAGCTCGGCCCCGCGCAGATGAGCGGCGGCTGTTTCACCATCAGCTCGCTGGGCGGCATCGGTGGCACCCGGTTCACCCCGATTGTCAACGCACCGGAGGTCGCGATCCTGGGTGTCTCGCGCGCGTCGATCCAGCCGGTCTGGAACGGGGACAAGTTCAAACCGCGCCTGATGCTGCCGCTGTCGCTGAGCTACGACCATCGGGTGATCGACGGCGCCGCGGCCGCGCGCTTCGCCACGTATCTGGCGCAGGTGCTGGCCGACATGCGCCGGGTCCTGCTGTGATCCGGACGCTCGCGCAGCGGGCGGCTCCCGGCGGTGTCCGCGGTCGGTAGCGCACTTTCCCCATTCAATTGACGGCGACCTGCGGGCGCCGTCACCCGCTACCGCCGCCGCGCACCGCTGCGTGCGAGCGGCTCCAAGAGGCATAGACATGGCACAGATCGAGATCAAGGTTCCCGACATTGGCGACTACGACGGCGTACCGGTGATCGAGGTGCTGGTCGCGGTCGGTGACACCGTGCAGGTCGATCAGGGCCTGGTCACGCTGGAGTCGGACAAGGCAACCATGGAGGTGCCCTCCAGCGCAGCCGGCGTGATTCGCGAATTGCGGGTCAAGGTCGGCGACAGCGTGGCCGATGGCGCGGTGATTGCGGTGCTGGAGACGGCGGATGCGACGGCGGGCGAGGGCGCTGCGGCGACCACCCGGGCGGATGACGCCCAGCCCGCCGACGTCAAGACGACCGACGCCACGCTGGCGGCCGGCAACGCGCAGGCCAGCACGGGTTCGCCGGCAGCGCCGAAGCAAGCCGCTGACGCAACGGCGCCGAGCGCCCAAGCGGCCGCGGCGCCGAGCGCAAGCTCCGATGCCGCGGCAGTGCCGCCAGGCAGCGGCCCGAAACCGGCCCCGCCGAGCGGGCGCAAGGCCGATGTCGAGTGTGGCTTGCTGGTGCTGGGTGCCGGCCCAGGCGGCTACACGGCAGCCTTCCGGGCGGCGGACCTTGGCCTGGACACGGTGCTGGTGGAGCGCTATCCCGACCTCGGCGGCGTCTGCCTCAACGTCGGCTGCATTCCCTCCAAGGCGCTGCTGCACGCCGCGGCGGTGATCGACAGTGCCAGCCACGCCGATGCCATGGGCATCACGTTCGGCAAGCCGGCGATCACCCTGGACAAGCTGCGCGGGTACAAGGACAAGGTCGTCAGCCAGCTCACCAAGGGGCTGGCCGGCATGGCGCGTCAGCGCAAGGTGCGCGTGGTCGCCGGGGTCGGGCAGTTCCTGTCGGCCAACGAGTTGGAAGTGACCGCGGCCGATGGCAGCAGCCGGCTGGTGGCGTTCCGCCAGTGCGTCATCGCTGCCGGCAGCCAGGCGGTGAAGCTGCCGGGCTTCCCGTGGGACGACCCGCGGGTGATGGACTCCACCGACGCGCTGGAACTGGCCGACGTGCCCACACAGCTGCTCGTGGTCGGCGGCGGCATCATCGGTCTGGAAATGGCCACCGTCTACAGCGCGCTGGGCAGCGCCGTCACCGTGGTCGAGTTCATGGACCAGCTGATGCCCGGCACCGACAAGGACCTGGTCAAGCCGCTGGCCGACCGCCTGCAGAAGCAGGGCGTGACCATCCACCTGCAGGTCAAGGCCGCCGGCGTGGAAGCGCAGAAGAAGGGGCTCAAGGTCACCTTCGAGCCGGCCGTGGAAGGCGGCAAGGCACCGGAAGCACAGTTGTTCGACCGCGTGCTGGTCGCCGTCGGGCGCGCACCCAACGGCGGCAAGCTGCAGGCCGAAGCGGCGGGCGTTGAGGTCACCGAACGCGGCTTTATTCCGGTCGACCGCCAGATGCGTACTACCGCGCCCCACATCTTTGCCATCGGCGATCTCATCGGCAATCCGATGCTGGCGCACAAGGCGACCCACGAGGCCAAATTGGCGGCCGAGGTTGCCGCGGGCGAAAAGAAGGAGTGGGTGGCGCGGGTGATTCCCTCGGTTGCCTATACCGACCCGGAAATAGCCTGGGTCGGCGTCACCGAGAACGAGGCCAAGGCGCGCGGGCTCAAGGTCGGCGTCGGCAAGTTCCCGTGGGCGGCCTCGGGGCGCGCGATCGGCATCGGCCGCACCGAGGGCTTCACCAAACTGCTGTTCGACGAGGCCACCCAACGCGTCATCGGCGGTGGAATCGTGGGTGTGCATGCCGGCGACCTGATCTCCGAGGTCGCGCTGGCGATCGAGATGGGCTGTGAGGTCGGCGACATCGCCCACACCATCCATCCGCATCCGACCCTGTCGGAGTCGGTCGCCATGGCGGCGGAGATGTTCGACGGCACCATCACCGATCTGTACGCGCCCAAGAAGAAGGCCTGACCGGTTCGGCGGACAAGAAGAAGCCCCGGCGGATCAGGCCGGGGCTTCGAACCCGCCGCTGCCGGTTGCCTTGACGAGGAGAGAGGGGCGGCGGGTGCCCAGTTATTGACCCGTGGTGGTCCGGAAGGTTCCGCAGGAACCGCGGATAAGCGCCAAAGATCGGTGTTGTTCATCTGCCAGTGTGTGAGGGCATGGTGACAGTTGCCGCCAGCGCCGCCGCCCTCTATAATTCGGCGGCTTCATTGGGCGTTTGTCTGCCCGTCCTCCATGACCGACGAGCCGAGCGTGCACGATCCCATGTCCGCAGGGCGCCGGTTGGCGTTGCGCGCGACCGTCTACCAGGCGGGCGCGACGGCGCTGGCCTCGCTGGCCTTCCTTGCCCAGAGTGCGGATTCCGCGCTGGCGGCACTGGTCGGCGGGTTCGCGGTGGTCGCCGGTGGTGCCGTGGCGGCCCTGGTGTCGCTGGGGGGTGGGGTGCAGGCGGCCGGTGCCGTCATCGGTCGCTTGTTGGCCGGCGTGCTGTTGAAATGGTTGGTGGTGTTTGCAGTCCTCGCGCTGGGTCTGGCGGGGTTCAAGTTGCCGCCGCTGCCGATGCTGGTAGCGGTTGTGGCAACGATGCTGGCCTTCGTGCTGGCCCAAATCCTGAATCGAGAAGGTGTCCTTCGTGAGTGAACAGACCGGCTCTGGCGGCCTGAACGAATACATCCAGCATCACCTGCTGCAGAACACGATCGATCTGGGCGGCTTTGCCTTCCACATTGATACGTGGGTGGTGTCACTGGTGTGCGGCCTGATATTCATCGGATGGTTCGGCTTCTACGCGCGCAAGGCGACCTCCGGGGTCCCCTCCAAAGGCCAGGCCTTTGTCGAGATGGCGATGGAGTTTGTCGACAACCAGGTGAAGGACAACTTCCACGGCGACCGCAGCTCGATCACGCCGCTGGCGATCACGATCTTCATGTGGGTCGTGTTGATGAACGCGATGGATCTGCTGCCGCTGGATGCGCCCGGCGTGGCGATCCAGGCCGTGGCGGGTGCCGAAGTGGCCGCCCACACGTACTTCCGATGGGTGCCGACCGCCGACCTGAATACCACCGCGGCGATGTCCGTCGTCGTGTTTTTCCTGATCCTGTATCACTCGATCAAGGCCAAGGGTGGCTTTGGCTTCGGCAAGGAGCTGTTGACCTCGCCGTTCGCCGCCGAGAATCCGGTAACCCGCGCCGTGCTGATGCCCGCGAACCTGGGTCTCAACGTCATCGAGTACTGCGTCAAGCCGGTATCACTGGCGATGCGACTGTTCGGCAACATGTACGGTGGCGAGCTGGTGTTCATGCTCATCGCCGGTCTGCTGGGCGGTGGCCTGTTGATGTTCGTGCCCGGTGTGCTGTTCAACTTCGCCTGGGCTGTGTTCCACATCCTGATCGTGCTGCTGCAGGCCTTCATTTTCATGATTCTCTCGGTCGTCTACATCGCTGGCGCCTACGAGAGTCATTGATCGCGTCATCGCTCCATGTTTCACCGCTTTTCAATGTGTCATCCATCCGCCAATCCAAACCAAACGTTTCAGTAGGAGAAAACCATGGAATTTATCGCCAGTGTGCAGGGCCTGACCGCGATCGCGATCGGCATGATGGTCGGTCTGGGCTCGATCGGCGCATGCCTCGGCATCGCGATCATGGGCGCCAAGTTCCTCGAGTCGGCCGCGCGCCAGCCCGAGTTGGTGCCGATGCTGCAGGGCCGCATGTTCCTGCTGGCCGGCCTGATCGACGCCGCGTTCATCATCGCGCTGGCCGTTGGCCTGCTGTTCGCCTTCGGCAACCCGCTGCTGGGCGCGCTGAACGTCGGTTGATCGACCTGCTTCAACCCGCGCGTCCGGATTTCCGGGCGCGCTTCCCGGGCGTCCGCGCCCGCAGCCCGCATACGGAGCTGTCATGAATATCAACATGACCTTCTTTGGTCAGATGATCTCGTTCGCGTTGCTCATCTGGTTCACCATGAAGTTCATCTGGCCGCCCATGAATCGGGCGATTGAAGAACGCCAGAAGAAGATTGCCGACGGACTCGCGGCTGCCGAGCGCAGCCAGCATGATTTGGCACAGGCGCAGCAAAGCGTCGATGCCGCCATGCGCGAGGCCCGCACCAAGGCCAACGAAGTGATCGACCAGGCGCATCAGCGCGCCAACCAGATCATTGAGCAGGCCAAGACGGACGCGATGGTCGAAGCCACCCGCCAGAAGGCGATGGCCGATGCCGAAATCGTGGCCGCCCAGAACCGTGCCCGCGAGGATCTGCGCAAGCAGGTGTCGTCGCTGGCCGTCAGTGGTGCCGAGAAACTGCTGCGCCGCGAAATCGACGCCAACGCCCACAAGGTGTTGCTCGACGAACTCGCCGCCCAGCTTTGATCCAGCCAACGACCGGATGTCCTGAGCAATGAGCCAGACCCTGACCCTCGCCCGACCCTATGCCCGCGCCGCGTTTGCCGCGGCCAGCGGGGCCGGCCAGGCGGCCACCTGGTCGCAGGCGCTCGCGCTTGCCACCCGTATCGCCGCCGACCCCAAGGTGGACGCGCTGCTGAGCCATCCCCAGCTGTCGAACACCGAGGCAGCCGCGCTGCTCGCGGTGGACGACGCCGGTGACGCATTCGGTCGCTTCATCGAATTGCTGGCTTCCAACCGTCGACTGCCCCTGCTGCCCGAGATCGCCGGCATGTTCGAGCAACTGCGTGCGGAAGCCAACCGGGTGGTCAAGGCGCGCGTCACATCCGCCAGCCCACTGCCCGCCTCGGAGCTGGAGTCCATCCGCGTCGGCTTGAAGCGCCGCTTCGGTCGCGAGGTCGAGCTGGAAACAGCGGTCGATGAGTCGCTGATCGGTGGCGCGGTGATCGACGCGGGCGACGTGGTTATCGACGGCTCGCTGAAGAGCAAGCTTTCGCGCATGCAGTCGGCTCTGGCCAGCTGATCGCCCCCAATCGCAGTTCCGAATCATTTACTTCCGGCGCACGCGCCGGGTACCAGGGAAACCCCCATGCAAACCACGCTCAACCCGTCCGAAATCAGTGAGCTGATCAAGACCCGCATCGAGAAGGTCAAGCTGTCCGCGGAGTCGCGCAACGAAGGTACCGTGACCTCGGTGGCCGACGGTATCGTGCGAATCCACGGCCTGGCTGATGTGATGCAGGGCGAAATGATCGAACTGCCCAACAACATCTTCGCGCTGGCCCTGAATCTGGAGCGCGACTCGGTCGGCGCCGTGGTCCTGGGCGGCTACGAGAACCTGCGCGAAGGCGACGTGGCCAAGACCACGGGCCGCATCCTGGAAGTGCCGATCGGTCCGGAACTGCTCGGTCGCGTGGTGAACGCACTGGGTGAGCCGATCGACGGCAAGGGCCCGATCGACGCCAAGCTGTCCGCCCCTGTGGAGCGCGTTGCGCCCGGCGTGATCTGGCGCAAGTCGGTCGACCAGCCCGTGCAGACCGGCTACAAGTCGGTCGATGCCATGATCCCGATCGGCCGTGGCCAGCGCGAGCTGATCATCGGCGACCGTCAGACCGGCAAGACCGCGATGGCGATCGATGCGGTGATCAACCAGAAGCACACCGGCATCAAGTGCGTGTACGTCGCGATCGGCCAGAAGGCCTCGACCGTGGCCAACATCGTGCGCAAGCTGGAAGAGCACGGCGCGATGGCGCACACGGTGGTGGTGGCGGCAACGGCGTCCGAGTCGGCGGCGATGCAGTACATC
>JBDSPO010000071.1:0-5440 GCA_039930265.1 Lysobacter sp. | reverse complement strand
TCGCCACCGCGGTAGTCGTCGGCTTCCAACCGGAAGGCGAGGCGCACCCGGGCGGGCGGTTCGACCTCGTTCCAGCCGCCGAAATGGATCGCGTTCAGACGGCGGCCCTCGAACGCCAACTCGAGCTTCAGGTGTTTCTGGCCAACGATCCGCCACCCCAGCACGTCGAACTCGCCGTCAAACTGGGGCTCCGGAAATCCCTGCCCCCATGGGCCGCCCTCCCGCAGTGCGTCGGCGCTGCGACGGTTGAATTCGTCCGCGGCAAGCTCGCCGTCGCTGGGGACCTGCGCATTCAGTAGTTCGGGCAGCATGGTCTGCTCCACACACTCGCGGAACGCGCGCGTAAACGCGTCCAACGAGGCCAACGGCAGCGACAGACCGGCGGCCATTGCATGCCCCCCGAAACGCTCGATCAGGTTCGGGTGGCGCGCATCGACCATCGCCAACGCATCGCGGATGTGGAAGCCGGGAATCGAGCGCGCCGACCCGCGCAGCGTGTCGCCGCCTGGCTCGGCAGGGGCGAACGCGATGGCCGGCCGGTGCAGCCGCTCCTTCATCTTGGAGGCCACCAGCCCCACGACACCGGGGTGCCAGCCGGCGTCGAACAGGCACGCCGCCAACGGTACGTCGCTGGTGTCCACCAGCACCTTGGCGAACGCGGTTTCGGCCTCGTCGGTCATCTGCTGCTGGACCGCACGGCGTTCGGTATTGATCCGGTTGAGTGACGCGGCGATCTCGCGGGCGTGCGCGAGATCGTCGGTGATCAGACACTCGATGCCCAAGGCCATGTCTTCCAGCCGGCCGGCGGCATTGAGTCGCGGCGCCACGGCGAAACCGATGTCGCTGGCACTGAGACGTGCCGGATCGCGCTGGGCGACTTCGATCAGCGCCTGCAGGCCGGCGCAGCCCTGCCCGGCGCGCAAGCGGCGCAGGCCGGCGGCGACCAGGGCGCGGTTGTTGGCATCCAGCGGCACCAGATCGGCGACGGTGCCGACCGCCACCAGATCGAGCAACCGGCTCAGGTCCGGACCGCGCCCGGTGGATCCGCCATCCAGCGTGCCGTCAGCCAACAGCCGCCGGCGCAGCGCCAGCAGCACGTAGAACATCACCCCGACGCCGGCGAGCACCTTGCTGGGGAAGGTATCGCCGGGCTGGTTGGGATCAACAATGGCGTCGGCCGGCGGCAGCGTGTCGCCGGGCAGGTGGTGATCGGTCACCAGCACCTGCCAACCCAGCGCCTTGGCGGCGGTGATGCCGGCGTGGCACGCGATGCCGTGATCGACCGTGACCAGCAGATCGGGCTGCATGACCGCCAGTTCCGCTACCAGCGCCGGCGACAGCCCGTAGCCGTGCACGGCCCGGTTGGGGACGGCATGGGAGACGCGTCGCGCGCCGAGCATCCGCAACCCGCGTACCGCGACGGCGCACGCAGTCGCGCCATCGCAGTCAAAATCTCCCACCACCAGGATATGACGATCGTCCGCGATGGCCGCCGCCAGCAGCGCGGTCGCCGCAGCCAGCCCCATCATCCCGTCAGGCGGCAACAGATCGGTGAGCCGGGGACGCGCCTGCTCCGCGTTGAGCGCACCGCGTGCCCCGTAGATGCGGCGCAGCAGCGGCGGGATCTGCTCAGGCCAAGGGCCGCATGCCACCGCCGACGGTCGCCGCAGGATTCCTGGGCGGGTCATTCCACCGCCTCGACAGGGGCGGTCACAAACGACCGCAATGGCCGCCGCCAGAACCGCCAGCGGTGGCGTGGGGAGATCCTCAGCCGGTGACCATCGGCAAATTCCACCACCAGCGGTACTATCCGACCGGCCTCCAGCTCAGTCGCCAACGGCTGCCACCAGTCGCGGTCAAACACCGCCAGGTCCCGCAGATGCCGCAGGTCGAACAAGCCTGCCCCGTCAGCGGGCCAGCAGGCTGGAAGCGGACCGGCGGTAACTCCCGCAGCAGCGGCAAACGCACTGACCGTGCCGTCGTCACTGGCGATGCGCCCGTGGTGGGTCCGCACATGATCCGGTGCCACGCCCGCGCCCCAGAACCACAGTGAATTCACCGGTGCCAGCCCGGCAGCGGCACGTTCGGCGTTGCGTGGATGGTTATGCAGGACGACTTGCGCTTCGCTCAACAACGCGCGCCAGCGCCGGCCCTCGGGACCGTCCGGCAGTTGTTCAAACAGGTCGGCGCCCAGGGCGTCATCCAGCGCCACCATCGCGGGCAGCGGGCTACCCAAGGGCAGGCGCAGGTACCAGCGCTCAGGGTCGGGTGCATCCAGCAGACAGCCACTGTCGCCGAAGTACGGCTTCAGCGCCGGCAGGAAGGCGGCGGTGTCGGCCGCCGTCAGTGACAACGCGGCCCCATGGGCCATCAGCCGTGCGCCGTTGATCTCGGGCTGGATGTACACCGGATCGGCGCGCATCCACGCGGATCCGGATGCATCGCCGGCATCACGCTGGCGGGTGACCGCGGCCACCGGCCACCCACGCGGCAGGATATCGAACTGGCGCTGGATGACCTCGTTGTCCGGCGCGCTTTGGTCAGCCCGGGCAAACCACGTACCCGCGCTGGGCGAAAGACGCTGGCCACCGAAGCGGCTGCGCGTTGGCAACAACAGGGTGACGGCGCGACGAGCCATGCTCAGACGACGTAGCGGACGGCGACGATGTCGTATTCGCGGGTGCCGGCGGGGGCATCGATCACAATGCTGTCGCCTTCGTTGCGGCCGATCAGCGCCCGCGCAATCGGCGAGGAGATCGCGATCAGGCCCAGCTTGATGTCGGCCTCCAGGTCGCCCACGATCTGGAACGTGCGTTCTTCATCGCTTTCGGTATCGATCAGGTCGACCGTGGCGCCGAACACGATGCGATCGCCGACGTCGAGCGCGGCGATGTCGATCACCTGGGAGTTCGACAGCTCGCTTTCGAGCTGCTTGATACGGCCTTCGATGAAGCTCTGCTGCTCGCGAGCCGCATGGTACTCGGCGTTTTCCTTCAGATCGCCGTGCTCGCGGGCCTCGGCGATCGCGGTGATCACGGCCGGCCGCTTGACCGATTTCAACTGCTCAAGTTCGGCGCGCAGACGCTGCGCACCCTTGGACGTCAGGGGAGCTTGCATGGTAGGTCCTCGGGCCGGCACTGGGCCGGCACTGGTTTTTGCGACCACCCGATTGTGACCGGGATGGTCGGGCCAAAGCTAGGCGGTGGTGTTCATGGTCGCGTGCAGTTCCTGCAGCGACCATACCGGCCCGGTATCGCGGAAATCGAGCGACTGCAGGAGCGCACGCGCGCCGGCGATCGTGGTCGAGTAGGTAACGCGCTGCTGGAGCGCTTCGCGGCGGATCGAAAACGAGTCCGAGATTGCCTGCCGGCCCTCGGTGGTGTTGACGATGTAGACGATCTCCCCGTTTTTGATCAGGTCCACGATGTGCGGCCGGCCTTCGTTGACCTTGTTGACCGACTCGCAGGCCAGACCCTGCTCGCGCAGGAACGTCGCCGTCCCACTGGTGGCGACCAGCGAGTAGCCCCGTTCGATCAGCGACTGTGCCACCGGCAGCACGCGCTGCTTGTCGGGGTCACGCACCGATACGAACACCTTGCCCGCGGGCGGCAGCGCCTTGATGCTGGCCGCCTCCTGCGCACGCGCCATGGCCGCGCCAAAGCTGCGTCCCACGCCCATGACCTCGCCGGTGGAGCGCATCTCCGGCCCCAGGATCGGGTCGACGCCCTGGAACTTGGCGAACGGGAAGATCGCTTCTTTGACCGAGTAGTAATCGGGCACGATTTCCCGGGTGGCGCCCTGCTCGGCCAAGGTCTTGCCGGCCATGCAGCGGGCGGCGATTTTCGCCAGCGGCATGCCGGTGGCCTTGGACACGAAAGGCACCGTGCGCGAGGCACGTGGGTTCACTTCCAGCAGGTAGATGGTGTCCTCGCCGTTGCCGTCGTTCTGGATTGCAAACTGGGTGTTCATCAGTCCGACGACATTGAGCGCCTTGGCCAAAGCGGTCACCTGATCGCGCAATCGCGCCTGGGTCTCGGCCGACAGGGAGTACGGCGGCAGCGAGCAGGAGGAATCGCCCGAGTGCACGCCGGCCTCCTCGATGTGCTCCATCACTCCGCCTATCAGGACGTTGCCATCCTTGTCGGCGATGATGTCAACGTCCACCTCGATGGCGTTGTCCAGGAAACGGTCCAGCAGCACCGGCGACTTCTCCGACACGCGCACCGCATCGCGGATGTAACGTTCCAGATCGGCGTCCGAGTGGACCACTTCCATCGCCCGGCCGCCCAGCACGTAGCTCGGCCGCACGACCAGCGGATAGCCCACCTCGCGAGCCAGCAGGACCGACTCCTCGGCGTTGCGGGCAATGCGGTTGGGGGGCTGCTTCAGACCCAGATCGTTGACCAGCTGCTGGAAGCGCTCACGGTCCTCCGCCAGGTCGATGCTGTCCGGGCTGGTGCCGATGATCGGCACGCCAGCCGCTTCCAACGCTGCTGCCAGCTTCAGCGGGGTCTGGCCGCCGTACTGGACGATCACGCCCTTGGGCTTCTCCAGATCGCAGATCTCCAGTACGTCTTCCAGCGTCAGCGGCTCAAAGTACAGGCGATCGGAGGTGTCGTAGTCGGTGGAGACGGTTTCCGGGTTGCAGTTGACCATGATGGTCTCGAACCCGTCCGCGCGCAGCGCCATGGCAGCGTGCACGCAGCAATAGTCGAACTCGATGCCCTGCCCGATGCGGTTGGGACCGCCGCCGAGGACCATGATCTTGTCGCGGTCGCTCGGATTTGATTCGCACTCGTCCTCGTAGGTCGAGTACATATAGGCGGTCGTGGTGGCGAACTCCGCCGCGCAGGAATCCACGCGCTTGTACACCGGGCGCACACCAAACGCGCGGCGCAGCGAGCGCACCGCGGTCTCGTCAGTACCGGTCAGCTGGGCCAGGCGGGCGTCGGAGAACCCCATCCGCTTCAGTGCGCGCATGCGTGCGGCATCCAGGGCGGACAGGCCGTCGTGGGCGACCGCCTTTTCGGCGGCGATGAGCTCCTCCATCTGGTCCAGGAACCACGGGTCCACGAACGACAGCGCGTGCACGTCCGCCACGCTCATGCCGGCGCGGAACGCATCGCCGATGTGGAAGATCCGCTCCGGGCCCGGCTCCTTGAGCTCGCGCCGGATGGCGGCCATGCCCTCATCGGTGGCCAGGTCGAGTCCGGTCGGGTCAAGCCCCACCTTGTCGGTCTCCAGCCCACGCAGGGCTTTCTGCAACGACTCCTGGAAGGTGCGGCCCATGGCCATCACCTCGCCCACCGACTTCATCTGGGTGGTCAGGCGCGAGTCGGCCTGCGGGAACTTCTCGAAGGCGAACCGTGGAATCTTGGTGACCACGTAGTCAATCGCCGGCTCGAACGACGCCGGGGTCGCGCCACCGGTGATGTCGTTG
>JBDSPO010000070.1:0-19345 GCA_039930265.1 Lysobacter sp. | reverse complement strand
CCGAAGATGACCTCGGTCGGCTCGCAGGACACCACCGGGCCGATGACCCGCGATGAGCTCAAGGATCTGGCGTGCCTGGGCTTCTCGGCCGATCTGGTGATGCAGTCGTTTTGCCACACCGCCGCCTACCCGAAGCCGGTGGACGTCAAAACCCACCACACTCTGCCGGCATTCATTTCGACCCGCGGCGGCATCTCGCTGCGTCCCGGCGACGGGGTGATCCACAGCTGGCTCAACCGCATGCTGCTGCCCGACACCGTCGGCACCGGCGGCGACTCGCACACCCGGTTCCCGGTGGGCATCTCGTTTCCGGCCGGATCCGGTCTGGTCGCGTTTGCGGCGGCGACCGGCGTCATGCCGTTGGACATGCCCGAGTCGGTGCTGGTGCGCTTCAAGGGCGAGATGCAGCCCGGCGTGACCCTGCGCGACCTGGTCAATGCCATCCCGCTGGCCGCGATCCAGCAGGGCCTGATGACCGTGGCCAAGCAGGGCAAAAAGAACATCTTCTCCGGTCGCATCCTGGAGATCGAAGGGCTACCGAACCTCAAAGTCGAGCAGGCATTCGAGCTGTCGGACGCGTCCGCCGAGCGTTCCGCCGCCGGCTGCTCGGTGCATCTGGACAAGGCGCCGATCATCGAATACCTGACCAGCAACATCACCCTGCTGCGGTGGATGATTGCGCAGGGGTACCAGGACGCACGTTCGCTGGCGCGCCGCATCGAGAAGATGGAGGCCTGGCTGGCCAACCCGCAGTTGCTGCAACCTGATGCCGACGCCGAGTACGCGGCGGTGATCGAGATCGACCTGGCGCAGATCCACGAGCCGATCGTGGCGTGCCCCAATGATCCCGATGACGTGAAGACGCTGTCCGACGTGGCCGGTGCGGTGATCGATGAGGTGTTCATCGGCTCGTGCATGACCAACATTGGCCACTTCCGCGCCGCCTCCAAACTGCTGGAAGGCAAGCGCGATATTCCCACCAAGCTGTGGGTGGCACCACCGACCAAGATGGACGCGGCCGAGCTGACCAAAGAGGGCCATTACGGCACCTTCGGCAGCGCGGGTGCACGGATGGAGATGCCCGGCTGCTCGCTGTGCATGGGCAACCAGGCGCAGGTGAAGGAGGGCGCGACGGTATTCTCCACCAGCACCCGCAACTTCCCCAACCGTCTTGGCCGCAATGCCAACGTCTACCTGGGCTCGGCCGAGCTGGCCGCGATCTGCTCGCGTCTGGGCAGGATTCCAACCAGGACCGAGTACATGGCCGCGGTCGGTGTACTCGACGCGTCAAGTGCTGACATCTATCGCTATATGAATTTCGACCAGATCGAGGACTACCAGTCGGTTGCCGAGCAGGTCGAAAGGGTCTGATCCCGCCGAGCTTGGCAGGAAAACAGCGCCCATAAAAAACCCCGGCTTCGGCCGGGGTTCTTTGTGGGTCCGAGCGATGGTTCGATCTGGATCGAGCCTCAGCCGCCCAGGTGGGCGTTGACTGCCGCGGCCAGGTCGCGGCGACGCAGCAGGAAATCCAGCAGGCCACCGTCCGATTGCCGCCAAAGGACGGCCGAGCGCACTGCGGCGAGCAGCACCGCCCGCACCTCGGCAACGATCGCCGGCTGCCCGAGATAGTGCGGATTGCCCTGCACCAGCACCCGCGGACGCAGCCCGCTGAGCGTGTCCGAATAGAGCGCGCCCAACGCCGCCAATACATCCGGGTGGGTGCACCCCAGCTCTGCCGCCTTGTCGGCCTGGGCAAGGATGCCTGCCTGCACTTCGGCCACCATCGCGGTATCGCCGACAAAACGGCGTTCCAGTTGCGTTACCGACAAGGCCAGTCGCGGCAGTTGCGCATCCTTGGGAGTGCCGGCGAAATACTCCCGCAACAGCAGCAGGCCCGGACGCAGCGCCACCGCGCCGCCATAGACATCGGCCACCGTGGCCGCATCGATGCGGAAGACCGAACCGAGTATCGTCTCCAGCACCGCTGCATCGGCCTGGCCGGTGTCGGCGATGCGTCGCACCTGGGCCAGCGCCTGCGCCAGGCCGGCCAGCGCCAGCACACGGTCGGACATCGGGTTGAAGCGGGTGCCCAGCGAGGGGATGGCAGTGGTACCGGTTTCGGTCATTCGGAAGCAGCTCTCAGACGTTGTTCGAGGGGGGCGTCGGTGCGGGCGATGACGGCGCCACCCAGACACACGGCGCCTTCATAGAGGACCAGCGACTGCCCGGGGGTCACTGCGCGCTGGGGGCGGGCGAATTGCACTTCAAGACTGCCATCATCCCCCACCCGGACCGTGCACGGTTCGTCCCGTTGCCGGTAGCGGGTCTGGGCAGTGCACGCGAAGTGCTCCGCAGGCGGTGCCCCGGCCACCCAGTGGGCGGTCTCGGACCATAACAGGCTGGACTTCAGCCAAGGCGTCTCGCTGCCCTGGTCGACATACAGCACGTTGCTGGCGACGTCCTTGCCCACCACGTACCACGGCGCGGCCTGGAAGCCCCGCACACCGCCGATGTTGAGCCCCTCGCGCTGGCCGAGGGTGAAATAAAATACCCCGGGATGCGTGCCGATCACGTGGCCATCGGGCGTACGCATCTCGCCGGTGCGTGCGGGCAGGTATCGGCCCAGAAATTCCCGGAAGTCCCGCTCGCCAATAAAGCAGATCCCGGTGGAGTCTTTCTTCGTGGCCGTCGGGAGGCCGGCGTCGTGGGCCATCTGACGGATCGCGGGCTTGTGCAGATCGCCCAGCGGAAAACGGGTGGCCGCCAACTGCGCCTGGCCCAACTGGTGCAGGAAGTAGCTCTGGTCCTTGTCGGTATTGACCGCGCGCAACAGCCGGTGCACGCCACCGACGCGATCAATCCGGGCGTAGTGCCCGGTGGCGATGGCTTCGGCGCCGAGTTCGCGGGCCGCGTCCAGGAAGTGCTTGAACTTGATCTCGCGATTGCACAGCACGTCCGGATTCGGCGTTCGGCCGGCGGCGTACTCGTCCAGGAAGTGGGCAAACACGCCGTCCCAGTAGTGGCCGGAAAAATCCCGGAAATGGATCGGAATACCCAAACGGCCGCAGACCGCGACGGCGTCGCGGCGGTCGTCCTCCGCACGGCAATCACCGCTGCCATCGTCCGCCCAGTTCTGCATGAACAGCCCGGCGATCGATTCACCCGCGTCGCGCAGCAACAGCGCAGCCACCGAGGAGTCCACGCCACCGGACATACCGACGATGGTGCGCGGCGGCGCAGGGCCGGTGGCAGACGGGGAGGGCAGGCTCACGCTTGCTGCAGCAGGTCGAGCGGGTGACGGCGTCCGGCAAGATAGTCCTGGACGGCCCGCCAGACCAGAGGGCTGCGGTGACGACCCGCCGCCTCTTCCACCTCCATTGGCGTCATCCATAGCGTGCGCACGATGCCCTCATCCAGTGCCAGCGACGGATTCTCGCCAATGGGCTCTCCGGCGAATGCGAAGCGCAGGTAGTGGCGCCCGTTGCCACCGGCCTCCACGGTCGGCGCACTCCACTGGTAGGCGCCGATGAACGCCGTCAGCCGGATGTCCCAGCGCGTCTCTTCCAGCGCCTCGCGCACGGCCGCCGCCTGCAGGGTCTCGTCGGGCTCCAGATGTCCGGCAGGCTGGTTCAGCACCAGCAGCCCGTTGGACACTTCCTCGACCATGAGCAGGCGACCGTCGCGCTCGACGATGGTGGCTACAGTGACGTCGGGCTGCCAGAAACGGCCTTCGCGGTAGGCCATTCAGAACTCGTCCGAGCCCGGCGACAACTCGACTTCCATCTCGTCGGCAGAGTTGGCCGCGGCGGCAATCGCGTCTTCCAGCTGCGGCGTACTCGCCGTGGACGTGAGCTTGACGACGAACAAGGCATGCTCGTTCTGTTTCACCCAGCCTCCCAGCACCTTGTCATCGGAGTCCTCCAGCAGTCGCTCCGACACCGGCGCGGGAAATCGACCGCTTTCCGCGCGGTAGCCAGGCGACCAGATCTCCCGGACGGCATGTGACTCGTACTGATGCACCGGGCTGCGGACATAAACCAATTGGGTGCGGTCGCCTTCCAGTTCCATCACCAGCTTGTAATCGCCGTCCTCGTCGATGGTGAATTCGTAACCGAGCTCTTTCAACTGGGCGCCGATGCTCGCGTCAGGCTGCGCCCCGGCGCGAGCCGCACAGGCAACCGTCGTGACGAGCAGCAGACCGATTCCAAGCGCGAGCACCGTTGTACGTAGCAGATTCATCAACACCTTCCCCCGGATCAAGGGACCAATTCTGAGGCAGGCCCACTGGCGCGTCCATCCAGAGGGGGTACCTCGCGCCCGGGAGTCCTATAATTGACGGATGCCCAGACACACCGAAATCGAACACCACCGCGGCGCATTGGCCGAGGCCGCCAAGCCCGAACTGGCGCCTCCTCCGCTGTATTCGGTGATGCTGCTCAATGACGACTACACCCCGATGGACTTCGTGGTTGACGTGCTGATGCGCTTTTTCCCCATGACCGCCGAGAACGCGACCCAGATCATGCTTCACGTGCACACCCGTGGCCGCGGGGTTTGCGGCGTATTCACGCGCGACGTGGCCGAATCCAAGGTGGCCCAAGTCAACGAGTACGCCAGGCTGAACCAACACCCATTGCTATGTACGATGGAAAGAACCTGATCTGCCGGCGGCGTGGAATTCGGTGCCGGCACCCCCATCTTGGGTTGCAGTAGTCACCGGAGGCACACGCCCCATGTTCAGCAAGGATCTCGAGTACAGCATCGGCCAATGCTACAAGCGTGCCCGCGAGGCGCGACACGAGTACATGACGGTCGAGCACCTGCTGTTGGCGCTGCTTGACAACCCGTCCGCCGAGTCGGTGTTGAAAGCCTGCGACGCCGACGCCCACCGCCTGCGCAGCGATCTGGAGCAGGCCATCGCCACCTCGGTGTCGGTACTCCCGCAGGATGTCGACCGCGACACCCAGCCGACACTGGGATTCCAGCGCGTGCTTCAGCGCGCCGTTTACCACGTGCAGTCGTCCGGCAAGAAAGAAGTGACCGGCGCCAACGTGCTGGTGGCGATCTTCGGCGAGAAGGATTCGCACGCCGTCTATTTCCTCAACCAGCAGGACATTGCCCGCCTGGACGTGGTCAATTTCCTCTCCCACGGCATCGCACGGCAAGGTGACGCCGGCGAGAACCCGGCGGGCAGCGGCGAGCCGCGCTCGGCGGAAGGCGACGCGGAAGGCAAGGCGGACTCGTTGTCGGAGTTCGCGGTAGACCTCAACCAGCTCGCGCTGGACGGCAAGATCGACCCGCTGGTGGGCCGGGCCGAAGAGGTCGAGCGCACCATCCAGGTGCTCTGCCGTCGCCGCAAGAACAACCCCCTGTATGTCGGCGAAGCCGGTGTCGGCAAGACCGCCATCGCCGAGGGCCTGGCCAAGCGCATCGTTGACGGCGACGTGCCCGAGGTGCTGGCCGACGCCACCATCTACGCGCTCGATCTGGGTGCGCTGGTGGCAGGCACCAAGTACCGCGGCGACTTCGAGAAGCGCCTCAAGGGCGTGCTCGCGGAAATGAAGAAGCTGCCCGATGCGATCCTGTTCATCGATGAGATCCACACGATCATCGGTGCGGGCTCCGCCTCCGGCGGCACCATGGACGCAAGCAATCTCATCAAGCCGGCGCTGTCCTCCGGCGATCTGCGCTGCATCGGCTCGACCACCTTCCAGGAATACCGCGGCATCTTCGAGAAGGATCGCGCGCTGGCGCGGCGTTTCCAGAAGATCGACATCGTCGAGCCGACCGTGGGCGAGACGGTGGAGATCCTGCACGGCCTCAAGCCGCGCTACGAGGAGCACCACGGTGTCACCTATGACGATGACGCGCTGCAGGCGGCGGTGGATCTGTCGGTGAAGCACATCGGCGACCGCCTGTTGCCGGACAAGGCGATCGACGTCATCGATGAGGCGGGGGCGAGGCAGCGTCTACTGCCCCAGGATCAGCGCAAGGTGCGGATCGACGTCGAGGAGATTGAAACGATTGTCGCCAAGATGGCGCGGATTCCTGCGCGGCAGGTGTCGGCGACCGACAAGGACGTGCTGCGCAACCTGGAACGCAACCTGAAGATGGTCATCTTCGGCCAGGACACGGCAATCGGATCACTGACCTCGGCCATCAAACTGTCTCGCTCGGGCCTGGGCAATCCGGACAAGCCGATCGGCAACTTCCTGTTCGCCGGTCCGACCGGGGTGGGCAAGACCGAGGTCACCCGTCAGCTGGCGTTGCAGTTGGGGATCGAGCTGGTCCGCTTCGACATGTCCGAGTACATGGAGTCGCATTCGGTATCGCGCCTGATCGGGGCGCCGCCGGGGTATGTCGGCTTCGACCAGGGCGGTCTGCTGACCGAGAAGATCGTCAAGACCCCGCACTGCGTGCTGCTGCTGGACGAGGTGGAGAAGGCTCATCCGGACATCTTCAACATCCTGCTGCAGGTAATGGACCGGGGCGCCTTGACCGACACCAATGGGCGCGAGGCAAACTTCCGCAACGTCATCCTGGTGATGACGACCAATGCGGGCGCGGCCCAGGCGTCGCGCCGGACCATCGGTTTCACCCACCAGGACCACAGCACCGATGCCATGGAGGCGATCCGCAAGGGTTTCAGCCCGGAGTTCCGCAACCGGCTGGACGCGGTGGTGCAGTTCGATGCCCTGGGCTTCGACCACATCCTGCGGGTGGTGGACAAGTTCCTGATCGAGCTGGAAGCCCAGCTGCAGGAGAAGGGCGTGACGCTGTCGGCCACGCCGGAGGCGCGCGAATGGCTGGCCCACCACGGCTTCGACCCGCAGATGGGCGCGCGACCGATGGCCCGGGTGATCCAGGACAAGATCAAGCGGCCGCTGGCGGACGAACTGCTGTTCGGCAAGCTGATGGGCGGCGGACGGGTCAGCGTCGAGGTCAAGGACGACGAGCTGGTGATCGACACCCGGGCCGAGCCGGAGAAGCTGCTGCCGGTGTCCGTGCCCTGATGTGAGGCCGGGCCACGCGGGCCGACCCGGGGCCCGTCGGCCCGGTCGGCCCGGTCGGCCCCGTTGAAGGGGATAGATACAAAAAAGGCGGCCCATGGCCGCCTTTTTTGGATATTGCCTGCCGCGCTTATTTGTTGCGGTAGGTGATCCGGCCCTTGGTCAGATCGTAGGGGGTCATCTCGACCTTGACCTTGTCGCCGGTCAGAATGCGGATGTAGTTCTTGCGCATCCGGCCTGAAATGTGGGCGATGATCTCGTGCCCGTTTTCGAGGCGCACGCGGAACAGGGTGTTCGGAAGAGTTTCCGCCACCGTGCCCTCGAATTCGATCACGTCGTCTTTTGCCATGTGTTTCTTTATCACTCAAGTGGCGGCGCAAGAATGCGGCCGCGAAGCCGAGCATTCTGCCACGATAAGACCGATCACGCAAAACTTCCTGTTGCCTGCATTCACACCGGGGCGTCAACGCGGAAGGTGAGCGAGCGAGCGGGTACGCGGCCGAAACCGTCGCTCCAGTTTCCCGGTTCGCCCGGCCCAGCAGCCAGGCCCCGCACAGTGTCCAGAAAGCGATCGCGTGGCCACACTATCCCGCCCATCGACATCAGGTGATTGTTGGCGACCTGGGCGTCGAGCAAGGGCCAGCCCCGTTGTTGCAGATGAGCCGCGAGGGCGGCGAGGGCAACCTTTGATCCGCCGGACACGGCGCTGAACATGCTCTCGCCAAAGAACATCTGTCCAATCGCCATCCCGTACAAACCTCCCACCAGGCGTGAGCCGTCCCACACCTCAACGGAATGCGTGTGGCCGAGGGCATGCATTGCCACGTACGCCTCGCGCATCGCGGGTGTGATCCATGTCCCGGGCTGGTGGGGGCGGGGAATCGTTGCGCAGGCGTCGATCACTTCGCTGAACGCCATGTCGGCCGTCACCTGCCAGGAAGATCGCCGGAGGTCACGGCGGAACCGGCGGCTCAGGTGGACCGCGTGGGTGGGAAACACCGTGCGTGGATCGGGCGACCACCACAACAGCGGTTGTCCCTCGGAGTACCAGGGAAAAATGCCGTTGGCATAGGCGTTCAACAGGCGCGTCGGCGACAGATCCCCACCCATGGCCAGCAGCCCGTCAGGGTCACGCAGGGCGGTACCGGGATCCGGAAATGGCGCTTCCGGATCGTCCGGCAACTCAGGCAGATGGATGATCATGGTCAGACTTGCCTGTCTCGGCCTGCCTGAAAGGCGAATGCACCGCCAGCGTGCCTGCGTACTGCCGGACGGATTCGGCCTCGCGGGTGCACCACGTGCGCAGGGCGTCGCGGAACGCCGGCTCGCCGACCCAGTGCCGGCTATGCACCAGCACCGGCAGGAAACCACGGGCGAGCTTGTGTTCGCCCTGCGCACCGGGCTCGAATCGGCTCAGACCTTCGCGCAGGCAGTATTCGATGCCCTGGTAGTAGCAGGTCTCGAAATGCAGGCCGGGCAGCGCTTCGGTCGCGCCCCAGTAACGTCCGTAAAGCGTGTCACCGCCGCGCAGACACAGCGCGCCGGCAACGGGCGTGCCATCACGTTCGGCGAAAAATATCACCAGTGCTTCGGGCATGCTCGCCGCCAGGTGGTGCAGAAATGGCAGGGTCAAGGCGGGATGGTTGCCGTATTCGGCGAACGTCTGCAGGTAGAAGCGATGGATCCGGTACAGGTCGTCCACGCTTGCCGCGCGGCCTTCGACCACCCGGAACTGCACCCCGGTCGCGGCGACCTTGGCGCGTTCCTGCCGGATGTTCTTGCGCCGCTTGTGGCTGAAGGCGGCCAGAAATTCGGAAAAATCCCGCCAACCGCCATGATTGCTCCAGTGGTACTGCACATCAATGCGCGCCAGCCACTCGCTGCCAGTGTCGGCCGATTCGAACGCGGCCTGCTCAGCGGGCAGATGAAAGTTGACGTGCGCGGACGAGTGGCCCAACCGCTGGGCATCCGCCACCATGGCGTCCGCCAGTGCACGCTGAATCCTGACATTGCGGCCGGCCAGCAGACGCGGTCCCGTCACCGGCGAGTACGGCACGGCGTACAGGGACTTGGGGAAGTATTCCAGGCCGTGTGACGCATACGCGTGCGCCCAGGCATGGTCGAACACGAACTCGCCGTGGGAGTTGTCCTTGCGGTAGCCGGGCGCCGCCGCGACCAGCGCGTCGCGTTGCCACAGGGACAGGTGCTGCGGCACCCATCCCCACTGCGCCTGGATACACCCGTGCTGCTCCAGACCGGACAGAAACGCATGGCGGACGAACGGGTTGCCGCCGTCGTGCAATCGGTCCCACGCCGTGGCGTCGATGTCATCGATCCGGGCAAAGGTGCGCGCAACCAGGGCGCTCATGGATGGACGCCGGCAATCAGCTTTCCAGGTCGAGGAAGCGTTCCGCGTCCAATGCCGCCATGCAGCCGAATCCGGCCGAAGTGATCGCCTGGCGATAGACCTGGTCGGCCACGTCGCCGGCTGCAAACACGCCGGGCACCGACGTCTCGGTGGCATTGCCGCCCAGGCCGGACTGGATGTTCAGGTAACCGCCGTTCATCTCCAACTGGCCTTCGAACAGCGAGGTGTTGGGCGTATGGCCGATGGCGACAAAGAAGCCGCTGATCGCGATGTCCCGCGTGCCACGGTCGTCCTTGGTCGACCGCAGGCGCATCCCGGTCACACCGTGGTCGTCGCCGAGCACTTCGTCCACCGAGTGGTCCCAGACCAGTTCGATCTTGCCGGCCTGGGCTTTGGCGAAGAGCTTGTCCTGGAGGATCTTTTCCGCACGCAAGCTGTCACGGCGATGGACCAGATAGACCTTGCGCGCAATGTTGGACAGGTACAGCGCCTCTTCGACCGCCGTGTTGCCGCCGCCGATGACCGCCACTTCCTGCTCTTTGTAGAAGAAGCCGTCACAGGTGGCGCAGGCGGACACGCCCTTGCCCATGTACTTGGTCTCCGACTCGATGCCCAGGTACTTCGCACTGGCGCCGGTGGCGATGACCAGCGCGTCGCAGGTGTACTCGCCACTGTCGCCGATCAGCCGGAACGGGCGGCGTGACAGGTCCGCAGAGTGGATGTGATCGAACACTACTTCGGTGTCGAAGCGCTCCGCGTGGGCCTGCATCCGGGACATCAGATCGGGGCCCTGCAGGCCGTGGGCGTCACCGGGCCAGTTGTCCACGTCGGTGGTGGTCATCAACTGTCCGCCCATCTGCATGCCGGTGATCAGCAACGGCTTCAGGTTGGCGCGGGCGGCATAGACGGCCGCGGTCCAGCCGGCGGGGCCGGAGCCAAGGATGAGGAGACGGGCATGCTTTGTGGGGGTCATGGATATAATCGCAACGGTTGGCGGGGGAGTCGCCGGAGGTGACAGCAGTTTCACCGGCGTGGGACATAGCTTGGTGTCCGTCCGGCAGCAACACAAGGCAAGCGCCGGAAATGCACTGTTGCACGCCGACAGATCGATTCGGTCAAGAGCTGTTTTTCACGTATATTCAATGGCTAACGCAACTTAGCTAAGGCGGAACATCACGGTGGCGCAAGCGTCGGCTGCATCCCGGAAAAAGAAGACCCCTGACACCTCCAGCAGGGCGGATGCGCCGTCGCCGGGGCGTCAGCGGCTGATGCGGGATATCGCGATGATCCTGATCGCACCGGTGCTGCTGTACCTGGTCGCGAGCCTGTTCACGTACTCCCCGAGCGATCCGGGCTGGTCGCAGGCGGTCAGCGTGACGGCGCCCACCCAGAACGTCGGCGGCTACTTCGGCGCGTGGACCGCCAGCGTGCTGTTGGCGCTGTGCGGCTACGTTGCCTTTCTGCTGCCCGTGATGCTGGGCCTGGTGGCGTGGATTGCGCTGTTCGGCATGGACGCAGACGGCGACGGCGATGCCGACCTGGGACCGGCGCTGCGGCTGGTCGGGATTGTCGGTTTCCTGGTGTCCGCCACCGGCCTTCTGCAGCTGCGCATCGGCGCGGTGCAGGATTTTTCTGCCGGTGCCGGCGGGATCCTCGGCAAACTGGTGGGCGATTCGCTCTACAGCGGCTTCGGCCCGGTCGGCGGCAACCTGTTCTTGCTGGCGCTGCTGCTGGTCTCGATCACCTTGGCCACCGGTCTGTCGTGGCTGTCGGTGATGGACCGGATCGGGCAGTGGGTGATGCGGCTTGGACCCGTGCTCTCGCAGCTGTTCCGCAGCGGTTCCCGCCAGGCCAGCCAGTGGCAGCACACCCGTGTGCTGCGTGAGGAGCGTGAGGAAGTGCGCAAGGTGGATACCGAGCTGCGCGCCAAGCGTGCGCCGGTGAAGATCGAGCCGCCGGCCCCGGCGGCAGTCGAACGCAGCGACCGCGCCCATCGTGAGCAGCAGATTCCGCTGCTCAACGTCGGCGACGGCAGTGGCATTCCCCCGCTGTCCCTGCTCGACGACCCCAAACCGCAACCGAAGGGCTACAACGCGGACACGCTGGAAACCCTGTCGCGGCAGATCGAGTTCAAGCTCAAGGACTTCCGCATCGACGCGACGGTGGTCGGCGCCTATCCGGGGCCGGTGATCACGCGTTTTGAAATCGAGCCCGCGCCTGGCATCAAAGTCAGCCAGATCAGTTCCCTCGACAAGGACATCGCCCGCGGCCTGTCGGTGAAGGCCGTGCGCGTGGTCGACGTGATCCCGGGCAAGGCCGTGATCGGGCTGGAAACGCCCAACGACAAGCGGGAGATGATCTACCTGTCCGAGCTGCTGCGCTCGAAGGAATACGACAAGTCATCCAGCCCGCTGACCATCGCACTGGGCAAGGACATCGGCGGCCGTCCGACCGTGGCGGATCTGGCCCGGATGCCGCATCTGCTGGTGGCCGGCACCACCGGCTCGGGTAAATCGGTCGGCGTCAACGCGATGGTGTTGAGCCTGCTGTACAAGGCATCGGCGAAAGAGGTGCGGATGCTGATGATCGATCCGAAGATGCTCGAGCTGTCCGTGTACGAGGGCATCCCGCATCTGCTAGCACCGGTGGTTACCGACATGCGGGAGGCCGCCAACGGCCTGCGCTGGTGCGTGGCCGAGATGGAGCGCCGCTACAAGCTGATGAGCGCGGTCGGGGTGCGCAACCTGGCCGGCTTCAATAAAAAGGTACGCGACGCGATCGACGCCGGCCAGCCGATGAGCGACCCGCTGTTCAAGCCCAATCCGGAGATCGACGAGGCAGCGCCGCTGCTGGAGCCGTTGCCGTTCATCGTGATCTTCATCGACGAATTCGCCGACATGATGATGATCGTCGGCAAGAAGGTCGAGGAACTCATCGCGCGTCTGGCCCAGAAGTCGCGCGCCGCCGGTATCCATCTGATTCTGGCCACCCAGCGTCCGTCGGTGGACGTTATCACCGGCCTGATCAAGGCCAACATACCGACCCGTATCGCCTTCCAGGTCTCCAGCAAGATCGACTCGCGCACCATCCTTGACCAGTCCGGCGCAGAGACCCTGCTGGGCAACGGCGACATGCTGTACCTCCCTCCCGGCACCGCAATGCCTGAACGTGTGCACGGTGCCTTTGTGTCCGATGAGGAGGTCCATCGCGTGGTCGAGTTTCTCAAGCAGACCAGCGGCGGGCCGGACTACATCAACGGCGTGCTGGAGGAGGTGCAGACGATGGGCGATGGCGTGGTGGTGGGTGCCAGCGGCCTGCCGGAAACCGTCAGCAGCGGCGACGAGTCCGATCCGCTGTATGACGAAGCGGTCCGAGTGGTCACTGAAACCCGGCGAGCATCCATTTCCGGCGTGCAGCGTCGCCTGAAGATCGGCTACAACCGCGCCGCACGGCTGGTGGAGGCGATGGAGGCCGCCGGGATTGTCAGCCCGCAGGAGCACAACGGCGACCGCAGTGTTCTCGCACCGCCGCCGCCGCGGGACTGAACGGCACAGGGGGTGTCGAGGGCCTGTTCAGCTTGTGCCGCACACACTCGGTGCCAGACCCTCGCAAACCGGAGATCGATGCATGAACCTGATGATTCGCTGGAGCACCGGTCTGGTGCTGGGCACTCTCGTCGCCGGCACTGCTTTTGCCGGAGCGCGCGACGATCTCACGAGCTTCACCAAAGGCCTGAAGGGGCTGGATGGCCAGTTCACCCAGCAGGTCTATGACAATCAGAACCGGCTGAAGGAGTCGTCCGCCGGCAAAGTCCAACTGTCGATGCCACGCCTGTTCCGCTGGGAGTACGTCAAACCGTACCCGCAGGTCATAGTCGCTGACGGAAAGAAAGTCTGGATCTACGATCCCGACCTGGAGCAAGTCACCGTGCGGCCGCAGGGTGCCGAAGAGCAGGGCAGCCCGCTGGCCGCTTTGTTCGAGCCATCCACCCTGGATAAGAAGTTCGTGGTCAAGGAAAGCGGCGAGGCCGGTGGTCTCACGTGGTTGAGCCTGACGCCCCGCAACGAGGACGAAGCCAGCTTCCGCTCCGCGCGACTGGGCTTTGCGAATGCCAAGCTGGTGAAGATGGAGGTGCAGGACGCGGTCGGCCAGCGTACCGAGATCAAATTCGCCAACTGGAATCGCAACCCCGCGTTTGCCGCCACGACGTTCCGTTACACCCCGCCCCAAGGCGTGGACGTGATCGGCGAGGGCTGACCCCGGTATCGTTCAAACAGCTTGATGCGGCAACAAACGGCGGGAGCAATCCCGCCGTTTTCCGTGGCATGACAGCAAATGTCGCGGCTTTGATAGGCTGGTCACCCACCTTCCCGCGTTACTGAAGTGTTCCCGCCATTGGCCAGATCCCGCACCCCGAAACTCGAAACCCCAGGCCAGACGCCCGATCTCCTCAGTGTGGAAAACAGCGCGCTCCGCCCACTGGCGGAGCGGATGCGTCCTGCCACCCTGGACGAGATGGTGGGGCAGCGTCGTCTGCTGGCCCCGGACTCGGCCCTGCGTCGCGCGGTCGAGTCCGGACACGCGCATTCGATGATCCTGTGGGGTCCTCCTGGCTGCGGCAAGACCACGTTCGCGCTGCTGCTGGCGCAGTACACCGATGCCGAGTTCAAGGCCATATCCGCAGTGTTGTCCGGACTCCCGGAAGTACGGCTCGTACTGGCCGAAGCGGGGCAGCGATTTTCCGAAGGCCGCCGTACGGTGCTGTTCGTTGACGAGGTACACCGCTTCAACAAGACCCAGCAGGATGCCTTCCTGCCGCATATCGAGCGCGGGACCATCCTGTTTGTCGGCGCCACCACGGAGAACCCGTCTTTCGAGCTCAATTCGGCGTTGTTGTCGCGGTGCCGCGTGCATGTGATGGACGCAGTATCCGCCGCCGACATTGCCGTCGCGCTGCAACGGGCGCTGGATGACGAGGAACATGGTCTGGGCGGGCAGGGCTTGCAGGTCTCCGACGAGGCGTTGATGCAGATTGCCGGCGCTGCCGATGGCGATGTCCGCCGTGGCCTGACCTTGCTGGAGATCGCCGCCGAACTGGCGTTGGGCGAGCAGGGCGAGATTTCCCAGACCACGCTGGCGCAGGTGCTGGCGGATCGCACGCGCCGTTTCGACAAGGGTGGGGAGCAGTTCTACGACCAGATCTCGGCGCTGCACAAGTCGGTGCGCAGTTCCAACCCGGACGCGGCGCTGTACTGGTTCGCACGGATGGTGGACGGGGGCTGCGATCCCGCCTATCTGGCGCGGCGACTGACCCGGATGGCGACCGAGGACATCGGGCTGGCGGATCCACGCGCACAACAGATGGCCATTGATGCCTGGGACACCTTTGATCGGCTTGGCAGCCCCGAGGGTCACCTGGCGCTTGCGCAGCTGGTGGTCTACCTGGCCAGCACCGCCAAGTCGAACGCGGTCTACGTCGCCTACAAGACCGCTCAAAAAGATGTGCGTCAGTACGGAACGCAGGAGGTTCCGATGCACCTGCGCAACGCGCCGACGAAGCTTATGAAGGAACTGGGTTACGCCAAGGGCTACCAGTACGACCACGACGCGGCCGGCGGGGTCGCTTTGGACCAGACGGGCTTCCCTGACGCGATGGGCGAGCGGGACTATTATCATCCGGTGGAACGCGGCCTGGAGATCAAATTGAAGGCCAAGCTCGACCGCATCCGGACCGCACGACGAGCGTCTCAAAAGCCCAGTTGACTGCAGCAACTGGCAAGTCTGCCGACTCACGCCGCCGCGCGGTTACCCGCGAACGCCGCACCGTCGACTGTTACAGCGCCGTTACAAGGTGTTACAGCTTTGTTACATGCGGCGCGTACTCCTGCAATCCACCGCGGTACTCGTCAAAGCGATAGGCGCTGCGGCACCCGGCTGTCACGCCGGATCGAGAGACCAGACGCCCCGACCTACATATGCAGGATGTGTTTCACGCGCGCGTCAACACCTGGTACATGCGCTCGAGATGAATTGAGACCGCGGTGCGAGCGAGCCGCTGCGGCGGGCTCGCGCTCCGAATAGACGGTCTGGCACGAGTGATGCGTTTTCTCCCCTAGCGTCGACCCCCTCCCCCTTTCTGGTCGCCGCAACGGACTCAGGAGAACGAAGATGCAACTTCGCAGAACCATCATCTCAACGACCATTTTGCTGGCACTGGGATTTACCGGTCAGGCAATGGCGCAATCGGCTGACGAACGAGGGGCGGGTGACAATACCCAGACCATTGACCAGACCACTACCAACACCGACAGCCACGATGACGATTACAGCGGCAATAACCGCAACAACCGCGGCCGCGCGGAGTCATCGGGGCAGGGCAGCGCCGCCGCCAATAACAACAGTACGGCGACCGCAAACTGGACCAGCTCGTTCAACACCAGCGAGGCCGTGGCAAAAACCGAGCTGAACGGGTATGTGAGCGGTGTCAGCGTGTATGACATCGGCAACGTGGCTCGCAACAACGGCAACGCCAATGCCGGCGACGGTGGCAATGGCGGCAACGGACGTGGCGGCAACGGCAACGGCGGCGACGGGTACGGCGATCGCGGCGGCAATTCCGGTGACGCAATGGCCGCCAGCGTACGCTGGGGCAGTGCCGACAGCGACAGTGGCGACGCCAGCTCCGCGTCGGATTCCAGCGCCGATTCTGCTTCGGACGCCGTGGGAATGGCCACCAGCTGGGCCGATGCCTATTCGGAGGCGGATGCGCGGGCGCGTGAACGTCGTGCCGGCGATTCAACGGCAGATGCCGCCGCAGATGCGACGGCGGATGCGGCATCCGACAACGCGGCCACCTCCACATCGGGCGCTGCGACGTCGGATGCCACCGCCAGTGCCGATTCCGGCGCAGCGGACAGCTCGGACTCCGGAAGCAGCGGTGATGCCATGGCCACCACGGGCGACGGCGGCGCTGGCGGCAACGGCACCGGCGGCAATGGTCGCGGCGGCAACGGCAACGGAGGCGACGGCGGAATGGGCGGCGACGGCGGTTCGACCATGGCCGACTCCGGCAGCTTTGACATGTCCAACTACATGAACGGTTCGGCGAATGCCGCCGCCGGCATCATGGTGGTGGCACAGAACAGCGGCGCGGCTTCGTTGATCCAGCAGGGCGTCACCGTCCAGGCCAACCTCGCAGTCGGCCCGTAAGTGCGGGTGGTTCGGTGACCTGTGGGTCACTGCATGCAGATGTCCTGACGGTCATGGGACGACCGTCAGGACGGATCGGCGACCCGCGCATGCTTGTTCCAGCGCGACGTATCTCAAGCAATTTGCGCACCCTGCGTACGTTTGCAGGGTGTGTGGAGGAGACCTGACATGTATCACTACCGCGAACATGCGCGCCCGCGCCGGGGTACGCGACTTGTCTGCACCATTGCGATCGCGTCGCTCCTGGCGATGACGGTCTGCGGTAACGCTATGTCCGACCAACCGGACGCGTCGGCGATCGCTGGATTCGGGGCGGCGATCGACAGCGTGACCTTGGACGCGCTTCGGGGTGGCGACGTGGACAACGATCTTCGCAACAACGGCATCGTCAACGACAACCATGCCGAGAACGTGAACAGCGGCACCAACACCCTTACCGGAAGCGCGTTCTCAAACGCGAGTGGCATCAGCACCGTCATCCAGAACAGCGGATCCAACGTGCTGATCCAGAACGCGATGATCGTCAACGTGCAGTTTGCGGGCAGCGGACCGTGAATCTGCGGGCGTGGTTTGCGGTTTTGTCGCTTGGAATGGTTGCTCTTTCCACGCCAGTTACCGCGCCCGCATCCGCGCTTACGCTGCGCACGCCGCAGAGCGGTGGCTACACCCTTCAGGTGACCAGCCTCAAGGAAGCACGCTTCAAGACCACGATTGCGCAACGCTATGATTTCAGTTGCGGCTCCGCCGCCACGGCGACGCTTCTGACCTACCAGTACGGCCACCCCGTCAGCGAAGAGGCAGTGTTTGTGGCGATGTACCGCCACGGCAACCAGGCCAAGATCCGCGCCGAGGGATTTTCCTTGCTGGACATGCGGAGCTACCTGGCGTCGCAGGGTTTCAGTGCCGACGGCTTCGAACTCCCGCTGGACAAACTGCTGGAGGAGGGCCTACCTGCAATCGTGCTGTTGAATGATCGCGGCTATCGTCACTTTGTCGTGGTCAAGGGCCTGCGCAACGGGCGCGTGCTGTTGGGCGACCCCGCTCGCGGGACTCGCGCGATGTCGCTGCGTCGGTTCAACGCACTGTGGGACAACGGCGTGCTGTTCGTCGTGCACAACCAGCGGGAGGACGCACGCTTCAATCAGGCCCGTGATTGGCGGACCGCACCGCCGGCGCCGCTGGATTCCGGCATCCTCAGAAGGGGACTCGACGGTATCGTCCGTCCGAAGTTCGGCCCGGGAGACGCGTGATGCGCCTTCAGCCGCTGCTTCTCGGACTATTGCTGGGCATGGCCGCCGTGCCGGGTAATGCGACGGCCGCGGGCATCGACCCCGCCTTGGGGGCGGAGTGGGTAGCGCTTCCAGCGTCTCGCCTGGCGGCGCTGCGGGGCGGATTCGTGCTGCCTTCCGGCATGCAGGTGTCGTTCGGCATCGAGCGCCTCGTGTACGTCAATGGCAACCTTGTCGCGTCCGCCCGCGTCACCATTCCCGACCTGGGCCGGATCACCGCCCAGCAGGCGCGCGAACTTTCCGACGCCAGCGACGGGCTGGTTGTCCAGGTTGGCGAGGGAAACACGTTTGCCCCAGCAGGCATGGCAGCGAACGCACTCGTCATCCAGAACACCGTCAACGGGCAGGACATAAGCGCCCTGACGACAATTGATGTCGGTGTTGGATCGTTGGGGATGTTTCAGAGCATCAATGCCAACGACGCATTGCAGACCGCCTTGCAGCGCGCGCCAGGTCTGCCGTGACCTCCGCGGAGTGGTGGAACAGGAAACGCCAATGAGCAAACGGATGAGGCACATGGTGACCCTGACACTTCTGACTCCGAGCCTTTTGCTGGCAGGGGTCGGCCTTGCGACCGCGCAGGAGGGCGGGGCAATGGAAGGTCAGCCGGAACGCCTGGACTCGCTGCAAGCGCGTCTCGATCAGCAAACCGAGCAGTTGGAAGGGTTGCGCGTGCAACTGCATGCACAGGAGCGCAGCGTCGCGGACCTGCAACAGGCGCTGGCCGATGAGCGGCTCGCCTCAACACGCGGGCGGGGGGGCGCCGGTAGCGCTGCCGATCCGGTCCAGCAGGATTCCTCCAAGGCGGCCGGGGCGTCAGGAGGGGCCACCAGCACCGCGCTGGCTGCCGGCGGGGACGCGCCGAGCCGCGTTGAGAAACCGGTCGGACGCGCACCGGAGCAAAGTCTGCGGCCTCCGGAAATTGCCCAGATCTTTGAGCAGCCCGGCGTGTTGACACCGCCGGGAACGTTCGTGCTGGAGCCTTCGCTGCAATACGGCTATTCCTCCAGCAACCGCGTGGCGCTGGTCGGCTACACCATCATCCCGGCCATCCTGATCGGTCTGATCGATGTCCGCCAGGTCAAGACCACGACGGGCACCGCGACACTGACCGGCCGCTACGGCATCAGCAACCGGATGGAGGTGGAGGCCCGCATTCCCTACGTCTACACCAGCGCCGACACCGTGAGTCGGGAGATCTTCACCGGCAGCGCCCTCGACAAGGTCTTCAATGCCAGTGGGAATGGAATCGGGGACGTGGAGGCGACCGTGCGCTACCAGTTGAACCAGGGCGGCCCGGACAAACCTTTCTACGTCGGTTGGCTCCGCTACAAGTCGAACACCGGCAAAGACCCGTTCGAGGTCGTCACCGACTGCGTGACGCGATGCGTGGCGAACGCCACCGGAACGGGCCTGCCGTTGGAGCTGCCGACCGGCAGTGGCTTCAAGTCGATCCAGCCCGGGATGAC
>JBDSPO010000069.1:0-2587 GCA_039930265.1 Lysobacter sp. | reverse complement strand
TGACCAGCGCGTTGCGCGGATCGGGGATGGAGCTGGGCGAAGTGGTCGCCTTGCTGGACGAGGCCAATCAGGAGCTGCGCTTCAACCGCCAGGTGCTGGCGACGACCCTGGAGAACATCAGCCAGGGGGTCAGCGTGGTGGATGCGGAAATGCGCCTGGTGGCGTGGAACCGCCGCTATCAGGAGCTGTTCGACTATCCGGACGGCATGCTCTACGTCGGCCGTGCGGTGGCCGATCTGCTGCGCTGGAATGCCGAACGGGGCGAGATGGGCCCGGGCGACATCGACGGGCAGGTGCAGCGCCGCATCGAACATCTGAGCGCCGGGGCCGCCCACGTGTTCGAGCGGGTGCGCGCCAACGGGCAGGTGATCGAGCTGCGCGGGCGGCCGCTGGAAGGCGGCGGCTACGTCACCAGCTACAGCGATATCACCGAGTACAAGCGCGTCGAGCAGGCCCTGCGCGAATCCAACGAGACCCTGGAGCAGCGCGTCGAGCAACGCACGCGCGAAGCCGAGGATGCCCAGCAGTCGAGGACCCGCTTCCTGGCGGCGGTCAGCCACGACCTGTTGCAGCCCCTCAACGCCGCGCGCCTGTTCACCTCGGCGCTGCGTGAAACCGATGAGGTCGCCGAGCAGGGGCGGCTGGCCGAACGCGTCGACGCCTCGCTGCGCGCGGCCGAGGACCTGCTGGACGGGCTGCTCGATATCTCCCGGTTGGACGCGGGGGCGCTGCGCCCGGAAATTGCGGACTTCGATGTCAACGAACTGCTGCGCGAACTGGCCTCCCAGCACTCGCCGATTGCCGCCAGCCGGAAGCTGCAACTGCGGGTGCGCGCGCCCCCGGTCGCGTTGATGGTCCGCACCGATCGCCGCCTGCTGCGTCGGGCGCTGCAGAACTTCCTGGCCAACGCGCTGCGCTATACCCGTCACGGCGGCGTGCTGATTGCCGCACGACTGCGCGATGGCGCGGTGGAACTGCAGGTCTGGGATACCGGACCGGGCATATCGCCGCATCATCTTGAGCAGATCTTCGACGAGTTCCGCCGCTTCGATCACCCCGGTCGCAGCGAGCGCGGCCTGGGTCTGGGGCTGTCGATCTGCCAGCGGATCGCGCGCACCCTGGATCATCCGCTGCGGGTGCGAGCGCGCGTCGGTGCGGGCAGCGTGTTCTCCATCACCGTGCCGATCGGCGACGCCCGCATTCCCGCCCCGGTCGTGCCGCTCGATCGCAGCCACGCGCCGGTCGACTCGCTTGCCGGTCTGCGCGTGCTGTGCATCGACAACGACCGCGAGATCCTCGACGGCATGCGTGCCCTGCTCACCCGCTGGCAGGTCATCACGCTGACTGCCGCCACCGCGGAGGAAGCCATCGCCCTGCTCGACGGTCTACCGCCGGGCGCAAGCCCGGATGTGGCACTGGTCGACTACCACCTGCATGATCGGCTGGATGGTCTAGGCGTCGTTGATCTGCTGCGCGAACGTCTCGGCGACGATCTGCCGGCGGCACTGCTTACCGGCGACGGCAGCGACGCGCTCAAGCACGCTGCCCGTGAGCATCACTGTCTGGTGCTGACCAAGCCGGTCAAACCCGCGTCGCTGCGCGCATTTCTGGCGGCGCAGCCGCAGCGCGTTGCACGCCCTTAGCGGCGACGCTTATTCCAGCTCCTCCGGCGGCAGCACGATAGTCCCCGGGTCCAGCGCGAGGCGACCGGCGATCAGGACGGCCTGGGTGCGGTTGTTGGCGCCGAGCTTGCGCAGGATCGCGGTGACGTGCGCCTTGATGGTGGCTTCCGAGACACCCAGCTCGTAGCCGACCTGTTTGTTCAACAGCCCGGACCCGAGCATCTGCAGCACCCGGAATTGCTGCGGGGTGAGATCGCGCAGGCGGCGTGCGGCATCGCGCTCGTCCGGGTCGGCCGCGGGGGCGCTGAAGGCCGACGCCGGCGCCCAGCGGTCACCGGCCAGCACCGTCGCAATCGCCTCGCCCAAGGTTGCCGCGTCGGCCGACTTGGGGATGAACCCGACCGCGCCGTGGTCCAGCGCACGCCGCATCACGCCGGGCTCCTCGCGTGCGGACACCACCACGATCGGCAACTGCGGGTGCAGCGCGCGCAGGTGCACCAGCGCGCTGAAACCGTGGGCGCCGGGCATGTTGAGATCGAGCAGCAGGAGGTCGGCGTCGGACTCCGCCTCCACCAGTGCGTAGAGCGCGTCCACGCTGTCCGCCTCGCGCAGGCGGGCGCCGGGCATCACCCGCGCCACCACCCCGCGCAGGGCCTCGCGGAACAGCGGGTGGTCGTCGGCAATCAGCAAGGTGGGCATTGGCGAACTCCGCCTTCCGCCGGGCGGCCGGGGAAGGCTCTGGGACGACCGGCGCGCGGCCGTGGCACGGCGCTGCGGTCAGGGGATATGACGCTCCCTGACCAGCGAATCCACCACCGAAGGGTCGGCCAGGGTACTTGTGTCGCCCAACTGGTCCGGTGCGTTCTCGGCGATCTTGCGCAGGATCCGGCGCATGATCTTGCCGGACCGCGTCTTCGGCAGCCCCGGTGCCCACTGCAGGTGGTCGATGGCGGCGATCGGTCCGA
>JBDSPO010000068.1:0-3615 GCA_039930265.1 Lysobacter sp. | reverse complement strand
AGACCGATGGCCTGCCGATGAACATGTGGAACGACGGCCCGCTGCAGCGCGTGATGGCGGTGCCCGATACCGCAGGCACGGTGCAGCGGCTGATTGTCTGGCTCAACGGTGCGGCCGCCGACCAGGCTGATCGTCTGGCGCCGGACGCGCGCATGCAATGGGCCATGGACACCTTGGCCAAGCTCCGCCCCGCCAGTGCGGGCGCACTGGAGCCGCTGGCCACGCGTGGCTGGGGCTCGGACCGTTTTGCCGACGGTGCATTTTCTGAAATCGCTCCCGGCCGTGTGGCCGAGACCGTGGAATGGAGTGGCAAACGTCTCGGACGGATCCATTTTGCCGGTGAACACAACGCGTTGGACAAGCCCGGCATGGAAGCTGCGGTGGTGTCCGGCGAACGATCAGCGGCCGCCGTCCTGGCGGTCTGACCCTACTAAACCGAATCTGTAAGTTCCGGAGTTTTTCAATGATTACCCCTCGACCGAAATTGCTGAGCGTCTGTATCGCCGCCACCCTGTTGATGGCCGCGCCGCAGGCGTTTGCCCAGCAGGCAGAGCAGGCCCAGCCGTCGCAGACCGACCCCACTGCCACCCAGCTTGATACCGTGACCGTTACCGCCCGCGGCGTGTCCGAGTCGCTGCAGGAAATGCCGCTGCCGATCTCCGCCTTTTCCGACAAGGTGATTGAGCAGAAGGGCCTGACGGACGTGCGTGACATCGCCGCCATCACCCCCAGCTTCTCGTTCCGCTCCGGCTACGGCCGTGGCTTCGATCGTCCGGTCATCCGCGGCATGTCCAACATCCAGGGTGAGCCGAACGCGTCGTTCTTCATCGACGGGGTCTACGTGGAGGGAGACATCTCCAGCTATGGCCTGGAGAACATCCAGCGCGTTGAGGTCATCCGCGGCCCGCAGTCGGCCGCGTTCGGTCGCCGCACCTTCTCGGGTGCCGTGAACCTCATCACTCACCGTCCCGGCACGCTGACCGGCGGCAGGGCCAAGGTGGGCGTGGGCAGCGAAGGCGAGCAGAAGTACGGCGTGTTCTATTCAGGCGGCAACGAGGACGGCAGCTTCGGGTATGACGTCAGCTTCAATCACCGCGGCAATGATCCGATCTATTTCAATGAGGCATCGGGCAAACGCGACCTGGGTGGCACCGAGACCAACAGCGTGATGGGCGCGGTGGCCTGGTCGCCGACCGAAAACCTGGAAATCACCGCCCGTGTGAGCCGCCAGAAGAACCGGGATGGCCACTTCGCCATCGCGACACTGGGTGGCGCGAACATGAACTGTTTCCTGCCCGATTACACCGGCGCCAGGATTCCCGGCGCAGGCTTCCCGATCACCTCTTCGCGCAAGCGGGGCTATTACTGTGGCGACCTGCCGGCACCTACCAAATTCGCGATCAACACCGCCGAATTTGTCGCTGCCGGCTACATGCCAGGGCGCAAGAGCGACTTCACCCGCAGCAGCCTGGTGTTTGACTACCACTTCGCCGACGGATGGAACTTCACCTCCACCTCGGCCTACGACGAGACCCAGGTCTACCAGGGCACCGACCAGGATTACAGCAGCACCCGGGGCTTCGGTGGCGCATTCGAGAGCATCGGTCTGACCAACGTCAGTGACTGGTCGCAGGACTTCCGCATCAGCAGCGACCAGTCGCGGGCGGTGTCGGGTCTGGCAGGTGTCTACTACTACAGCCAGTCCGCGCACCCCGGCTTGACCGGCGATCTGGCGGGCTTCGTGCTGCCAGGCAACATGAGCGTGAACCCCTTGACCACCAATCCGGATGACCAGACCGTCAACAAGGCGATCTACGGTCTGGTGAACTGGCGGATCAACGATATCTGGACGGCGTCGCTGGAAGGGCGCTACGCGCAGGACGAGATCAGCAAAGGCGGCATTGACCGCCGCGCGCTGGGTGGCGTTATCTACACCCAGCCCTACGCGCTCAGCTCGACGTTCAAGAGCTTCACCCCGCGCGCGACCTTGAGCTACCAGGCTGCCGATAACGTCAACTTCTTCGGACTGGTCTCCAAGGGCACCAAGCCGGGCGGGTTCAACACCGATATCTACCGCGCGGACTTCACCGAGGCCAGCCGCGACGCATTGCTCGCCCGCGGGCTGAAGACGTTTGAGGAGGAAGAAGCCTGGACCTACGAGTTGGGCGTCAAGAGTGACTGGCTCGACCGCAGCCTGCGCGTGAATGCGAACGTCTACCAGATCAGCTGGGACAACCAGCAACTGACCGAAACCGGTCAGGCAGTGCGCAAGGACCGCAGCAACTTCAATACCAGCTACACGACCAACGTGGGCGAGTCGCGCATTCGTGGTTTCGAGCTGGAAACCCAGTGGCTGTTTGCACAAGGCTGGATCGCGTCGCTCAACTATTCCTACACCGATGCCAAGATCCTGAACTTTGTCAGCCAGAACCAGGCCGACCTGTTCTGCCCGGGTCGTGCGCCCTCACTGCGCGATGGCGCGTGTGCCAACGCGGCCGGCAACACCTTGCCGCGCGTGCCGAAGAACAAACTCTCGTTTGGTCTGATGTACGACGGCGTGCTGGCCAACGGCTGGGAGTGGTCGGCCAACACCGATACCACGTATGAGAGCCGCCGCTATGTGCAGGTGGACAATCTGGCCAGCATCGCGCCGTCCACCCGCACCAGCTTCCGCGTCAGCCTGCGTCCCAACGATGCCTGGCAGTTCAGCGGTTACGTGACCAACGCGTTCAACGATCGGACCCCGGAAGATGCGCAGCGTGCGATTGATCCGAGCGTCTTCATCGCCATCCCCAACGCGCCGCCGCTGACCGGCTTCCAGGTGACCAACCCGGTCGAGTTCGCCGTGAGCCCGTCCTTGCCGCGCATGTTCGGTGTCGAGGCGGCCTACCGCTTCTAGTCAGCACGATCCAGACGGTGGTTTTTAACGTATCACCGGGTAATAACCCGCGCAGCTGACAAGGCTGCGCGGGTCCCCTGACAAGTAACAGCTTCCTCCCCATTTCGGCCTCTCCCACAAGGGATGGCCTTTGCCACAAGAAGACCGACCATGTCCCTCAATCCCTACGACCTGTTTGACACCCGCTCCCTGCTGACCGAGGAGGAGCGCGCCGTGCAGGACACGGTGGCGCGGTTCACCGACGAGCGCGTCATCCCGATCATCGGCGCTGCCTTCGATGAAGGCCGCTTCCCGCGCGAACTGGTCAGCGAGATCGCCGATCTCGGCCTGCTGGGCTCCTCGCTGCCGGAGCAGTACGGCGGTGGTGGGCTCAACTCAGTCTCCTACGGCTTGATCTGCCAGGAGCTGGAGCGCGGCGACAGCGGCATCCGCAGTTTCGTCTCGGTCCAGTCCTCGCTGTGCATGTACCCCATCTTTGCCTACGGCACCGAGGAGCAGAAGCAGCGTTGGCTGCCCTCGATGTCGCGCGGCGAGACCATCGGCTGCTTCGGCCTGACCGAGCCGCACGGCGGGTCGGACCCGGCCAACATGAAGACCCACGCCAGGAAGGACGGCGGCGACTGGGTGCTCAACGGCAGCAAGATGTGGATCACCAACGGCAACCTGGCCGACATCGCCATCGTCTGGGCGCAGACCGATGACGGCATCCAGGGCTT
>JBDSPO010000067.1:0-32695 GCA_039930265.1 Lysobacter sp. | reverse complement strand
ACTTTGCCGGTGATCTTCGCCGACACGGTGGCCATCCGCCGGGCGACGACATAGCCGGTGGCGTCGAGCACCGCCGCATTGCCACCCGACAGAGCCACCACGGGCGCGGTCCGCACCTCGATGCCGCGTTGCCCGCGCAGCAGGAACGTACCGGCGAGCAGCAGCGCCAGCAACGCGACGGCGATCAGCCACGGCCAGCGTTTGCGTGGCGCGGGCGGTGCGCTGCGGTCGATCCGCAGCTCTTTCAGGAGGTCGGCCGAGTCGTTCATTCGCTTCCTTGACGCCACTGTCCCGCGAGTGTGACCCGCGCGAGGGTGGGTTCCAACCAGCACAACGCAGGAACCGCGCGCGCGATCCGGAGCGGACGCCAAGACCGGTCGCGCGCGCCCGGTTCGGTAGCGCGAGCGAACGGCGTTGCTCAGCCGTTATAGCGCCGTTTGAGCATCGACCAGGCCGAACGCAGCGCCAGCGCCTCGCCCCCGGCAGGCCGTCCCGGGCGGTCGCCGTCGTTCCAGGCGTACACATCCAGATGGGCCCAGACCTGACCCTGGGTGATGAAGCGCTCCAGATACAGGGCGGCCGTCACCGCGCCCGCCATCCGTGAGCCGGCGTTGGCCATATCGGCGATGCCACTGTCCAGATAGCGCAGGTACGGTCGCCACAATGGCATCCGCCACACGGGATCGCGCACCGCATCGCCGGCCTCCAGCCACTGCCGGGCCAGGGTGTCGTCGTTGCTGAAAAGCGCCGGCAGATCAGGGCCGAGCGCAATCCGCGCCGCGCCGGTGAGGGTGGCGAAATCGATGATCGTGTCGGGATTCAGCTCGCAGGCGTAGGCCAGCGCATCGCACAGCACCAGCCGGCCTTCGGCATCGGTGTTGTCGACTTCCACCGTGATGCCCTTGCGGGTGGTGATGACGTCGCCGGGGCGGAACGCGTCCGGGCCGACCGCGTTTTCGACCGCTGCGATCAAGAGGGTCAGCCGCACCGGCAAGGCCTGCGCCATGACCAGTCCCGCCAGCGCCAGTGCATGCGCCGCCCCGCCCATGTCCTTCTTCATGTTGCGCATGCCGTCGGCCGCCTTCATGTCCAGGCCGCCGGTGTCGAAGCAGACGCCCTTGCCGACCAGCGCCAGGTGCGGATGGTCGAGGTTGCCCCAGCACAGGGCGATCAGCCGCGGCGCCCGATGCGACGCCCGACCGACGGCGTGGATGGTGGGGAAATTCCGCTCCAGCAGTTCGTCGCCGGCGATCACTTCCAGCTCGGCGCCATGCCGGGTTGCCAGTTCGCGAGCGGCGTCTTCCAGCTGCTGCGGGCCCATATCCTCGGTGGGCGTGTTGACCCATTCGCGCACCCGCAGGCAGGCGGTGATCAGGTCCACCGTTTCCGGGGCAGGATCCGCCGCCAGTAGCGCTGGCGCACGCTTGGGCTTGCGATACCGGGCGAAACGGTAGCTTCCCAAGCCCCACCCCAGTTGCAGGGTCTTCGCGACCGCCGCGTCCAGCACGTCGGCCGGCTTCCAGACAGTGCCCGCCGGCAGCGCAAACGGGGCGTGCGCATAAGCGTAGGCATCGGCGCCGTCGGCCACCCCGATCACGGCACTGGCGATGCTGCCGTCATCGGCGGAAAGCAGTGCGAACGAACCCGGAGCGGCGTCGAATTTCTGGGCATCCAGCCACGTTCCGTGCGCCGCGGACTGCGTCGTGCGCCAGTGCGCCAGTTGCTCGGGACTGACCACGTGCAGGGGCAGGGCAGCGGTGGCGCTGTCGGTAAAGCCGGACGGCTGACTCATGGACGGATCGACTCCTTGGCGTGCGCCGCGTCCAGCCAGTCGGCCAAGGCGGCAAGGGTGGAAAATTCGAGGTCGGGGCGCGGCCGCACATCGGGCCAGGCGCGGGTGCCGCCATCGTTGTCGGCACGGTTGATCCAGCAGGCACGCAGTCCGGCCCGGCGTGCACCGATCACATCCATGTACGGATCGTCGCCGACGTGCAGGACCTGATCGCGTGGCACCTGCAGCCGCTCGCAGGCGGCATGGAAGATACCGGGGTCCGGCTTGGCCGCACCGTGCTCGCGCGCGCCCAGCTGGAAATCGAACAGGTGCATCAGGCCGATGGTGTCAAGGCAGGCGTTGCCGTTGCTGACTGCCGCCAGCGGCACCCGCGCGGCCAGCCGCTCCAGCGCCGCGACGCTGTCGGGGTAGTGGACGACATCACAGCGGGCGGCAAAGTAGGCGGCATACGCCGAATCGGCCATGCTGACGTCCTCATCGGCCAGCACCAGCATGCGCTCGATCATCCAGCGACGCTGGGCGGTCATGTCGTGGGCCAGCCGCGGTCGCTCGGTGTTGGCCAGGGTGCGCAGACGCTCGCGCTCGCTCGCCGGCCACATCTTTGCCGCGCGCGGGGCGTGCTTGGCGAGCCAGCCTTCCAGCGCGACCTCGGCACCCACAATGGCCGGCGCGATGGGCCAGATCGTGTCGTCAAGGTCAAGCGTGATGGCGCGGACGGGGAAGCTCACGCGCCCATTCTAGCGGGTGGCGGCCAGCGCACCGTTTACTCCAGCAGGCGGCCCCAGCCTTCCAGCCCCTCGATCCGTGACAGGGTGATTTTCACGCAGACCAGCAGCGGCACCGCCAGCAGCAAACCGATGATGCCCCACAGGGACCCGAAAGCCATCAACGCGATGATCAGCACCAGCGGGGAGAGGCGCATCTGGCGACCGAGGATGACCGGCGTCAGGATTTGCCCCTCCAGGGTGTGCAGGCCCAGGTAGATGCCGGCCGGGAGCAGCGCCATCCAGGATTCGTCGAATGCCACGAAGCCCATCATCAGCATGATGATGACGCCCATCAACGGACCCACGTAAGGCGCGTAGTTCAGCACCGCCGCCATCGTTCCCCACAACAGCGCCTCCGCAAGCGGGACCTGCAACAGGTACAAGGCACCGGCGAGCGCAAGACCAACGCCCACATTGATCAGGCTGATGGTGACCACATAGCGCGAAATTTCGCGCTCGATGGACTGCATGATTTCCACCGTGACCCGCTTCTGCTGGCGGCTGGGCAGCAGGGATATCGCGTTGCGTTGCAGGTTCTCGCCGTAGACCATGAAGAAGAATGTCAACAGCACGACCGCCAGCAGCGAGGCGACCATCCGCGGCGTGGTGGTGAGCGATTTGTACGGGTTGTTGACCTCGGTGCGGACCACCCGCACTGGCGTACCGCTATCGGCTTCGGTGGCGCGCGCAATATTCTCGGCCGCCTTGTTCGCGGCGTGCATCGGCTTGCTCATCTCGCGCAGCTTCGGCGCGAGCCGGTTCATTTCCCGGGGTACCTGACGGGCCCACTCCGCCGCGGGCGCGGCCAGCTGGTAGCCCAGGGCGACAGTGCCGGCCAGTCCACCGAGCAGCACGATCGTGGCGCCCAGCAGTCTGGGCACATGCAGGCGGCGGAGGCCGCGAATGATCGGATTACCGATCAGTGCAAAAAACATCGCCAGCAGGATGGGCAGCACGACGCCTTGCGCCAGCCACAGGGTGTAACCAACCGCCAACGCCGCCAGCACCAACAACGCGCGGGAGGCTCGGGGGCGCACCGACGACAGCGGCGTTTCCCCTGCGGCGGTGTCCTCCACACCGCGCGCGGGGTTTGACTCGTTTGCGGAAGCAGGGATCGGGGAATCGGCGACTACGGCAGCATCCGACGCGGGACCCGCGGGGGGGGAACTCATGACTCGCGCGTGCCTCCGGCCTGGCGCGCTGCCGCCGCAAGACGTTCCAGGCGTTCGTGGGCAATGCGCTCATTGGCCTGGTAGCTCAACGTGTCGGCCGCGGCGACGGCTGCCATGTCGACCGCGCCCGTTTCGTTTGCGGCCAGTACCGTCTCGGCGACTTCGCCGGCCACTTTCGCGTCTCCTGCCGCGTTGGCCGCGGTGACCCCGGAGAACAGGGTAATCAGCGTGCCAGCCGAGCGCAGCAGACCGCCGCCTCGCGCCACGGTGGCGATCGGCTCGGCACGGCCGATCAGGAATCCGCTGGCCAGTCCGGCGATAACAATTCGCCCTGGCGTCCACATCGATCGCCACGAGCTTTTCAGTTGGCGCAGATCAGCGCCGATTCGCCGCTCGTTGGCCTCCACGGAATCTTCGGCCTGCGCCACCTTCTTGATGAGTTTTTCAAAGCTCATGTCGCCTGCCTCATTTGATGGGGTCGCACTGGACCCCAATGCGCCGATGCCGCGGAGCGCCCGTGATGCGCCCGCGCGACGAACTCCAGTGGAACCATCACGACACCGACTCCGGTGGATTGGACTTCGGCGCGGGTGCGGCCGACGCTTCCCGCGGCGGCTTGCCTTCCTCGGCGTCGCGCGCGGAGTGCGCCGAATGGGGCGGCGGCATGAAATCGGCCAACTCGCCGATACCCATACGCGCCAACTGACGGCGGGTAGCACCCATGCGGGTGTGTTCGAAGTAGGCCACCGCACGCCAGAACGCCACGCACGTCACTACCAGGCTGATGGTGGCGGGGATCATCAACGCCATCGGCCAGGACATGCGCCCTGCGCCGTGCAGGAAAACCACCAAGGCACTCATCAGGAACAACCAGAAAGAGGCGCCACAGACGATGGCGACTCCTCCCATGGCCAACGTCCGCCCCAGCGCACTGCGGGCCAGCGAGACATCCGCTGCCAGCAGCGCTCTGAGCGACTTGGCCGTATCCCCGAAGGCCGAGAGGCTGGCCCGACCGGTCAAACCGATCTGGCGCAGCGTCTCGGTGATGTCCGGCGCTATCGGCGGGTCGTCCTCGCGGAGTCTGTCTTCACCGGGGATACCCATGCCGACGGCTTAGCGGTCGCTGTTGCGTGACAGCCGGGCAATCACCCAGCCAGCCGCAAGGGCGGAGCCAAACGCAGCCAGCGGGCGTTCACGGATCAGCTCAGCCGCGCTCTCGATCAGGTCACGGCCCTTTTCCATCAGCTCATCGGCCTGCTCGCGCGCTGCACCGGCAACCTCGCTCGCGGCTGCCTTGCCGGCCGCTGCGGTACCGGAGAGGTCCGACTTGATGGTTGCCTGGCCCGAGCGCAGCTCTCCGCCGGCAGCGCTGGCAGCATCCTTGAGCGTCTGGCCGGTGTGCTGCGCTGCCTGCTTGAGGTGGGATCCCGCCTCGCCGAGGTTCGACTTCATGGACTGGGTGGGGTTGGTGCCGGTGGGGTCGGACGAGTTCATCGATGTCGCTCCTGAGGGATGGTTGAGGTCACTTACTGCATCTGCAGGACACCGCGCTGGTTGCCCCGCACGATCTGCAGGACCAACTGTGCCGGAGCGCGTGTGAAGCCCGTGCGGAAGCCGCTGAGATCCTCGAACGCACCGGCGCTTGCCGCCACGACTACATCGCCCTCGCGCAGGCCGCTGGTGGCGGCCCGGCTGCCTTGCGTGACCGCGTTAACCAGGACCCCGGAGACGCCGGCCTGGCGCAGGCGCTCGGGCAGTTCGCTGAAGCTCGCGCCTTGCAGACGCGGATCAAGGCTGCTGCCGGTCAGCGCGCGCGGCTGCTCCTTCAAGGTGGCGGTCAGGCGCAGCGGTTTGCCGTCGCGGCTGAGGTCCAGAGGAACCTGGCTGCCGATCGCCTGCAGGCCTTCAAAATTGCGCAGTGCGTCGCGGCTGTCGATGCGCTCGCCGCCGGCGGCCAGGATGACGTCACCGGACTTCACCCCCGCTGCGGCGGCGGCAGAGCCTTCGTAGACGCGGGTCACCAGCGCGCCACGCGGCGCCTCCAGCTTCAGCGCCTTGGCCAGGCGGGCGTCCACGTCCTGGGCGTCGAGGCCGAAGGTGCCCCGGCGCACCTCGCCGGAGGTCACCAACTGGTCCATCACGTTGCGGGCCAGGTTGGCCGGAATCGCGAACCCCAGACCGATGTTGCCGGCCATGCTGCCGCGCGGATTGAAGCTGGCGGTATTGATGCCGACCAGCTGGCCGTTGAGGTTGACCAGCGCACCCCCCGAGTTGCCCGGATTGATGGACGCATCGGTCTGGATGAAGCTCTGGTAGCCGAGGCCGCGCAGACCGCTGCGACCGACCGCGGAAACGATGCCCGAGGTCACCGTCTGGCCGATGCCGAACGGATTGCCGACCGCGACCACGAAGTCGCCCACCCGCAGCTCGCCGGAGTCGGCCAGGGAAACCTGCTGCAGACCGTCGGCGGCAATCTTCATCACCGCCACGTCGGTGTCGGGGTCGGAGCCCACGAATTCCGCCGCCAGCGTGCGTCCATCGGCCAGGGTCACCGTGACCTCCTCGGCACCTTCGATGACATGGTGGTTGGTCAGCACCAGCCCGCGCGCCGCGTCCACGATCACCCCGGAGCCCAGCGATTGCTCGATCCGTTCCTGCGGTATGTGCGGAAACATGCGCCGGAACATCGGGTCATTGGCGAACGGGTTGTTCACCCGCACCCGTTGCTTGGCCTGCACGCTGACTACCGCCGGCGTCACCCGCGCCAGCATGGGCGCCAGCGAGGGCAGCGGCTGGCCGCCGACCGCGGACGGCAGCGAGGCCGACATCGGGGTGGCCGCGCCGATCGCCGGTTGCGGCGCCGGGCTGGCGAAAGCGGGGGTGTTCAGGCCGTGCAGGACCGCGCCGGCGATTACCCCGCCGAAGCAGGCGGCAAGCATCAGCGCGGCCAAAGTGCGCAGGGACGGTCGGGTTGCGGTGGTGCTGGTGGTGCTCATGGGCGTTCCCCGTAAAGGCTCAAGGGCAATCACCCAGTGTGGTTCAAGCACGGTAAATCGGCGATGAAGTGACCTCGCCGACGTGCGGCATGCGACCTCGCTAACGCGAATATTCCGGGATAACCAGCGTTGACTTGCGCCCGGACGGCGGGTAGCTTTGGGTTCGGCGACAGACACAACATGTTGTGGTCAATGTCAGGGAAAAGCCCAGCAGTTGGGGGTGTCCCAGCACCTGTCGCACCCCCGAAGCAGCTCTGAAAGCCCGCCAGTCGACGCTTTCCCGGCCGTCCCGGACACCCGCCACACCATTCCAACACCCATTACGGAGCCGGGGTATCCGGCTCGTATCACGCAATCCGGCCGCGCCCGCCAGGCGGCTTCACGGGGGAGACAAATAGGCATGAGCACGGTGCGCCTCGAGGCAGCAAGCATGGACAATTCCAGCAATTCCACCAGTGACGGTGCGGCCAACGACGGGTCGCGCGACATCGCCATGCAGCCCGCATCGCTGGATATATGGGACAAGAAGTACCGGCTGGTCACCAAAGACGGCACCCCGGTGGACGCCGACATCGATGCCACCTATCGCCGCGTGGCGCGCGCGCTGGCCGACTCGGAGTCGACCGCGGAGCTGCAGCATTACTGGCACGAGCGCTTCACGTGGGCGCTGCGCCGCGGGGCCATTCCCGCCGGCCGCATCACCTCCAATGCCGGCGCGCTGGAGCACAAGCCCGCCACCAGCACGATCAACTGCACCGTGTCGGGCACCATCGAGGACTCGATGGACGGCATTCTGGAGAAGGTCCACGAGGCCGGCCTGACCCTGAAAGCCGGCTGCGGCATCGGCTACGAGTTCAGCACGCTGCGACCGCGCGGCGCGTTCGTCGCCGGCGCCGGCGCGTACACGTCCGGGCCGATGTCCTTCATGGATATCTACGACAAGATGTGCTTCACCGTGTCCTCGGCCGGGGGTCGTCGCGGCGCCCAGATGGGTACCTTCGACGTGTCCCATCCGGACGTGAAGGACTTCATCCGCGCCAAGCGCGAAGACGGTCGCCTGCGCCAGTTCAACCTGTCGCTGCTGATCACCGACGGCTTCATGCAGGCGGTCGCCGATGACGCCGATTGGCCGCTGGTGTTCCCGGTCAACATCAAGGAAAAGGACGACGTCGATCTGGACGATCCGTCCCAGGTGGTGTGGCGCGACTGGCCGACCCATCGCAATTACATCGCCTGTGACAACGGTCTGGTGGCCTGCAAGATCTACGGGCACATCCGCGCGCGGCACCTCTGGGACATGATCATGGTCTCCACGTATGACTACGCCGAGCCCGGCTTCATCCTGATCGACCGCGTCAACGAGATGAACAACAACTGGTGGTGCGAGGACATCCGCGCGACCAATCCCTGCGGCGAGCAGCCGCTGCCGGCGTACGGGGCGTGCCTGCTGGGCTCGGTCAACCTGACCCGCTTCGTGCGCAACGCTTTCACCGACCAGGCGGCATTTGACTGGGACGAGTACCGCGAAGTGGTGCGGGTGTTCACCCGGATGCTGGACAACGTGGTGGAGATCAACGGCCTGCCGCTGCAACAGCAGCGCGACGAGATCGTGCGCAAGCGCCGCCACGGCATGGGCTTCCTCGGCCTGGGCTCCACGGTGACCATGCTGCAGATGAAGTACGGCTCGCCGGAGTCCTGCGAATTCACCGAACAGGTCGCCCGCGAGATGGCCGTGGCCGGTTGGGAAATGGGCCTGGCGTTGGCAAAGGAAAAGGGTCCGGCGCCGATCATGGACGAGCGGTTCACCGTCGATGCCGAGATGCTGCGCAAGCGCCCGGAGATGGTCACCGACGGCTGGAAGGTCGGTCAGGAGGTCGCGGGCAAAGTGCTGCACGCGCGCTACTCGCGTTACATGCAGCGGGTGGCCGAGGTCGCTCCGGAACTGGTCGCCGAACTGGCCGAGGTCGGCGCGCGCTTCACCCATCACAGCTCGATCGCGCCGACCGGCACGATCTCGCTGTCGCTGGCCAACAACGCCTCCAACGGCATCGAGCCGAGCTTTGCGCACCACTACAGCCGCAACGTGATCCGCGAAGGCAAGAAGTCGAAGGAAAAGGTCGACGTGTTCTCCTTCGAACTGCTGGCCTATCGCGCGCTGGTCAACCCGGCTGCGATGCCGTTCTCCGATGAGCCCGAAACCCGGTTGCCGGAGTACTTCATCGCCGCCGACGACGTGTCCCCCAAGCAGCACGTGGATGTCCAGGCTGCGGCGCAGAAGTGGGTCGACAGCTCCATTTCCAAGACCGCCAACGTGCCGACCGATTATCCCTACGAGGATTTCAAGGACATCTACACCTACGCCCACGCACAGGGGCTGAAGGGCTGCACGACGTTCCGCTTCAATCCGGCCGCCTTCCAGGGCGTGCTGGTCAAGGAATCGGATCTGGAAAGCACCACCTACCGCTTCGAGCTGGAAGACGGCAGCGTGGTGGAGGCCAAGGGCAACCAGGAGATCGAATACGACGGCGAGATGCACACCGCCGCCAACCTGTTTGACGCCCTCAAGGAAGGGTATTACGGCAAGTTCTGAACGCCGTTTTCCCGCGCGCAGTCCATCGGCACCACCGAATCAGGAGTCTGGCCCATGGCCATGAAGATCGACCAGAAAATCAAGAGTTACAGCGTTGTCAGCGCCGAGGACAAGGCCAAGGCGACCGTCCAGGCCGAGACGGCAGTGCGCGATGCCGCGCAAGCGCTCGACCGCGACAGGGCCGGACGCGACAACGTGGTCCAGATGCACGAGAAGATCGAGCGGCCGGAGACATTGATCGGCTCGACCTACAAGCTGAAGACGCCGCTGTTCGAACACGCCCTGTACGTGACCATCAACGACATCGTCCTCAATGCCGGCAGCGAGCACGAACACCGCCGCCCGTTCGAGATCTTCATCAACTCCAAGAACATGGACCACTTCCAGTGGATCGTGGCGCTGACGCGGATCATGTCGGCGGTGTTCCGCAAGGGCGGCGACGTGACCTTCCTGGTGGAGGAGATGAAGGCGGTGTTCGACCCGCGCGGCGGCTACTTCAAGGCGGGCGGCGTGTACATGCCCTCGCTGGTGGCCGAGCTGGGCAGCATCGTGGAGGAGCATCTGAAGTCGATCGGGATGATCCAGGATCCCGAGATGAGTGATGCGCAGCGCGAGATGATCGCCGAGAAGCGTGCCGCCTACGCGGCGATGGACGCCAAAAAAAAAATTGAGGTAACCCCGCCGGCGCACCGGGTCGATGCCGGGGAAGTGCCGCCGCGCGACGAGCTCAGCGGTCATCTGTTTCCGGAACCCAGGATCTCCGCTGCGCCCCGCAGCGAGGATGTCGAGGTCACCGGCGACGGCGGGGTGGCGTTTCCCCCCTCGGCGTCGATGTGCCACAAGTGCAGCACCAAGGCGATCGTGATCATGGACGGCTGCGCGACGTGCCTCAATTGCGGGTATTCCAAGTGCGGGTGATCGCTCTGGGCTGATCCCGCGTGGGAGATGGGCAGACACCCGTAGGCCCGCGTTTCACGAAATCTTGGTATGACCTCTGCGAGCATGCCCCGACGCGTAATCCGCGCGTGTCGAGGGGATGTGTCACGCATGTCGCCATCCACGACGCCGCCAAAGGGGAAGTGGGGCCTGCTGAGCAGATTCGGGCTCGGCCCCCTGCCCGTCGGCGTGGTCGCCGACGACTATCCGCTGCGTGCTTCGCTGCTCAGCGCGGAACAGCTGGAAGAACATGGGCGCCGTCTGGCTGGCAGCCATGAGCACGGCAAGCAGGGTCAGCCCGAACGGCTGCTCGAGCGCCTGACCGATAACCAGCGCATGCTGGACCAGACCTGCTCGCTGCTGACCGCAGCGGCGCATGCGAAGCGGCGGATCACCCCGGCCAGCGAGTGGCTGCTCGACAATATCTACCTGGTCGAGGAGCAGATCGCGATCGCACGACGGCATCTGCCGCGTGGATACAGCCGTGAGCTTCCGCGCTTGGGCGGCGGACCGTCCGCCGGCTTGCCGCGTGTGTACGACATTGCGTTGAATGCCATTTCCCACGGCGATGGCCGGGTCGACATCGACAGCCTTGGCCGCTACGTCGCTGCCTACCAGGAGGTGGAGCCGCTCCGGCTCGGCGAGCTGTGGGCGATTCCGATCATGCTGCGTCTGGCGTTGATTGAAAACCTGCGCCGGGTGGGCCAGCGGATCGTGGGCGACCGCATCCACATGGATCTGGCCGACGTGTGGGCCGATCGCCTGACCGAGGTCGCGGAAACCCGCCCCAAGGATGTGGTGCTGGTGATCGCCGACATGGCGCGCGAGAAGCCGCCGATGACGCCGGCCTTTGTCGCCGAACTGCTGCGCCGCGTGCATGGCAAGGGTGCCACGCTGTCCTTGGTATTGACCTGGGTCGAGCAGTGGCTGATTGATGCCGGCACCAGCACCGCCGAGATGGTCCACGCCGACGCGCAGTCACAGTCCACCAACCAGGTGTCGGTCAGCAATAGCATCGGCAGTCTGCGGGTTCTGGCGCTGGTCGACTGGAAGCAGTTCGTGGAGTCGGCGAGCCTGGTGGATGCGGTACTGCGCGAGGATCCGACCGGTACCTATTCGCAGATGGATTTCGAGACCCGCGACCGCTATCGCCATCTCACCGAGGAGATCGCACGTCGCGGTCGGGTGGAGCAGATCGACGTCGCCCGCAAGGCGCTGGAGCTCGCGCGTGAGTCCGCGGCGCGCGCGCGGGACATCCGCGCCCATGTCGGCTTCTATCTGGCCGATGACGGTCGCCCGGCGCTGGAGCGCGCACTGGCCGCGCGACCCACTGTGGAGGCCTCGGTGCGCAAGGCGGCACGGCGGGTCCCGCTGCTGGCCTACATGGTGCCGATCGCGTTGATTGTGGTGTTCTTCACCCAGGGACTGGTCAACGAAGCGGCGCGCTTTGGCGCCAGCGCCGAACTGGTGTGGCTGGTGGGCATGCTGGGCGTGCTGGCGTTCAGCGAACTCGGCGTGGCGTGCGTCAACTGGGGCGCGACCCTGCTGGCGACCCCGCGCACCCTGCCGCGCATGGATTATTCGAGCGGCATCCCCGGTCCGTCGCGTACCTTGGTGGCCGTGCCGACGATGTTCGGCAGCGTCGCCACCGTGACCGAGCTGGTCGAAGCGCTCGAGGTCCGCTTCCTGGCCAACCGGGACCCCGAGCTGCGCTTCGCCCTGCTGTCGGACTTCTTTGACGCCCCCGAGCAGGTGATGCCGGGCGACGCCGAGCTGCTGGCAGCGGCGCGGCTGCAGGTGCGCGCGCTCAACGACCGTTATGCGCACGGCAACGACATCTTCTTCCTGCTCCATCGTCCGAGGGTGTGGAATCCGCGCGAGGGCGTGTGGATGGGCTACGAGCGCAAGCGCGGGAAGCTGGCGGCAGTCAACCGCGTGCTGCGCGGCGGCACCCGCGCCGCGTTCCTGGAAATCGTCGGCGACCTGGCGGATCTCGCCGGGGTGCGCTATGTCATCACCCTGGACAGCGATACCGATCTGCCGCGGGATGCGGCTCGCAAGCTGGTGGGGACTCTGGCGCACCCGCTCAATCAGGCCGTGTTCGATCCGGTGCGCGGCGTGGTCATCCGCGGGTACGGAATCCTGCAGCCGCGCGTCGGCATCAACATGAGCGGCGAGGTGATCTCGTGGTATGCGCGCCTGTTTGGCAGCGAGCCGGGGATTGATCCCTATACCCGCGCGGTATCGGACGTGTACCAGGATCTCTTCAGCGAAGGCTCGTTCGTCGGCAAGGGCATCTACGACGTGGACGCCTTTGAGCATGCTCTGGACGCGCGGATACTGTCCAACCGGGTGCTCAGCCACGACCTGCTGGAAGGATGCTACGCCCGGGCAGGCGTGGTCAGCGACGTCCAGCTGTATGAGCAATACCCGTCGCGTTACGCGGTGGATGTGAAGCGCCGCCAGCGCTGGATCCGTGGCGACTGGCAATTGCTGCCGTGGCTGCTGCCATGGGTGAAGCGCGCAGGCGGTCGCTGGGAGCGCAATCCACTGTCGATGCTCTCGCGCGGCAAGTTGGTCGACAACCTGCGCCGCAGTCTGGTGCCCACGGCGATCACCGCGCTGCTGTTGATCGGCTGGCTGCGCGCGCCGCTGCCGCTGGCGTGGACGCTGTGGGTGCTGTCGATCCTGATGATCCCGCCGCTGCTGGCCAGTCTCGTGGATTTTGCGCGGCGTCCGCCGGACCTGTCGGTGCGCGCCCATGTCCGCCATACCGCGTGGACCACTTTGCGCAGCGTGGTGCATGTACCCCTTGCGCTGGCGTGTCTCCCCTACGAAGCGGCGTTCAGCCTCGGCGCCATCGCGCGCACGCTGTGGCGCTTGCTGGTGTCGCGGCGCCACCTGCTCCAGTGGAGTCCGTCCAGCGAGGTCGCCCGCACGACGCCGGTGGACGCCTGGGCCACGGTGCGTTCGATGTGGACCGCGCCGGTGTTCGCGATCGGCGTCGCGCTGCTGCTGGTCAGCCTGCGCCCGGGCGCGTTGCCGGTCGCCCTGCCGGTGCTGCTGGGCTGGTTCCTGTCACCCTGGTTGATGTGGTGGCTGGGGACTCCCCGCGCGGAGCCGGTGACGACGCTTTCGCGCGATCAACTCCGGTTCCTGGGACGGCTGGCGCGGCGTACCTGGGCATTCTTCGACGCCCACGTCACCGCGCAGGACCACTGGTTGCCGCCGGACAACGTGCAGGAGCACCCCGCGCTGGTGGTGGCACGACGCACCTCACCGACCAACATCGGCCTGTCGTTGCTGGCTGACCTGGCCGCATGGGACTTCGGTTACGTCACCACCGGCACTTTGGCCACGCGCATCGGGGCCACGCTGCAGACCCTGGAGGCGCTGCCGCGCTACCGGGGGCATTTCTTCAACTGGTATGACACCCAGACGCTGCAGCCGTTGCTGCCGCGCTACGTGTCGGCCGTGGACAGCGGCAACCTCGCCGGACATCTGCTCACCCTGCGTCAGGGCTTGCTGGAGCTTGCGGACGCCCCCTTGTTCCCGAAGGTGGCGTTGCAGGGCCTGGTGGACACGCTGGACGTGCTGCGCGAATCGCTCGGCGACGTCCCCACGGTCACCGCCATCACCGAGATGCAGGACGGCCTGGATGCCGCGTTGGCGTCCCCTCCGGTCACCCCCGCGGTGGCCGCCGACGTCGCAACCAGCCTGCGCGTGCATGCGTTGCAGGTGCGTCAGTTCGCTGCGGGCAGTGATGCCTCGGAGTACTGGTCGCAGGCGCTGCTGGACCAGTGTCAGGCATGGGTGGCGGAACTGGAGTGGCTCCTCCCCGCCGGCCACGGGGAGGTCAGTGGGTGGCCGCACGCCTCCATGCCCAGCCTGCGTGATCTGGCCAGCGAGGCGGCGCCATGGATCGCCGAGAAAGCGCAGGCGCGCATCGAGGAGCTGGAACGCCTGGCCCACGTCGCCGGCCAGTGCGCGCAAGCGGACTTCGGGTTCCTTTACGACGCCCCGCGGCGGCTGTTGGCCATCGGCTACAACGTGGATGAGCACCGTCGCGACAATGGCTACTACGACCTGCTCGCATCCGAAGCGCGCCTTGGCAGTTACGTCGCGATCGCGCAGGGGCAGTTGCCGCAGGAGACCTGGTTCGCGATGGGCCGGCTGCTGACCGAGGTGGACGGCGATCCGACGCTGCTGTCGTGGAGCGGGTCGATGTTCGAGTACCTGATGCCGCAACTGGTAATGCCCAGCTATCGCGGCACCCTGCTGGACCAGACCGCGCGCAACAGTGTCGATCGCCAGATCGAGTACGGCCGCCAGCGCGGCGTGCCATGGGGGATATCCGAATCCGGATACCAGTTGTTCGATGCGCGGATGAACTACCAGTACCGCGCTTTCGGAGTGCCCGGACTGGGCCTGAAACGCGGTCTGGCCCAGGATCTGGTGATCGCGCCGTACGCCAGCATGATGGCCTTGATGGTCGCGCCCCACGTCGCCTGCGAGAACCTGCGCCTGCTTGCGCGCAAGGGATTCACCGGGCGCTTCGGCCTGTATGAGGCGATCGACTACACCCCTGCGCGGCTGCCGCCGGGACAGGACCACGCCGTGGTTCGCTCCTTCATGGTCCACCACCAGGGCATGGGACTGCTGGCGCTGGATTTCCTGCTGCGCGACCAGCCGATGCAACGTCGCTTCATGGCGGATCCGGAGTTCCAGGCCACGTTGCTCCTGCTGCAGGAACGCATTCCGCGCACCGGCCTGCTGCATCCGCACGCGGCCGAGGCGGCCAGTGCCGGCAATCGCTCGGAGGTCCGGGAAATGCGCTTGCGGGTCTTCCGCGAACCGAGCCTGGACATGCCGGCCGTCCAGATGCTGTCCAACGGCCACTACCATGTGATGGTCGGCAGCGCGGGCGGTGGCTACAGCCGCACCGACGCCATGTCGGTGACCCGCTGGCGGGAGGACGCAACCCGCGATCACTGGGGCAGCTTCTGCTACGTGCGGGACGTGGAGGACGGACACTTCTGGTCGACCGCCTACCAGCCCACGCTGGTGCCGGTGGATGGCTACGAGGCGATCTTCTCCGATGCCAAGGCCGAGTTCCGCGGCCGCCGTCGCGACTTCGAGATGCACACCGAGATCGCGGTCTCTCCCGAGGACAACATCGAGCTGCGTCGCCTGCGCATCGGCAACCGGTCCGCCGCCACCCGCACGGTGGAGATCACCACCTACGCCGAAGTGGTGCTGGCGCCGGGCATTGCCGACGAGCTGCATCCGGCCTTCAGCAACCTGTTTGTGCAGACCGAGCTGGACCGCGGCCGGCAGGCGATCCTGTGCACCCGCCGCCCGCGCGGTCACGACGAGACGCCGCCGTGGATGTTCCACCTGGTTGCCGTGCACGACGCCACGGTGGGTGCGATCTCCTACGAAACCGACCGCGCGCGCTTCACCGGCCGCGGCAACACCCTGCAGAGCCCGGCCGCGCTGACCGTGCCCGGCGATCTGTCCGACAGCGAGGGCTCGGTGCTGGACCCGATCGTGGCGATCCGTTGCCGCATCACCCTGGCACCGGGGCAAGTAGCGACCATCGACATGGTGACCGGCCTGGGCGCGGCTCGCGTGGACTGCAGCGCCCTGTTGGACAAGTACCGCGACCGGGGTCTGGCGGACCGCGTGTTCGACATGGCCTGGACCCACAGTCAGGTGGTGCGCAACCAGATCAACGCCAGCCAGGTGGACGCGCAGTTGTATGAGCGCCTCGCCGGGTTGGTGCTGTACGCCAATCCGGCACTGCGCGCGGCCCCTTCGTTGCTGCTGCAGAACCGGCGAGGGCAGTCCGGGCTCTGGGGCCAATCGGTATCCGGCGATCTGCCGATCGTGCTGGTGAGGATCGCCGACGTCGACAACATCGAGCTGGTCCGGCAACTTGCCCAGGCGCACGCGTACTGGCGCCTGAAGGGACTGGTCGTCGACCTGGTTATCTGGAACGAGGACCAGGCCGGGTACCGCCAGCAGCTTCAGGACCAGATCATGGGGCTGATCGCGGCCGGTGCCGGTGCCCAGCTGATCGACCGCCCGGGCGGCATCTTTGTGCGGCCCACCCAGCAGATGTCGCAGGAGGACCGCATCGTGATGCAGGCTGCGGCCCGGATCGTGCTCAGCGACGCCCATGGCAGTCTTGCCGACCAGCTGGCCGTACGGCCAGCGGCGCTCCCCTTGCCTGCGTTGCTGACCCCGGCACCGGTACAGATCGACCTGGTGCCGCGACCGACGGATGCCGGTCCGCAGCCACAGCCACCGCTGGCGAGCGATTCCTGGCCCTTTGACGCCGGCCCCGAACAGCTGATCCTGGCGAACGGGACCGGCGGCTTCTCGCCGGACGGGCGCGAGTACGTCATCGACCTGGAAGAAGGCAATGCGACGCCGGCTCCCTGGTCGAACGTGATGGCCAACGCGCAGTTTGGCTGCGTGCTGAGCGAAAGCTCGCCGGGCTACACCTGGGGCGAGAACGCGCACGAATTCCGGCTGACGCCGTGGCACAACGACCCGGTCAGCGACACCGCCGGCGAGGCGTTTTACCTGCGCGACGAGGGGACCGGTCGCTACTGGTCGCCGATGCCGCTGCCGCGCCGCGGTACCGGCCGCTACCGGACCCGTCACGGGTTCGGCTACAGCGTGTTTGAGCACGAAGAAGACGGCATTGCCAGCGAGCTGTGGATCTATGTCGATCTGCACGACGCGGCGAAATTCAGCGTCCTCAAACTGGCCAATCGTTCCGGGCGTCCGCGACGGCTCAGCGCCACCGGCTATGTGGAGTGGATCCTGGGAGACCTGCACGCCAAGACCCGGATGCATGTCATCACCGAGATCGATGGCGACAGCGGACTCCTGACCGCGCGCAATCCGTACAACACCGAGTTCGACGGCCGGGTGGCCTTCTTCGACACCGATGCCGGTGCGGACGCGCGCAGTGTTACCGGCGACCGGGTCGAATTCCTCGGCCGCAACGGGACCCTGCAGGCGCCCGCGGCGATGGCACGTGAGCGGCTGTCCGGCCAGCTCGGCCCCGGACTGGATCCGTGTGCGGCCATCCAGGTGTCGATCGCCCTGGATCCGGGCGAATCCAGCGAAACCGTCTTCCGGCTCGGCATGGCGCAGGACTGGGGCGCCGCCGTGGCGCTGGCGCGCCAGCGTCGCGGCGTTCAGGCCGCGCACGATGCGCTCGACAAGGTCCGCATCTACTGGCTGCGCACCTTGGGAGCCATCAAGGTCGACACCCCGGATCCCGCGTTCAACGTACTGGCCAATGGTTGGCTGATGTACCAGACCATCGCCTGCCGGTTTCTTGCCCGCAGCGGGTACTACCAGTCCGGGGGCGCCTTCGGCTTGCGCGACCAGTTGCAGGATTCCATGGCGATGGTGCACGCGGAGCCCGCACTGGTGCGCGGCCACCTGTTGCGCAGTGCATCCCACCAGTTTCCGGAAGGCGATGCGCTGCATTGGTGGCACCCGCCCCAGGATCGCGGCGTGCGCACGCGCTGCTCGGACGACTACCTGTGGCTCCCGCTCGCGGTGTGCCGCTACGTGGACGTCACCGGCGACCGCGCGGTACTCGACGAGCCGGTCCGTTACATCGAGGGGCGCGCGGTCGCACCCGACGAGGAGTCCTACTTCGACCTGCCGCTGCGATCGACCCTGCGCGAGAGCCTGTACCAGCACTGCGTGCGGTCCATCCGCCGTGGCCTGGAGCTGACCGGCGCGCGAGGCCTGCCGTTGATCGCCACCGGCGACTGGAACGACGGGATGAACCGCGTCGGCGAGCAGGGCCGCGGCGAGAGTGTATGGCTTGGATTCTTCCTCTATGACGTGCTCCAGCGGTTTGCCCCTCTGGCCGAAGCGCACCACGACCATGCGTTCGCGACCCACTGCCTGGCGGCTGCGAGCCAACTGCAGCAGAATCTGGAAACGCATGCCTGGGATGGCGAGTGGTACCAGCGCGCGTGGTTCGACAACGGCGCGCCGCTGGGCTCCAAGCACAGCGATGAATGCCGCATCGATTCGATCTCCCAGAGCTGGGCGGTGCTGTCGGGTGCCGGCAATCCCCAGCGCACCGCGCAGGCCATGGCCTCGCTGGATACGCATCTGGTCCGGCGCGACGCGGGCCTGATCCAGCTGCTGGATCCGCCATTTGACAAGACGGCCCAGGATCCCGGTTACATCCGCGGTTACGTGCCGGGTGTGCGCGAGAACGGCGGCCAGTACACCCACTCGGCGGTGTGGGCCACGATGGCGTTTGCGCGCATGGGCGATTCCGCACGCGCGTGGGAGCTGATGCGCCTGATCAGTCCGGTGCGCCACGGCGGCAGCGCCGAGTCGGTGGCCACCTACAAGGTCGAGCCGTATGTCATGGCCGCCGATGTGTATGCGGTGGCACCGCACGTCGGCCGCGGAGGCTGGACGTGGTACACCGGCTCGGCCGGGTGGATGTACCGGCTGATGGTCGAGTCACTGCTGGGCGTGCACCGCGAGGGCGCGCGGTTGCTGCTGGACCCCAGATTGCCCCCGGAATGGCCCGGCTTCGAGGTGCGCTACCGCTTCGGCGATACCGGTTATGTGATCCGCGTGGCCCGCGCTGACGCGGGCACGCAGCCGCATCTGCAGGTCGATGGCCAACGGCAGCAGGGCATGGCCGTGGCGCTGGTCGATGATGGCCGACCGCACGAGGTGCAGCTGTGGGTGGACGGGACGGTCACCGCCGAACCCGCCCCGTCTCCGCTGTGATTGGCTTAGCCTGTGTGCTCCGCCTGCTGTCCGTGTGTGCATGAAAACCGCGCAAATCCTCATCGCGACCCTGTGCCTTTTGCTGGTGGCAGCGTGCACCACCGCGCCGCCACGCAACCCGCTGGCGCAGTGGCATCCTTCGCCCAATCACGAGCCGCGGCGTCCGCGCCTGATCGTGATCCACCACACCGCCATGCGCAGTGCCGAGGGCGCACTGCTGGTCCTGCAGACGCGCAACTCGGGCGGGCGGGTCAGCGCGCATTACCTGATCGGCGAGGACGGCCGGCGCTACCAGCTGGTGGCCGAACAGGACCGCGCGTGGCATGCCGGCGCCAGTCGCTGGGCGGGCATGGACGACATCAACTCGGTATCGATCGGCATCGAGCTGGACAACGATGGCAGCGAGCCGTTCGCCGCGGCGCAGGTCGACTCGCTGCTGGTCCTGCTGGCCGACCTCACCGACCGTCTCGGCATCCCGCCGCACCTGATCGTCGGTCATGGCGACATCGCCCCGACCAAAAAGGATGATCCGAGCCTGCACTTCCCGTGGCAGCGACTCGCGCAAGCGGGCTATGGTCTGTGGCCGCGCGACGTGCTGACCCCGCCGCCGGCGGGGTTTGATCCCTGGGCCGCGCTGCGCCTGGTGGGCTACGACCTGCGTATTCCGGACGCCGCGCTGGCCGCATTCCACCGCCACTTCCGCGGTCGCGAGGATCGGCAGTGGCTGGAAGGGGACGCCGAGATCCTCTATGACCTCCAGTTGCAGTTGATGGACATGCCGCCGGTACCCTGCGGTGATGGCGGGCCGATCGGCGCAACCTGATGGCGCGATGCAACATCCAGCGTGGTCCCAGGGGTGCTGGTCGGCCCCATCGCTAACGCGCCCGACCGGCGGGAGTGCGCGCCGCGTCAACGGTTGCCACGTCAGGTGCGGTACAGGGCACCGGGCAAACGCTGCGCTTACACCCCCACGGAGTCCGCCCATGAAGATGCCGCGTCCCACCCGCTGCCTGCAGCGTCGGCGTTTGGCAGTCGCTGCCGGCGCCATCTTGATTGCCTGCGCCGCCCTGGCTGCCCCCGCGATGGCCCAGGAGCGTACCGCCAACGAGCTGGACAAGATGGCTCAGCAGATATCACCGCCACCGGTGATTCGCGTCCAGGATCCGCCGGCCGCCACGCCGCCGACGGCGGACCGCGATGACGTCCGCGCAAACCCGTTGGACACCGACGGCGACGGGCGCATCAGCCGCGCCGAAGGCCGCGCGGATGCGGATTTCGAACGCAACTTCGAGATGATGGATGTCGACAGCGACGGCTATCTCGATCCGGCCGAGCTGGGGGAGCACGATCCGGCCCGCATGCCGGAGCCGGAAGAAGGCGACGACCAAGGCTGACCGTCGTGCTTTGGCTGCGGTCGTGCATGGCGCGCGACCGCAGCGCGTGTCGGAACTTACCCGGCTGGGGGCGCCAGACGCAGCAGGCGGCCCCGGGGGCCGTCCTCGAGCAGGTAGAGATCACCCTCCGGGCCCTGCGCGACGGCACGAATCCGCTCGCCCATGTCGAAACGCTCGGCCTCCTGCGCCGTGCCGCCGTCGAACGTGATGCGCACCAGTGCCCGCGATGACAGTCCACTGGCGAAGGCGTTACCGGTCCACGCGGGGAACTTGCTGCCGCTGTAGAAAATCATGCTGCTGGGCGAGATCACCGGCGACCAGCTGATCGCCGGTGCCTTGAACTGCGGCTGGGTGGCATGGTCGGGAATCGGGCGGCCGTCGTAGTGGTCGCCATTGGAAACCATTGGATAGCCGTAATTGGCACCGCGCTCGATAAGGTTGAGCTCGTCGCCGCCCTTGGGACCCATTTCGATCTCCCACAGCTCGCCTTGGGCATTGAATGCCAAGCCCAGCGGATTGCGGTGACCCAGCGACCACACTTGGGCTGCCACGCTCCCGTCCTTGGCAAAGGGGTTGTCCGCCGGAACGCTGCCGTCGTCATTCAGGCGCAGCACCTTGCCCAGGTTCGACGCCATGTCCTGGGCCGGATCGAATTTCTGCCGCTCGCCCGAGCTGATCCAGAGGTGACCGTCCGGCCCGAACGCCAGCCGGTGTCCGAAATGTCCGTTGCCCTGGACCTTGGGCACCTGCCGCCAGATCACTTCAAGCCCCTGCAACGTGCCGCCGCCCTTCGCATCGGTGATCAGACGTGCGCGGGCCACCGCGGCCCCACGGGTGTCGCGTTCGCCGGCTTCCACGTAACTGAGATACATCAGCTGGTTACGGGCGAAATCAGGATGCAGCACGACATCGCCGAGCCCCCCCTGGCCGCCGTAGGCCACCTCGGGCACACCGGTGACGTCCACGGACTTTCCGTCCAGCGCAACCAGCTTCAGGCGCCCGCGTTTTTCGGTTACCAGCAGGCGTGAAGTGCCAGGCAGGAACGTCATCGCCCAGGGCTCCTTGAAGCGTGCGATCTCGCTCACCACGAAGGGCCCCTCGCTGGCGACGGTGTCACTGGCCGCGCTGTCCGGTGTCACCGGGGTCGCGGTAGGAGCGCCATTGCCGGGGGTGCACGCAACCAGCATCGCCATGGCAAGTACGGCGGGAAGGCGTCGGCGCATCGTGGAATCCTCTTGCGGGAGCGGAGCGCTCATGGACTAGAACGGTAGTCGCTCCGCGCCCGCGTTGACAATGCTGGCCTCGGCGGCCTGCAGTTCCGCCTCCGTGCCGCCCACCACCAACAGGATCTGACCGGCTTCGATCCGGTCCTTGAACTTCTGCCGGACCGGATCGGGCAGGCTGGATCCCACCAGCGCCGAGGTCCAGCTGCCGACGGCCGCGCCTGCCAGAGTCGCCGCCGCTGCACCCGCCAGCGTGATCCCCAGCGGAGGAATGGCGACGGCAATGAGACCCGCCAGCAGACCCGCGCCGGCGCCGTAGCCTGCCCCGCGTGCCGCGGCCGGGAGCATGTCGGTGTCGGCCTCTTTGCGATGATCGGGAATCTGCTCCAATTGGATGTCCGAACGCGCGACCAGCAGGATGTGCTCATCCTCGATGCCGGCCGTGCGTGCCGCGCCCATCGCGCGTGTGGCGACCGTGATGTCGGGGGTGCTGAATACGTGGCGATGGCTCATGGCAACTCCGCGGCGGGGGCCGGTGGACAGTCTCCACCCTGCGCGGCGTGCGGTTAGTCGTTCGTGACGGGCGGCACCGGCAGGCATAATCGTCGGATGCAAAACCGTATCGGCATGGTCGGCTTCGATGCCGACGACACCCTGTGGCGCAGCCAGGACTACTTCGACGCCGCGCAGGAAGAATTCGAACGCATCCTGGGCGCGTGGACCGATCTGGACGGCATCGGCGCGCGGGAGCATCTCCATCAGGTGGAGACCGGCAACATCGGCGTATTCGGCTACGGCGCCAAGGGCATGGTGCTGTCGATGCTCGAGGCCGCCATCGCGCTCACCGACGCCCGCATCAGTGCCGCCGACCTGCAGCGCATCCTGGGCCTGGGCAAGGAGTTGCTGCGCCATCCGGTGGAGCTGCTGCCGGGGATTGCCGATGCGGTGCAGGCGATCGCCCGCGATTTCCCCGTGGTGATGATCACCAAGGGCGATCTTTTCCACCAGGAGGCGAAGGTCCGCGAATGCGGCATGGCCGAACTGTTCGGTCGGATCGAGATCGTGAGCGAGAAGGACCCGGCCACCTACCGCCGGCTGCTGGCGGAGTTCACTCTGCCCGCGTCGCAGTTTCTGATGATCGGCAATTCGCTTCGCTCCGACATCCTGCCGGTGCTGGAGCTCGGCGGGTGGGGCATCCATGTGCCCTACCACTCCACCTGGGTGCACGAGCGCGCAGCGCCGATCCCGGATGGCATGCCGCGGTTTCGCCAGGTGGATACCGCCGCGGCGCTGCCGGCCGCGGTTGCCGGGATGGCCGCGCTCGCGGGACAAATCGGGTAGCGCGTGGCGCGTGGCGTACGCCATCCACAACGCCAGCTGAGCGTAACTGCGGTGTAAGGCGATTGTTGGAAACCTGTTCAGCTGGTCCGAGGCATGGTCGGTACAGGGCCGGAACGCCGGCGTATTCAAGGAGCACCTCCATGTCGACCCTTACCCGCTGGCTCGCTCCGTTAATCATGGCCGCCGGCTTCGGCGGATTGGCACTGGTACCCACTACGGCCCGCGCGGACAGCGGTGATGACCTGGTCCGGGTGATTGTCGACGTTGCCGATGTCGTGCTGCGCGGCAACCAGCCGTATTACCGCGGCGGCAATTATGGCAATGAGGACCGCTTGATCGTGGTCCGTGACAACCGGGGCCAGCCGCGCTACTACCGGAATGCGCCGCGCCGCCAGTACGCCAATCACTACCGCAATGGTCCGCCGCGCAACTATTACGCCAATGATTACCGCCGTGGCCACGACTACGGTCGTTACGGCGACCGGGACCGCGACCGTGACGTGAAGTGCAACAAGCACGGCAAGTGCAAGGTCAAGACCCAGACCACGTACTACGATGCGCGCTACGACCGTGACCGTTATGGCTACCGACGTGACCGTTACGACGACTGATCGGAAATCCCGCGCCACCCCGACGTCGGTCCACCTCACGTAGCTTCCAACGGCACCGCACCCGCGGTGCCGTTTTTGTTTCCGCCTCCCGCGCCGGCATCACCGCGCGGTAATGGCGGCACCCGCTACTCTGGTCGTGTTTCCACTTTCGAGAATTGCCATGAGCGTTCGTCCACGTTATGCCCGGATTCTTCCGCTGCTTCTGGCTACCGCCCTGGCCGGCGCCGCCCTGCCGGCGGCGGCCGCCGGTGCGGCCGACTGCGAGTTGCGTTTCAACCTCTCCGGTTGGTCGGCGTTCTACAAGACCGGTTCGGGCACCGGGACGGTGACCTGTGACAACGGCCAGTCGATGGCGGTGAAGATCCGCACCAAGGGCGGTGGTATTACTTTCGGCAAGACCAAAATCACCGACGGTCGCGGCGAATTTTCCGGGGTCAACCGGATGGAGGAGGTGCTGGGCACCTACGCCACCGCGGAGGCCCATGCCGGGGCCGGCAAGTCGGCCAAGGCCCAGGTAATGACCAAGGGCGATGTGTCACTGGCGTTGGCCGGAAAGGGCGAAGGCTGGGATCTGGGGGTCGCGTTCGGCAAGTTCGTGATCTCACGCTGAACCGCTGACAGGCGGTTGCTGAACGCTGGCATCCGGGTTGGGTGAGGGTTCACCGCGTTCCTCCGACCATGGTCACATTGCCGCGATGGGTCTGCGGCGTCGTGATCGAGGTAGCCCGTGTCCATGCAACCCCCCCTTGCCGGCAAGTTGCGTCTACGCGTGTTCGCGATGGCGGCGGCGGTGGTCACTCTGGCCGGTATCGGACCGGCTGACGCGAAGGAATTCCGTTTCGAGTGGAACCCGCGCAGCGGTGATGCCTGGATCGACGGCCAGCTGGAGGACGTCAATCGCTATGGCGCGCGCTACCGGCGATCCTTCGTGGACGAGATGGTGCGCTATTACGGTGCGCCGCGCGATCTGGTGGAGACCCTGTTGGCCGACGGGCGCTGGGCGCCTGGCGACATCTACTACGCCTGCGCGGCGGCGCAGGTGCTCGGCCGGCCCTGCAGGCATGTGGTGCAGCTGTGGGAGCGCGACCACGCCCAAGGCTGGAGCGCAGTCGCGGCACAACTGGGGATCACTCCGGGGTCAGCCCGCTTTGACCGCGTCAAACGCGGCTTTGTGCCGACCTACGACCGCTGGGGCCGACCGATCCAGATCGATCAGGACCTGACCCGGCATTACCCCAAACGCGCCAGCGCCGCCAGGTAGGCGCGGATCCGCCTGGCGTTGGCTCCCGCATCGCTCTTGCCGACCCGCGACACCGAGCGCACATCGATCCGGCTGCCTGCACCTTCCGCCTGTACCCGGATCACCACATCGTCGATGAAGCCGAACCAGCGGGTGGTATCGCTGGCTTCGATCCGACCGCTTGCCGGGTCACTGGCGACGATCTGCCACCCCATGGCGCGCGCCGCCGCGAGTGCCTGCTCGAACGCCTGCGGCGCTGGCACTTGGGTCGTATGGGAACGCAGGTCGGGATAGGCAGTGATCTGCTGCTCGGCGATCTCCGGCCCGCCATAGCTGGCCGGATTGGGCGCGTCGGCACGCAACGGCAGGATCGCCACAAACGCCGGCGGGTTGGCGGTGTCGGTGCTGATGTCGTGGATGGGCGGTACCTGCTTCGCCCCGCGCATTGCATTCCACGGAATGAAAGCCACCAATAGCCCCAATACCAGCGCGATGGCCAGTGCGCGCGCCTGGGTTCGGCGCATTGACGGTACCAGCAGCATCACGATCGCAAGCGCTGCGCCGCCCAGGCCGATGAACACCGCCCAGCGCATCATCGCAAAGCCCGTACGGAAGTCCCACAGACCGAGCCGCGTGCCGGGACCGGCAAGCAGCAGAACAAGCGCGGCGACGACCGCAATGGTGAGGGCGAGGCGGGACAGTTTCATGCAGGCTCCAGTAAAGGACAGCGGCGGACGGGATCACCGATCCTGAGGGGGGCGGATCTGTGGCCGCAAGGATCGCGGCTAGATCCGTGCCCGCTCACCCGGCCTCGCCCCAGAGCTCCTGCAACCGACGATCGCGACCACAGCTGTAGCGGTAGTACTTGTAGCGGACCGGGTTCTTTTTGTAATAGTCCTGATGGTAGCCCTCGGCCGGGTAGAACGTGGCGGTCGCCTCGATCCGGGTGGCGATGGGTTGCCGGAAGCGGGGGTCGGACTGCAGCGCGGCCCTGCTGGCCTCCGCCTGGCGCCGCTGCCCCTCATCAATCGGGAAGATGGCGCTGCGGTACTGGTCACCGGAGTCGCAGAACTGGCGGTCGACCGCCACCGGGTCGATGTTGCGCCAGAACACTTCCAGCAGCTTTGGATAGCCGATCCGGCGCGGGTCGTAGGTCACCCGGACCGCTTCGGCATGGCCGGTGCCACCGGCGGAGACCTGCTCGTAGGTCGGGCGTGCGACGTGCCCGCCGATATAACCGGACTCGGTGGAAATCACCCCGGGCAGCGCGTCGTAGGGCGGCTCCATGCACCAGAAACAGCCGCCGGCAAAGATGGCGACTGCGGGGCCGGCGCCTGTGCCTGTTGGCGTGTCCGCGACCGGGCGCTGGCGCGCCGCGGGCGGGGCCGCGGTCGGGGTTGGGACACCGGTGGCGGCGTTGGCGCTCTGGCCCGCGTCGGCACGCGCGCTGCCAGAGGGCTGCGCGCAGGCGGCCAGCAGCAGCACGCTCACGAAGCCCGGCAAACCGAGAGTTCGACGCATCCGGGAAGGAACGTTGCGGTGATTCATGGTCAACCTCTCAAGGCGGGAAGGGGCTCGGTACGCGGCACGAAGCGCAGCGCCAATCCGTTGTTGCACCACCGCTTGCCGAGCGGCGGCGGACCATCGCCGAACACATGGCCCTGATGACCCCCGCAGCGGACGCAGTGGTATTCCTTGCGCGGCATCAACAGGATGAAGTCGGTCTTGGTTCGCATGCTGCCCGCAATCGGCTGGGTAAAGCTGGGCCACCCGGTGCCACTTTCGAATTTATGACCGCTTTCAAACAACGGCAGGTAGCACGCTGCGCAGACGAAGGTGCCAAGGCGCCTCTCCTGGTTCAAGGGGCTGCTGCCGGAGCGTTCGGTCTCGCTGTGGAACAGGACTCTGTATGCGGCGGCGCTGACCTTGTCGCGCCAGAATTCCGCCGGACGCCCCAGTGGCGTGATCGCCCGGGGTCCCGCGGCGGGCGCGGGTGCGGCCGCGCGCGAGCAGGCGGGGATAAAGGGCAGCGCGGCAAAGGCGGCGAGCCCCTGCAGTACGGTACGTCGGTTCATGCGCGTCTCCAGTCGGCAGGCGAGGGCAGGGGAGTGTGGTAGTGCCGATCGCATCGCCATGTACCGGCTATACGTTGATGGGCCCACATTGGTTGCATCGGGCTGCGCCCCGTCCCGCGTGATGCTTGTGAATCCATCCGATGGGGTTCTGCGTAACGCACAGGTTGAGCGCGGGATCGTGGTCCGGTCGTCACGCCACGTCCCATACTGGGGCGGCGCCGCCTTGCGGCAGGTGAACGCGGCAGGGCGCCCGGTTTCACCGCAATTTCCGGAGGCAAGATGGATAACCGCGCGTTCCAGCGGCGCTGGGGCTGGTTTGCTTTGTTGGTCGCGCTCGCCTTGCTGGCGTGGGCCTGGCAGGCGGGACTCGCCGACCTGCTGACACTGGACCAGCTCAAGACACACCAGGCCGGCCTGGGCGAATGGGTGGCCGAGCACCGCTGGCTTGCGGCGGCCGCCTTCTTTGCTGTCTACGTCGCGGTCGCGGCCGCGTCGTTGCCGGGCGCGGCGGTCCTGACCATTGCCGCGGGCGCGCTGTTTGGCTGGCTGCACGGCACCGTGCTGGTCTCGTTTGCGAGCACCATCGGCGCCAGCCTCGCGTTTCTGCTGGCACGCTTTGCGCTTCGCGAACGTCTGCGGCAACGCTACCGCGAGAGACTCCAGAAGATCGATGCGGGCATCGCCCGCGATGGCTGGCGCTATCTGCTGAGCCTGCGGCTGGTGCCGGTGTTCCCGTTTTTTCTGGTCAACCTGCTCGCCGGCCTGACCGCGCTGCCGTTGCGGACGTTCTACTGGGTGAGTCAGCTGGGGATGCTCCCGGCAACCCTGGTCTACGTTTATGCCGGCACCCAGCTGGCACGGATCGATTCGCTTTCCGGGGTGCTGTCACCGGGCCTCTTGGTCGCGCTGGTGCTGCTCGGCCTGCTGCCGCTGGTGGCCCGCAGATTCAGCGACTGGCTGGCCGCGCGACGGGTCTATCGGGGACACAGCAAACCGCGGCGTTTCGATTACAACCTGCTGGTGATCGGCGCCGGCTCGGCTGGACTGGTGTCGGCCTACATCGCCGCAACCGTGAAGGCGCGTGTCGGATTGGTCGAGAAGGGCGCGATGGGAGGCGATTGCCTGAACACCGGTTGCGTGCCGTCCAAGACCCTGTTGCGCACCGCCCGCCTGCTCGCCGAGGGTCGCGACAGCCAGCGCTACGGTGTGCGCGCGATGACCGCGGAGTTTGATTTCGCGGACGCCATGGCAAGGGTGCAACAAGTGATCGCGCGGATCGCTCCGCACGACTCGATCGAGCGCTACACCGGTTTGGGTGTGGAGGTCATCACCGGCGAGGCCCGAGTGGTGAGCCCGTGGGAGGTCGAGGTCGGAGGGCAGCGGCTGACCGCGCGCAGCCTGATCATCGCCACCGGTGCGCGGCCGCTGGTGCCCCCGATTCCAGGACTGGACCGTGCGCGCTACCTGACCAGTGACACGGTCTGGGAGCTGCGGGAGTTGCCGCAGCGCTTGCTGGTGCTCGGCGGTGGACCCATCGGCTGCGAGCTGGCACAGGCGTTCGCGCGCTTCGGCAGCCGGGTCACCGTGGTGGAGATGGCGCCCCGTCTGTTGGGACGCGAGGATGCGGATGCCGCCGGTCTGGTTGCTCGCCAGCTCGCGTCGGAGGGTGTGACCCTGGCCATGGGACACAAAGCGTTGCGGGTCGAGGGCACCGACGTTGGCGGTCGAATCGTCTGCGAGCACGAGGGCATGGAGGTCACCTTCCAATACGACGCCCTGCTGCTGGCGCTGGGCCGCAGCGCGAATGTGGAAGGTTTCGGGCTGGAGGAGCTCGGCGTGCGCCTGAGCGGGCGCAAGACCATCGAGGCCGATTCGCTGTTGCGCACCAACTATCCCAACATCCTGGTCTGTGGCGATGTCACCGGTCCCTACCAGTTCACCCATGTCGCCTCGCATCAGGCCTGGTACGCGACGGTCAATGCGCTGCTGGCCCCGTGGTGGTCGTTCAGGGTCGACTACCGCGTCATCCCCTGGGCCACGTTCACCGATCCCGAAGTGGCCCGGGTCGGACTGTCCGAGGACGAGGCGCGCGAGCAGGCGATCGACGTCGAGGTCACCCGCTATGAACTGGATAGCCTGGATCGCGCGATCACGGACGGCGCCGATGCGGGCTTCGTCAAGGTGCTCACCGCGCCGGGCAAGGACCGGATCCTCGGGGCGACCATCGTCGGCGCGCATGCGTCCGAGATGCTGGCCGAGTTCGTGCTCGCCATGAAGCACGGGATCGGCCTCAACAAACTGCTGGGCACCATCCACATCTATCCGACCCTGGCGGAGGCCAACAAGCATGTCGCCGGCAACTGGAAGCGCGCGAACGCGCCGCAGGGCGTGTTGCGTTGGGCCCGACGGTATTTCGCCTGGCGACGGCGCTGAGAGATGGACAGTGCGCTGAACCCGTTGGCGGGGCTGACCGTGGTGGTGCCGGTCGGGCCCGGTGACCGCCTGTCACCGCAGTTGCGGGATCAGTTGGCCGCGCTGCCGAGCCCCGCGCAGGTGGTGGTGGTGGGCTGTGACGCGGACGCCCACGTGGATCTGCCGGGACAAATGCCCGCTGCGTGTGCTGCGGGGGCGGGCGAGTCCGGGCCGAGGTGGTCGCAATTGCATGCACCGGCGGGACGATCGCTGCAGCAGAACACCGGCGCGGCGCAGGGCGGCGGGGCGTGGCTGTGGTTTCTGCACGCGGATGCTGCACTCACACCGGAAACGTTGCCGGCGCTGGCGCGATTTATCGATGCCGGGGTGCCGGCACTGGGGTATTTCGACCTGCGTTTTCTTGACGACGGACCCGCGCTGATGGGCCTCAACGCCGCCGGCGTCTGGCTGCGCAGCCGTTGCCTTGGACTGCCGTTCGGTGACCAGGGATTTGTCCTGCCGCGAGCGCTGTTCCATACGGTTGGCGGCTTCGATGAGGGCACTGTGCGCGGCGAAGATCATCAACTGGTCTGGCGGGTGCGGCGCGCCGGTTTTCCGGTCAGGGCCGTCGGCGCGCCGCTGTATACCAGCGCCCGCCGCTACGCCGCGCACGGATGGAGGAGGACTACCCGCGGGCACATTGGCGAGACCCTGCGCCAGGCATGGCGATTCTCGCGATCGGAGCGGTCGCGATGAGTGGCGCGCTGGCCATTTTCGTCAAGACCCCGGGCCGCTCCGCGCTCAAGACCCGTCTGGCGGCAGTGACCGGCGACGACTACGCGCAGCAGTGGTATGCATTGGCGGCAGACGCGGTGGCGTCCGTGGCGGTGCGGGCACGCGAAGCGCATGGCATCACGCCGCACTGGGCCGTCGCTGAAGCCGGCGCCGAAGCTGACTGGAGCGGCCTGTCGACCATTGCCCAAGGCGAGGGCGATCTTGGCACCCGCATGGCCCGCGTGCATGGGCAACTGGTCGCGCGGCACGGGTTTGCGATCCTGCTGGGCGCCGACACCCCGCAACTGACCGTGGAAGCGCTGGGCACCGCCGCGCGCTGGTTGGCGGGTCGCGATGAGGCGATGGCCCCGCACGGCCAGCCTGACGCGCTGCCAAAATGCGTGCTGGGACCGGCGACGGATGGCGGGTTCTGGCTGTTCGGCAGTAACCGGGCCGTGGCGCTGAACGCCTGGACGCGGGTGCACTACAGCCAGAGCGATACCGCCGACCGGTTCCGCCAATCCATGGGTCCGGGCCGCTGGAAAAACCTGCAACCGCTCACCGATGTGGATCGCTTCGATGACCTGAAGCCGGCGCAACGGGCGCTGGATGCGCTGGTCGATCCGACCATTGCACAGCGCACACTGGCGCAATGGATGCGCGAGTCACCCCCGTTGCCTGCGAATATTGGTCGATGACCACGCGGCGGCTTGGCGGACGGCGTACCGGTCGCCGCAGCGACCGGACGAATGTTTGCCCGCGGGCGGGTGAGCGATGAATCCCTCCGCCTGGCTGATTGAACACGAAGCCGCGCTGCGGCTGGGAAGTTTTGTGCTGGTGCTGGGTGCACTCGCGCTGGCCGAGCGCGTCTGGCCCGCGCGCGGGGATGCCCGCCCGGCGCGCCGACAGCTGGCCAACCTGGGGTTGATGGCGATCAACACCGCCTTGCTGCGGTTGGTGTTTCCGGTGCTGGCCGTGGCGCTGGCACTGTCGGTTCACGCACGCGGAGGCGGCGTGTTCGGCGTGCTGGGTCTACCTGCGTGGCTGGAGGTCGTGCTCACCATCGTGGTGATGGACGCCGCGATCTACTGGCAGCACCGGCTGCTGCATGGGGTCCCGTTGCTGTGGCGGCTGCACCGCGTGCACCACACCGACATGGGATTCGACGTCACGCTGGGGGTGCGATTCCATCCGCTGGAGATGGCGTTCTCGATGGCAGTCAAACTGCTGCTGGTGCTGTTGCTGGGTGCGCCGGCGCTCGGGGTCATTGTGTTCGAGATACTGCTGGCGTCCGCCAGCCTGTTTACCCATGCCGACTTCGCATTTCCCCCGCGTGTTGAGCGCTGGCTGCGCGCCGTCGTGGTGACCCCGTCGATGCACCGCACCCACCATTCGGTGCTGCGCGCGGAGACCGACAGCAACTACGGCTTCCTGCTGTCGGCGTGGGACCGCCTTTTTGCCAGTTACCGGCGGCGGCCGCTGCATCCCGAGCGCACGATGCCCATCGGCCTGCTGGCCTGGCGCACGCCGGACGCGCTGCGTCTGGGCGCATTGTTGTTGCAACCCTTCCGCCGCGAGCCCGCAACCGTTGCGCCCGCGGTGGAATCCGACCGTGAGGACCAACTCGATGCATGACACCTGGCCGCTGCTGCGCGACAGCGACTTCCCGCGCATCACCCGTGGCCGGCTGCAAACCCTGCAGCTCAACCTGGGCTATCTGTGCAACCTCAGCTGCATCCATTGCCACGTCGCCGCCGGGCCGCGCCGCACCGAGTTGATGGATCGGCCGACGATGGCGCTTGCGCTCGCAGTGGCCAAGCGTCATGACGTTGGCACGCTGGACGTGACCGGTGGATCGCCGGAAATGAATCCGGATTTCCGCTGGCTCATCGAGCAGGCGCGGGAGGCGGGGCTGCACGTGATGGACCGCCTCAATCCGACCATCATGGAGGAGCCGGGCTACGGATGGGTCGGCGAGTTCCTCGCCCGCCATGGCGTGGAAGCGATCGCCTCGCTGCCGTGCTACAGCCAGCAGAACGTCAACGAGCAGCGCGGCAAAGGGGTGTTTGAAGCGTCGATCCGCGCCCTGCAGTCGCTCAATGCGCTCGGCTACGGGCATCCCGACAGCGGGTTGGTGCTCAACCTGGTCTACAACCCCAACGGCGCTTTCCTGCCGCCGCCGCAGGCACCGTTGCAGGACGATTACAAGCGCCTGCTGCACGACAATTTCGGCATCGTGTTCAACCGGTTGTACGCGCTGGCGAACATGCCGATCCAGCGCTACGGCTCGTGGTTGCTGTCGAGGGGCGAGTTTGTGCCCTACATGGCGACCCTCAAGCAGGCCCATCGCAAGGAGAATCTGGCCGGAGTGATGTGCCGCTCGCTGGTCAGCGTCGACTACCAGGGCTACCTCTACGATTGCGACTTCAACCAGATGCTGCACCTGCCGCTTGGCGCGCGTGAACCCGTCGCTGCCGGGGCGCCACGCCCCCACCTGCGCGACCTGCTGGACGGCCCGGTCACCCGCGCCATTGGCACCGCAGAGCATTGCTACGGCTGCACCGCCGGGCAGGGCTCCA
>JBDSPO010000066.1:0-14316 GCA_039930265.1 Lysobacter sp. | reverse complement strand
GGCGCCCGCCGGAACGACGAAGGGCACCTTTCGGCGCCCTTCGTGTTGGAACGATCGCGATGTGAGTAGGCTTACTTCAGCCCGGCCGCACTGCGCAGGTCGTCGGCCTTATCGGTTTTTTCCCACGAGAACGCTGTGGCGGTGTGGGTCTTGCCGGCGGCGTCGATGTAGGTCACTTCCTTCGGCTTGCGGCCGAAGTGGCCGTAGGCGGCGGTGTCCTGGTAAATCGGGTGGATCAGGTCGAGCATCTTGACGATGCCGTACGGACGCAGGTCGAAGTGCTTGCGGATCAGCTTCTCGATCTTGTCGTCGGAGATCTTGCCGGTGCCGAAGGTGGTGACCGAAATCGAGGTTGGCTCGGCCACGCCGATGGCGTAGCTGACCTGCACTTCGCAGCGGTCGGCCAGGCCGGCAGCGACGAGGTTCTTGGCGACGTAACGGGCGGCATAGGCCGCCGAACGGTCGACCTTGGATGGATCCTTGCCCGAGAACGCGCCGCCACCGTGGCGGGCCATGCCGCCGTAGGTGTCGACGATGATCTTGCGACCGGTCAGGCCGCAGTCGCCCACCGGACCGCCGATGACGAAGATGCCGGTCGGGTTGATGTGGATCTTGTTCTTGGGCAGCGTGTCCAGCCACTCCTTGGGCAGGACCGGCTTCAGGATGTGCTCGCGCACCGCCTCGATCAGGTCTTTCTGCTTGACCCCCGGATCGTGCTGGGTCGACAGCACCACCGCGTCCAGACCGGCGATCTGGCCGGCGTTGTCGTAGCGCAGGGTGACCTGGCTCTTGGCGTCCGGACGCAGCCACGGCAGCGGCGAATTCTTCTTCTTGCGGACCTTCGCCTGCTGCTCCACCAGACGGTGGCTGTAGTAGATCGGCGCCGGCATGAATTCGGGCGCCTCGTTGCAGGCATAGCCGAACATCAGGCCCTGGTCGCCCGCGCCTTGCTCTTCAGGCTTCTTCTGCTTGTTGGCATGGCCGTCGACGCCGGCGGCGATATCCGGTGACTGCTTGCCGATCAGGTTCAGAACGCCGCAGGTGGCGCCGTCGAAGCCGACCTCCGAGCTGTCATAGCCGATGTCGACGATGACCTTCCGGGTCACCTCTTCCAGGTCGATCCAGGCAGTGGTCGTGACCTCGCCGGCAACGATGGCAACGCCGGTCTTGACCATGGTCTCGCAGGCCACGCGGGCGCGCTTGTCCTGGGTCAGGATGGCGTCGAGGACCGCGTCGGAGATCTGGTCGGCGACTTTGTCGGGGTGACCTTCAGAGACGGATTCGGAGGTGAACAGGTAGCTGGACATCAGGGCTATATCCTTGCATGCGGATAGAGGGATGGGCGCGAATGATACAGGCATCCCGGCCCCGACGCATCGCGCAGGGCGCGGGGTTTGCCGGCGGTTAAGTTGCGCGGTTCGGCGGGAACTACGCTGCCGCCGGCAGTTCGGGCCGCACGCCGGCAATCAGGGCGTCGAAGTAGTGGCGCGTCAACTGGATCTGCAGGTCAGCGGTTTCGGCTTGATTGGCCACCGCCCGAAACGCGGCGTTTTCCGGGTGGTCCTTGGCGTACCAGCCAAGATGCTTGCGCGCGATACGTACCCCGGACACCTCGCCGTAGAATGCGTGCAGTTCATGCAGATGGGCCAGCAGCACATCGCGGACTTCGGGCAGTTCCGGGTCCGGCAGCAGCTCCCCGCTGGCCAGATAGTGGCCGATCTGGCCGAAAATCCACGGCCGCCCCTGCGCCGCACGGCCGACCAGCACCGCGTCGCAGCCGGTGTAGCGCAGCACCTCAGCGGCTTTGCGCGGCGAGTCGATGTCGCCGTTGGCCATGACCGGTATCGACAGCGCCGCCTTGACCTCCGCGATGGTGTCGTACTCGGCCAGGCCCTTGTACTGCTGGTCGCGGGTACGGCCGTGCACCGCGAGTGCGGCGATCCCGCAGGCTTCCGCGATGCGCGCGATCTCCAGCGCATTGCGGTGGTCGGCCGCCCAGCCGGTCCGGATCTTCAGCGTCACCGGTACCGCTACCGCGTTGACGACGGCCTCGAGGATCGCGGCCACCAGCGCCGGTTCGCGCATCAGCGCCGAACCCGCCCACGCGTTGCAGACCTTCTTTGCCGGGCAGCCCATATTGATGTCGATGATCTGCGCACCCTGATCGACATTGTGGCGCGCCGCATCGGCCATGACCGCCGGCAACGTGCCGGCAATCTGCACGCTGATCGGATCCGGTTCGCCGGCGTGGTCCATCCGGTGCCGCGATTTGGCGGTGTTCCAGAACCGCGGGTCGGAGGTGGTCATTTCCGATACGCACAAGCCCGCGCCCAGCCGTTTGCACAGCATCCGGAACGGCTTGTCGGTGACCCCGGCCATGGGCGCCAGGATCACTTTGGGATGGATGGCGTACGGGCCGATCTGCATGGCGCGAATTCTACCGCTCCGCCCGCCGCGGGCCTTGCAGCGGCCTGGCCCGCTGGGGTCAATCCAGCGCGGGGCGCTGGTGGGGCATCGCAGCGGCGGCGCCTTCGCGCTCGGTGGCGCGGCCGGCGTAGCTGGTCGCGAACGCCACGTGGCGGGCGAATGGGCGCGTCGGATACTGCGCGATCGATGCCACCAGCGCACCATTGAATGCGTCGCCCGCGCCCGTCGTGTCGACCGCGAGCACCGCGGAAGCGGCGACGCGGTAATGCGCCCGCTCGTCCCCTCGCTGGTGCCCGTCCGCGTGGGACACAAAGCAACCGGCTGCACCCAGAGTGACGATCACACTGCCCGCAGGCAGCAGGAGGCGGCAATGGCGGTGCAGGGTTGCATCATCCAAACCGGCCATCGCCTCAGCGGCGATGGACAGCCCATGCTCCCGCTGCAGTTGCGCGCAGAACTCGGTCTCGTTTGGCGTGATGACATCGCTCAGGGCCAGCAGTTCGGCACCGACCTCCGCGTCCGCGGGTGCGGGATTGAGCACCGTGACCGCCCCGTCAGCCCGGGCGATGCGGAAGCCGGCCAGGATCGCGGCCAACGGTGATTCCAGCTGCGCCAGCACCACGCTTGCGCCTTCCAGCATGCCGCTGCAGGACTGCACAAAGTCCACGCTGAGCGACGCGTTCGCGCCCGGGCCAATGACGATGCTGTTGCGGCCGGTGCCGTCGACGTAGATGCCGGCAGTGCCGGTGGGTGCGTCGCTGTGTTGCGCGCGCAGGACGATGCCGTCGGACAGCGCCAGTTCGCGTGCCAGGCGGCCGCCGTCGTCGTTCCCCAGCGCGCAGATGAACGCCGTGGCCGCCCCGGCGCGCGCGCTGGCGGTGGCCTGATTGAATCCCTTGCCGCCCGGGCCGGTGCGGTATACGCCGGCCAGGGTCTGGCCCACCTGCGGCAGCGCCGGCAGGGCCCACACATGATCGATATTGAACGAACCGATCACTACCACCCCGGCCGGCGCGACCTTCGCCATCGTCGACTCAGGCACCGATACGGGCCGCCTGCCCGGCGTCGATGGCGTCGCGCGTGTGGCGATGCTTGAACAACGGCACGAACAACACCGCCAGCGCCAGCGAGTACAGCGCAAAGGTCATCCAGATGCCGTGCCAGTTCTTGCTCTGGTCAGGGTAGGTGAAGAAATGCTCGATCAGGTAACCGCTGAGTACGCTGCCCAGCACCGCACCGAAGCCGTTGGTCATCATCATGAAGAGGCCTTGCGCGCTGGCACGGATTTTCGGATCGCTCTGGCTCTCCACAAACAGCGAGCCGGAGATGTTGAAGAAGTCGAAGGCCATGCCGTAGACGACGCACGACGCCACGATCATCCACAGACCCGGGCCCGGATCGCCGTAGGCGAACAGCCCGAAGCGCAGGAACCAGGCCAGCATGCTCATCGTCATCACCGCCTTGATCCCGAAACGCTTCAGGAAAAACGGGATGGTCAGGATGAACAACGCCTCGGAGGCCTGCGAGATCGACATGATGATGGCCGGGTACCGCACCGCCAGCAGGTCCTTGAAACGCTCATCGCCCGCGAAGTCGTGCAGGAACGTGTCGCCGTAGGCATTGGTCAGCTGCAGCGCCGCGCCCAGCATCATCGCGAAGACGAAGAACACCGCCATGTTGCGGTCCCGGAACAGCCGGAACGAGGTCAGCCCTAGCACGTCCACCAGGCTGCGCTTCTCGTCCTTGCCCAGCTTGGGCGGGCACTTGGGCAGCGTGAACGCATACAGGCCCAGCAGCACCGAGGCGCCTGCGGCGACGTAGAACTGACCGGCCGACTTTTCCAGATGCAGCAGGCTTACCGTCCACAGCGCAACGATGAAGCCGACCGTGCCCCAGACCCGGATCGGTGGATAGTCACGCACCACGTCGCGGCCGTCGACGATCAGCGCGTTGTAGGCGACCGTGATCGCCAACGCAATGGTCGGCATGTAGAACAGCATGCACAGCAGCATCACCCAGAACATCGTCTGCGGATCCTCCACCTGCGGCAGGTAGAACAGCACCGCCGCGCCACACAGGTGCAGCAGGCCGTACAGCCGCTCGGCGTTGATCCATTTGTCGGCAACAATGCCCATCAGCGAGGGCATGAACAGTGACGCGATTCCCATCGTGGAGAAGATTGCGCCGAACGCCGTGCCTGACCATCCCTTGTTCTGGAACCAGTAGGCGCCGATGGTCAGCAACCACGCGCCCCAGATGAAGAATTGCAGGAAGTTCAGGATGATCAGTCGGGATTTAAGGCTCACCAGTTCGCTTCCTCAGTGTGCACGGCGGCGCGCGCAGCGATCCGGCAGCGTAGTGGCAAACGCGGGTGTAGTGAAGCAGCACGCCGGACGCGCTGGTTTGCCGGGAGGCGCCCGGATGCGCGGCCACTCCCATCAGCCATCGTGGGCCACGACCCGATTGCGGCCCTCGCGCTTGGCGGCCTTAAGTCGCCGGTTGGCGCGGCCGAGCAGGTCCGACATGGCGTGGCCGTCATGCGGGCAGGCCGCGATACCCGCACTGAAGGTCAGGCGAATCGGCTCGCCGTGGGCGAGCCCCGGGTTGAACGGGTGGGCCGCAACCTTGCGCCGCAAGGCCTCGACGCGTTCCCAGGCCGCGCCGGCGGGCAGTGGCAGCACCAGCACCAGTTCCTCGCCACCCAGACGCACCAGCAATTCGCCGGCATCGGTTGCCGCATCCAGCACCGACGCCAGGTGGCACAGCACGCGGTCGCCACTGCGGTGGCCGACCTCGGCGTTGACCCGTTTGAAATGGTCCACGTCGATCAGCGCGAGGCTGAGACTGGTGCCATCCTCGTGCGCCGATTCCAGCAGTCGCGGCATCCGGTGCAGCAACCACGTGCGATTGGGCAGGCGCGTCAGGCCGTCGATGCCGGACATCTCCACCAGCCGCTGCATGCGATAGACGATGGTGGCGGTCAGCATCGTCGTCACCGCGAGCAATATCAGGCGCTGAATCTGAGTGCCGCCGGTAACGGCGCCGTAGTCCGCCGAGAGCAACTGCTCGGGCGATGCCAGAACGAACACCAGCGCGTTGACGCCGCCGTATTGCAGCAGCGCCAGTGCCCCGGCGAACAGCGTGGTGCGGCCATCGCTGCGCAACGCGGTCATCAGGATCGCCAGCACGTAGCAGCACCAGACCACCATCGAATTGAGTGCCGCCGGAACCTGCTCCAACGCCATCAGGGCGAGCACGGCAGTGGTCGCGGTGACGTCGAAGGCCGCCGTGGCGAACGGCAGCCAGTAGTGCTCCCGCCTGCGATGCGCGAGCTTCAACCAGAGCAGGGCGAACAGATTGACCACCATGGCCGCGGCGAACCCGATCAGGCTCTCAGTGAAACTTCCGCCCGCCAAGACATTGGTCAGCGGCAGCAACAGCAGCATCGGCGCCAGTACCATCCGCAGACGTGCAACCAGCAGCTCACCGGACGCGCCGGCGGCGAGCATGATCTCGTCGGGCTGCGAGAGCAGCGCCCCGACCATCCCGCGAAAATTGCGGTTGCCATCCATCGCCCGTTCCCCGAGGCCTGTTTCGCAGAATAGCGTGAGTCACGTCTCGCCGTGGGCCGGCAGGTGCACTGCCCTGCGGCGGGATCAGCCAAGCCCGCGCATGGCGACCCACACCCCGATCACCGCGAAGACGGCCGCGGCGGTCCAGCGGGCTGCCTTCAGCGGCAATCGGTCGGAGAAGCGGCTGCCCAGCAGCACGACCGGGACGTTGGCCACCAGCATCCCCAGGGTGGTGCCGACAACGACTTCCCACAGCGGCGAATACTTCGCCGCCAGCAGCACGGTGGCGACCTGCGTCTTGTCGCCGATCTCGGCGATGAAGAACAGCACCGTGGTGGCGATAAACGCACCCCGGGCCCCCAAAGGAGTCTCGTCGTCCAAGGTGTCGGGCTTCAACGTCCACGCTGCCACTGCGATGAAGCTGGCGGCCACGATCCAGCGCAACACGTCCGGTCGCAGCCAGTGCGCTGCCAGACTGCCGATCCACGCGGCGATGGCGTGATTGAGCACCGTGGCCACCGCAATGCCGGCAATGATCGTCCACGGCTTGCGAAACCGCGCCGCGAGCAACAGCGCCAGCAATTGGGTCTTGTCGCCGATCTCCGCCAGGGCAACGGTGCCGGTGGAGATCAGCGCGGTGGAAAACGGAATGGTATCGAGCATGGTCGTCGGGTGGGCCGGGCGGCGTGATGGGAAAGCAGGCGCACGCGGCCCGACCCTGATGGCCGGTGGCCACCATGGATTGTTCGCGCACACCTGCCTTCGGTCTCGCCCAGAACACGAACACGTCGTGCGCCGCATGCACCATGGCCTGCGGGCCAAGTATGTTGATGCATGCTCCTGCACCATTGGCGCAGACGGTCTACTCCCCGAGGAAGCGTCCGCCCAGTATAGCCAACGCCGACGGTGCGCGTGCTTGCAACAGTGCGATCATCGTTGCCCGCCCCACCCGTCAGGGAGTCACCATGCAATACCGTCGCCTCGGATCCTCCGGCTTGCAGCTGTCGGCCCTCTCTTTTGGCGCGTGGGTGACCTTTGGCGGACAGATCGCGCGTGGCACGGCGCGCGATCTGATCGCGGCGGCGTGGGACAACGGGATCAATTTCTTCGACAACGCCGAGGGTTATGGCTACGGCGCCGCCGAGCAGTTGATGGGCGACGTGATCGCCGATCTGCGGTTGCCCCGTGACGGCTACTGCGTCTCCAGCAAGGTGTTCTTCGGGGCGGCGGAGTCGCCCCTGCCGACCCAGCGCGGTTTGTCGCGCAAGCATGTCACCGACGCCTGCCACGCGGCGCTGCGCCGTCTGCGGGTCGATTACCTGGACCTGTATTACTGCCATCGCCCGGATCCCGATACCCCGATCGAGGAGACGGTGTGGGCGATGGACGCGCTGGTGCGGCAGGGCAAGGTGCTCTACTGGGGGACCTCGGAATGGTCCGTCGCGCAGATCCGCGAGGCCCACAAGGTCGCCCGCCAGTGCCAGCTGGTTGCGCCGACCATGGAGCAGCCGCAATACAACGTGTTGCATCGCGAGCGGGTGGAGCTGGAGTACGCGCCCCTGTACGCCGAGTACGGCTTGGGGACTACCGTCTGGTCACCGCTGGCGTCGGGACTGCTGACCGGCAAATACAGCGATGGCATTCCCGAGCAGAGCCGGCTGGCCAATCCGGACATCGCGTGGCTGCGTGACTTCGTGATCGGCGATCCGGGGCAGCGCCGGATCGAGCGGGCGCAGAAGTTCACCGCGCTGGCGGCCGAATTCGGCGTCCACCCGGCGCCGTTGGCGATCGCCTGGTGCCTGCGCAACCCGCACGTCTCCAGCGTGATCCTGGGGGCGAGCCGGGTGGAGCAGTTGCTGCAGAACCTGCAGGCGCTGGAGGTGCTGGACACGCTCGATGAAAGCCGCTGGCACGAGATCCGGGTGGTGGCGGCGTGACTGCCGCCCGCTGATCCGCTGCGCCCGACCGCTGTCCTGTCCGGGCGCGGCCCGCCACGACCGTGCCTATACTCTTGGTCTTACACAAGGGAGTGCACGGATGAATATCGGATCGGGACTGGCGGTCGTGTTGCTGGTGGTCTGCGTGGTGATCGTGTTCAAGGCCGTGCGCATGGTGCCCCAGGGCTTTGAGTGGACCGTGGAGGCGTTTGGCCGCTACACCCACACCCTGTCGCCCGGTCTGCACTTTCTGGTGCCGATCTACCAGAGCATCGGACGCAAGATCAACATGATGGAGCAGGTGCTGGACGTGCCCAGTCAGGACGTCATCACCAAGGACAACGCCGTGGTCAAGGTGGATGGCGTGGTCTATTTCCAGGTGCTCGATGCGGCCAAGGCGGCGTACGAGGTCGCTCAGCTGGAGATCGCCACCCTCAACCTGGTGATGACCAATATCCGTACATCGATCGGTTCCATGGACCTGGACGAGTCGCTGTCCCGGCGTGACGAGATCAATGCCAAGGTGCTGTCGGCGGTGGACGAGGCCACGCATCCGTGGGGCCTGAAGGTCAACCGCATCGAGCTGAAGGACATCGCGCCACCGCGGGATCTGATCGATGCCATGGCACGCCAGATGAAGGCCGAGCGCGAGAAGCGCGCCAACATCCTGGAAGCCGAAGGTTTCCGCCAGGCGGAGATCCTCAAGGCCGAAGGCCAGAAACGGGGTGCGATCCTGCACGCCGAAGGCGAAAAAGAAGCGGCGTTCCGCCAGGCGGAGGCCCGCGAACGGCTGGCGGAGGCCGAGGCGAAGGCCACCGAAGTTGTGTCCAACGCGATCGCCAACGGCAACGTGCAGGCGATCAACTATTTCGTCGCGCAGAAGTACATCGAGGCGTTCAAGGCCTTGGCCGAGGGACCCAACCAGAAGTTCGTGCTGATGCCGATGGAGTCGGCCGGCGTGATCGGCTCGTTGGGCGGGATCGCGGAGCTGGCCAAGGAAACGTTCGGTCAGTCCGGCGCCGCGGCCAGCGCCCCGCGCATCGGGCGCTGAGCCATGCACTGGGACTGGCAGGCCGTCACCTGGGCAGTGATCGCGCTGGTGCTGATTGCCGCGGAGACCCTGATCCCGGGGGCGTTCCTGCTGTGGCTCGGGTTGGCCGCCGCCGCGGTGTTCGTCCTGTTGCTGCTGTTTGACCTGTCGTTGCTCGCGCAGGCGGTCGCGTTTGTGCTGCTGAGCGTGGTGTCCATCCAGATCTATCGCACCCGCTTCCGCGGCCGCGGCCGGGAAAGTGATCGGCCCAGCCTCAACCGCCGTGCCGATGCCCTGATCGGGCACGTCGCGGTCCTGCAGGGCGGCATCGTGCAGGGACGCGGACGGGTGCAGATTGCCGATGCGTACTGGGACGTGAGTGGTCCCGACCTGGATGCGGGCACCCGGGTGCGCGTGGTGGGCAGCGATGGCATGACCCTGCGGGTGCAGCCGGTCGAGTGATTCCGGCGTCAGGCCGATGGCGCATTGCTGGTCCATACGCCGGCGGCCCGGTTGCCGGGCCGTCTCTGGGATAATGGCCGGATCATTCCTGCCAGGATCGACCATGTCCCAGACGACGGCCCCACAGCACACTGTCCTCAACGCCAGTCACCGCGCGCTTGGCGCCAAGATGGTCGACTTCGGCGGCTGGGACATGCCGATCCATTACGGATCGCAGATCGACGAGCATCAACTGGTACGCCAGTCCGCGGGCATGTTCGACGTCAGCCACATGACCGTGATCGACCTGCACGGTCCGCGCTGCCGCGAGTTGTTGCGGATGCTGATGGCCAATTCGATCGACAAGCTGAAGAAGCCGGGCAAGGCGCTGTACACCTGCATGCTCAACGACCGCGGCGGGGTGATCGACGACCTGATCATCTATTTCATCGCCGAGGATTTCTTCCGTCTGGTGGCCAACGCCTCCACCCGTGACAAGGATCTGGCCTGGATTGAGCGCCACGCGAAAACGTTCGAGGTCCGCGTCACCGAACGCGCCGACCTTGGGCTGATCGCGGTACAGGGGCCGCAGGCGCGTGAGCGGGTGATTGCATTGCTCGATCCGGCCGAGCGCGAGCGGATCGGCAAATTGCCGAAGTTCTCGTTCACCGACTCCCGCACGGTCGCGGGCACCGAGGTGTTTATCGCCCGTACCGGCTACACCGGTGAGGACGGCTTCGAGCTGGTCCTGCCGGTCACGGACACGGTCGCGACCTGGCAAGCGCTGCTGGACGCCGGGGTCAAACCGGCCGGTCTGGGCGCGCGCGACACCTTGCGTCTGGAGGCCGGAATGAACCTGTACGGCCAGGACATGGATGAGGAGGTCACCCCCTACCAGGCAGCGCTGGGCTGGACGGTGAGTCTGGACGAGGGGCGTGATTTTGTCGGTCGCGAGGTGCTCGAGCGGCAGCACGCCGAGGGCGCCGGCTGGCAGATGATCGCGCTGGTGATGGACGAGCGGGGCGTGTTGCGCCATGGGCAGAAAGTGCTCACCGACCTGGGTGAGGGCGAGATCCTGTCGGGCACGTTCGCGCCGACCCTGGGCAAGGCGATCGCCTTTGCACGCGTGCCCGCAGGCGACATCGCGCTGGGGGCGGCCGCCAACGTTCGGGTGGACATCCGCGGCAAGCAGATTGCGTTGCGTGTCGTGCGGTTTCCCTTTGTGCGCGACGGTCAGGCCCAACCCGGCGTCCTCGAGTGAGGGCGCCCGCCGGCGCAAGGTGCCCGGACGCGCGCTTGGTTACACTAACCACCCTTCTATCCCCCAGCCGTAATGCGGAGCAATGCCATGAGTGAGATCCCCGGCGATCTGAAGTTCCTGAAGTCCCACGAATGGGTCCGCGTCGAAGAGGACGGAACAGCGACGGTCGGTATTTCCGACCACGCCCAGGGCCTGCTGGGCGATCTGGTGTATGTCGAATTGCCAAACGTCGGTGATCATGTGGAAGCCGGTAACGCCTGTGCGGTCGTCGAGTCGGTCAAGGCCGCGTCCGACATCTACGCACCGGTCAGCGGCACGATCATGGCCGTCAATGACGCGCTGAATGACAAGCCGGAAACGATCAACGAAGACGCGTTCGGTGAGGGCTGGATTTTCACCGTCAAGCTGGAGGAGCGCGACCAGCTCAATGACATGCTCGATCCGGACGACTACGCAGCGATGCTGGAAGACGACAGCTGATCGTCGCGACACCGCCGGCGGCGATGCCGCTGCCGGGTGTTTGCATATCCCACCCGTGCCGGTAACGACGCGGGTGTTTTTTTGTCCGTCGCAGCCGCTCGCAATGCACGGCGAAGCCGTCGACACGGACAGTTTGATCGCGCATTCTCCCGCGCAATTGCGGTGGTGCAGCGCGATTGCGGGAGACGAAGTCCAAATTCGCGCCGACATTTACAGTGGTCAAAAAGTAACCACCACGTGCGTGTGGTGAAAAATTGACCACGTGCTTTCATCGCCGAGTGGCGGCGTGCAAGCCTTGTCCCGCTTGGCTTGCGTAGCGCCTGACGCTTTCCGAATTGCGCATCGACCGAGTTGATGCCCTGTGACTGACCTGTGGTGACCCGTGCCGATGCTGTTGCGCGAGCTGATGATCCGCGCGATTGAATCGCGCGCGTGTTGACACTGGGAAAACGCGTGACTAGCTTGCGCGAAGCAGAGCCAATCCACGGATGAGAGTGAGCAAAGTCACGACGACCACGTGTGTTGTTGAACCGCCCATCGCTTCCTGCGGAGTGGTGGGGGTACCGGCTTTGGCGTCGCTGACGCCGGCACGACTCCGCAGTTGCCGCCGCACCAGGCCCGGTTACCCGATCAGGGGAATCCGGGCTTTTGTTTTTCCGGATGTCCGGGTACTCGTGCTGGCGTCCAGGCGAGCCCGATCAGAGTCCGCTCCCGAGCGGGATGCGCCGGTCGACCGTCGGATGTGTGCTTCGACGACGTTGTCTGGTACTGGGTTGTATCCACCGATAAACCACTGACGAGGAACCATCGCATGGCCACCACAGCACCTGCGAAGAAAACGCCCGCCACCACCAAGGCGGTCTCCAAAACAACGGCGAAAACCTCCGCTGCGAAAGCCAACGGCAGCAGTGTCGGCGCAGATGCGATGGGCAAGGCTGCGACCAAGGCAGACAGGAAGCCCGCCGCCAAGAAGGTCGCGACATCCAAGGCCGCCGCAAGCAAGAACGCAGCCAAGAAGCCTGCGGCCAAGAAGGCAGCGCCGGCCAAAACCGCGGTAAAGAAGTCCGCGGCCAAAAAAGCGACTTCCAAGAAAGCCAGTCCAGCCAAGGCACCTGCGAAGAAGGCGGCCACAAAGGCGGCATCGGCAAGCGGGAAGAGTGCGTCGAAGTCCGTAGCCAAAAAAGCCACGGCCAAAAAAGCGCCGGCCAAGAAAGCAGCCGTAACGAAGGCCGCGGCCAAGAAAGCGCCGGCCAAGAAGGCAGCGGTGAAAAAGGCAGTGGTAAAGAAGGCACCGGCCAAGAAGGCAGCGGTGAAAAAGGCTGCGGCAAAGAAGGCGCCGGCCAAGAAGGTTGCAGTCAAGAAGTCGGCCGCCAAGAAAGCACCGGCCAAGAAGGCTGCGGTCAAGAAGGCAGTGGCCAAGAAAGCGCCAGCCAAAAAGGCCGCCACCGCGTCCGCCATCAAGCCGGTGGCCAAGACAGCGGTGAAGAAGTCCGCCGCCAAGACGCCTGCAGCAAAGAGTGTGGCGACCAAAAAGCCCGCGGCCAAGAAGAAGGCGGTAATGCCGCCAATCGCCACGCCCGAGCCGCCGAAGGCACTGCTCTAAGCGACGGTTCCGCGCTACGGTGAGGCAACCGCAAACCCTCTCCCGCCGCTTGGCCGGAGAGGGTTTTTCAATGCGATCTGACTGGCGGGGAAGCCGCGTGCCGCGGGGAGAGGACTACTGCGGCGCGGCGGTGGATCGAGTCGCAGTGGATCCGGGTGCGGTGCCGTCCAGGCGGGACTGGTTGGCGTACATGACATTGGTGCCGATCTTCGGGTCGAGCCACGCGGTCAGTTCCGAAGGGATGCCCAGCGCGCGATCGATCATGGTCGGCAGCAGGCCCGTCGGCAACGAGCTCTCCCCGTTCCACAGCATCACGATGCCCAGATCGGTTTCCGGGATCAGCGCGATCATCCCGCGATAGCCCTGGACCGCGCCGGCGTGATAGACGACCCGATGGCCGGCGTAGTTGTACACCCGCCATCCCAGTGCATAGCCCGCCGAGTCCAGGCGCGCACGGCGCCAAGGGGAGCTGCGGGTCTGGTCCGGCGTATCGACCAGCGGCTCATGCAAGGTCGCCAGCAGCGGTGCGGGCAGCACGTCGGGACGGTAGCCGGTGTGGGCCAGCAGCCACTGCGCCATGTCGCTGGCACTGGCGTTGACGCCGGCCGCGGGGGCCACTTCGTAGTAGGTGGATTTGGGCATCACCGACACCCAGCCATTCCCGCCGCGCACATGCGGCTTGGCCCAGCGTGCGCTCGACTCGATGCCTTCCAGACCCAGACTGGCATCGTTCATGCCAAGCGGCTTGAGCAGACGGCGGGTCACTTCCTGACTGTAGAAATCGCCGGTGGTGGCAAAGACGATATCGCCGATCAGGCTGAAAGCGACGTTCTGGTAGGCGTAACAGGTGCCCGGCGCGCACTTCATCGGCGCCGATGCGAGCTTGCGGCTGAGGTCGCGATAGGAAACATAGCCCTCCAGATCGCGGTCGTAGGCGTTCTTGCCCAGTCCGACCCGGTGGCTGAGGATGTCGGCGACCGTGATCTGCTGCGCGGCCCCCGGCTGGCTCATGCGGAACTCGGGCACGTAGTCGGTCAGGTGGCTGTCCCAGCGCAAGGTGCCGTTGTTGACCAGCAGGCCAGCCATGGTGCCGGCGAACCCCTTGGACAGCGATGCCAGGCGGAACACCGTGTGCGAATCGACCGGCTGGGCGTCGCTCACATCGGTGATCCCGTAGCCACGCGCGCTGAGAATCTGGCCCTTGTGCACGATCGCCATCGCCATGCCCGGCACGCGCTGGCCGGCAACCATCTGCTGCGCGATGGCCTCGAAGGTGGCGACATCGAACGCGGCGGGCAGCGCCGGTCCGTTGGGTTTCAGCGGCAGCGCGCTGGATGGGGGCTGGATCGGCCGCGGATCGGGCAGCGCGCGAGTCGCGATGAACGCATCCAGCCCGGAAGCGTGCGCCGGCAACGCATCGCGCGCGGGTGCATCAGTACTGAGCAGCGAGGTCTGCGCCGTCGAGGCCAGGGCCACGGTGAGCAGGAAGGCAAGGGCGGCAACCCGCCGGGCGAGACGTGTCCGCCGGATCGATTCGTCTTTCATCGGTTGCAACGCCTGCGTAT
>JBDSPO010000065.1:0-2999 GCA_039930265.1 Lysobacter sp. | reverse complement strand
CCCATGCGCAGGGTTTCCTCCAGCAGGCGGCGCTGCTCGTCGCCGTACTGCCGGAGGATGTGGTCGTGGGGAAGTGACATGTCGGGGCCGCTCATCCGAACCGTCCGGTGATGTAGTCCTCGGTCTGGCGCTGGGACGGGTTTGAGAAGATGGTCGCCGTCGCGTCGTGTTCGACCAGTTCGCCCAGATACATGAAGGCGGTGTAGTCCGATACCCGTGCGGCCTGCTGCATGTTGTGGGTCACGATGGCGATGGTGAAGTCGCTCTTGAGCTCGGCGATCAGCTGCTCGATGCGGCTGGTGGAGATCGGATCCAGCGCGGAGGTCGGCTCGTCCAGCAGCAGCACATCCGGGCGCAGCGCGACGGCGCGGGCGATGCACAGGCGTTGCTGCTGACCGCCCGACAGGCCCAGCGCGCTGGCCCCCAGCTTGTCCTTGACCTCGTCCCACAGGGCCGCTTGGCGCAGCGCCTGCTCGACCCGCACGGCCATCTCGGCCTTGGAGAGTTTCTCGTGGTGGCGGATCGCGTAGGCGACGTTCTCGGCGATGGTCATCGGGAACGGCACCGGCTTCTGGAACACCATGCCGACCTTGCTGCGCAGGCGGTTCAACGGGTAGCGCGGGTCCAGGATGTCGGCGCCGTCCAGCAGCACCTGACCGCTCGCGCGCATCTTCGGGTACAGCGCGTAGATCCGGTTGAACACCCGCAACAGGGTCGATTTGCCGCAGCCGGACGGGCCGATCAGGGCGGTGACCTGCTTTTCCGGGATCGGCAGGTCGATCCCCTTCAGGGCGTGGAACTGGTCGTAGTGGAAGTCCAGCCCGCGGGCGGCCAGTTTGACCGGCGCGGGCGCCGTCGTTGCGGAACCAAGGGCCAGGGAATCGTGCGTCGCAGGCCCCGGGATACGGTCCCTGATCATCGGAAGTGGTTGCGGCGCACGCATGTCAGCGCGGTGCGGCACGTCGAGCAGGGCGGTGGCAGGCATCGGGAATCGCTCCGGCGGGGACGGTGAAGAAGGGATGGGACTCGCGGCGTCAGTCATGGGTCACCCGGTGGCGCGAAATGAGGGCGCGGGCAATCAGGCTGATCAGCAGCACGAAGGCGGTCAGCACCAGCGCGCCGCCCCAGGCGAGGTCCTGCCAGGACTGGTACGGGCTGCCGGCGTACTGGTACATCACCACCGGCACGCTGGCGATCGGACCGGTGATGTCGCTGCTCCAGTACTGGTTGCCAAACGCGGTGAACAGCAGCGGCGCGGTCTCACCGGAGATGCGTGCCAGCGCCAGCAGGATGCCGGTGACGATGCCGGGCATCGCCGAGCGGTACATCACCTGCATGATCACCTTCCACTGCGGCACCCCCAGCGACAGCGCGGCTTCGCGCATCTGCCCGGGCACCAGGCGCAGCATCTCGTCGGTGGTCCGCAGCACCACGGGCAGCACGATGAAGGCCAGCGAGATCGCCCCGGCGATGGCCGAGAAATTGCCCCCGGCCTGCATCACGATCAGCGTGTAGACAAACAGGCCCAGCACGATCGACGGCGCCGACAGCAGGATGTCGTTGACGAAGCGGACCACGGTGCCGATCCGCGTGCTGCGGCCGTATTCCGCCAGCCAGGTGCCGGCGGCGATGCCCAACGGGGTGGCGATCGCAATGGCCATCAGGCACATCACCGCGCTGCCGAAAAAGGCATTGCGCAGCCCGCCCTCGGCCATCGGTGGCGGGGTGTCCTGGGTGAACAGGGACCACTGGATGGCGCCCATGCCCTTGGCGATCAACGTCCACAGGATCCAGCCAAGAAACAGCAGGCCGATGGCGGTCGCCACGCAGGACAGGCTCAGTGCGACCACGTTGCCAATGCGCCGGCGGCGGTACAGCGATCCGGCGGCGGCGGACGGTGACGGGTCGGGCGGCATTGGCCGCGGCGCCTCGGCGTGGGGAGCGTTCACGGCCATCAGTGGCCCTCCTTGCGTGACAGCTGGGCCAACATCAGGCGCGCGATGGCGAGCACCACGAAGGTCACGATGAAGAGCACGAAGCCCAGCAGCAGCAGCGCGGAGCGATAGGTCTCGGTGGCCTCGCCAAAATCATTGGCGATGAGCGCGGCGATGGTGGTGCCCGGCTCCAGCAGCGACGCGGTGAAGCGGGTCGAATTACCGATCACGAACGCCACCGCCATGGTTTCACCAAGCGCCCGGCCCAGGCCCAGGAAGATGCCGCCGATCACCGCCGAACGGGTGTAGGGCAACACGATGTCCCAGGTGACTTCCCACTTCGTCGAGCCCAGCGCGTAGGCCGATTCCTTCAGCCGCGTGGGCACCGTAAGGAACACCTCGCGCATCACCGAGGTGATGAAAGGCACCACCATGATCGCCAGCACGATGCCGGCGGTCAGCATGCCGATGCCGATCGGCGGCCCCTGGAACAGCGGCCCGATCACCGGCAATGTGCCCAGGTGATCGTTGGCCCACGGTGTGACGTACGTCGTCATCACCGGTACCAGCACGAACAGGCCCCACATGCCGTAGATGATCGAGGGGATGCCGGCGAGCAGCTCGATCGCGCTGCCGACCGGGCCGCGCAGCCAGCGGGGCGCAACTTCGGTGAGGTGGAACGCGATGCCGAAGCTGACCGGGATCGCCAGCAGCATGGCGATGGCCGCGGTGACGACGGTCCCGAAGATCGGGACCAGCGCGCCGTAGCGATTCTCCACCGGGTTCCAGTCCGCCGAGAAAAAGAAGTCCAGGCCGGTAACCTGCAAGGCCTGGCGGCCTCCCCACAGCATCGACAGCGCCGCACCGGCCAGTGCCAGAACCACGAACGCCACTGTCGCGACCAGGACATAGCGGAACAGCCTGTCGTTGCGGGTGTCGTTGCGGTCGCGCGGGCGGGTGGCGGGCAGGGCGGCGGCAAGCATGGGCGCAGTCTTCATGGATGGACTACAGACCGAATTCGGCGGCCCAGTACTGCTCGACCTGGGTCACCAGGGCGGGGGGCAA
>JBDSPO010000064.1:0-2757 GCA_039930265.1 Lysobacter sp. | reverse complement strand
GCCTCGCCGGTGCGCCGTGGCTGGATGGGGTGGCCCGCGACCGCGCGCTCGACGCCGGCGCGGTGCACACGCTGCTGCTGTGGTCCGGCGGGCTGGGCATCGGCGGCTTGCTGCTGGCTGCGTGGGGGCGCGGCGCGCGCGCGGGAACCGTGGCGGTGGCGTTCAACCTGCTGCTGTGGACGGTCTATGGACTGGGCCTTGCCCCGGCGCTGGATGCCAGCAGCTCGGCGCGGACGCTAATGAGCCAGGTGCGCGAACGTATCGGCCAAAACGCCGAACTGGGACTGGTTGCGTGGCGCGAGCAGCACCTGCTGCAGGCCACCGGTCCGGTGACCGAATTTGGCTTCAGTCGCGACGAGCGCCTGCAGTGGCGCGATGGCGTGGCATGGCTGGCCGCCGATCCATCCCATCGCTGGCTGTTCGCGCTGAAGGATGCGGCGGACAGCTGCGTCGATCCCACCCAGTGGATTGAGCTGGGACGCTCCAGCCGGCGTGACTGGGTGCTGATACCCGGCATTGCCTATATGCCGGGCTGCGTGCCGCGGACGCCGGTCGGCGTACACGATTCGACGGCGGACGCCGGCGATTGAACGGTCGGTGCGGACCGGCGTGGACCGTACGGTTGCTTTTCCCAGCTGAGGGGAAAGCGCCACGTCTGGCGGTCGGCCGGGGCGCCGAGTACGAATGCCCTTGGGTGTGAATGTCCCCCGGCACCGATGAAGCCGGTGCCTCCTCCTTTATTTCACACCCAAGGGCATTCGCCCCCGTCCATCCAGAGTGGTGGCGGTTGTTGAAGCGCAACCCGGCTGACGGGACCTGCAGGCCTTTCGGGCGAAATAAAGGAGGAGGCATCCGCCGCAGGCGGGTGCCGGGGGACATTTGCCCGGAAGGTCTGCAGGTCGCGACCCCTCACGCCACAGCCAGACCATCCATCGACCAAAACTCGCCCGTGGTCCCAACGCCCCGCCCCGGAGCCAACGAGTGAGCAACAAAAAACCCCGCCGAGGCGGGGTTTCCTGTTTTGTCCGACCTGGTAGTGGTCGAACGGTGTTGGTGCCCGGGAGAGGACTCGAACCTCCACGGAGTTGCCCCCGCTAGCACCTGAAGCTAGTGCGTCTACCAATTCCGCCACCCGGGCAAACCGCAAAGCGTTTACTGCTGTGCGGGCCGCGTATGTTGCTGGGGTGTGCAGCGCTTGTCAACGCCTTGATCGCGATCGGACCCGAAAAGGTGGGACAATGGGCCACACCCGGCGCACTCCGAGATGTTCGCGCCGGCAGTTGATGCCCGCGGCATTCGCGGCTAACGTCAATTCACCGCATACAGCCCGCGGGCGACACGCATTTCTGACGCGTCGCCCGCTTTGTTTATGGAGCCATGAAGCATGAACGCTACCTCCGTCCCGCCGCTGCTGGTCTCCCGCCTGGACTACGAGCGCCTGGAGTCACTGCTTGAGCAACCGCTCGCCAAAGGCCTGAACACCGATGCGCTGCGCAGCGAACTCGACCGCTGCGAGCTGATCGAGCCCAATGGGATGCCGGATGACGTCATCACCATGAATTCGACCGCCCGCTTCCGCGATGTCAACAGCGGTGGCGAGCGCGAGCTCACCCTGGTGTACCCGAAGGATGCCGATGGCAGCCCGGAGAAGGTCTCGATCCTGGCCCCGGTCGGCAGCGCGTTGCTGGGCCTGCACGTGGGCGCGGTGATCGAGTGGCCGGTTCCCGGTGGTCGCACGATCAAGCTCGAAGTGCTGTCCATCCGCTACCAGCCCGAAGCCGCCGGCGAACTGCACCGCTGAGCCGGCGTTTTCACCCGGCGCCTCCAAGTCCTGAACGAGTCCACCACACCGCATGACCGATTCCGTCCGGCCCCCCTTCCACGGTTACGAACAACTCCCGCTGCGTGAATATGCCGAGCGCGCGTACCTCGATTATTCGATGTACGTGGTGCTCGACCGCGCGCTGCCGTTCCTGGGGGACGGGCTGAAACCGGTGCAGCGACGGATCATCTTCTCGATGTCCGAGTTGGGACTGAACGCCGGCGCCAAGCCGAAGAAGTCCGCGCGCACCATCGGCGACGTGATCGGCAAATACCATCCGCACGGTGACAGCGCCTGCTACGAGGCGATGGTGCTGATGGCGCAGCCGTTCTCCTACCGCTATCCGCTGGTGGAAGGCCAGGGCAACTTCGGTTCCAGCGACGATCCCAAGTCGTTCGCGGCGATGCGCTACACCGAGTCCAAGCTCACCCCGCTCGCCGAGGTCCTGCTGGGCGAGTTGGCGCACGGCACGGTGGACTGGAACCCGAACTTCGACGGCACCCTGGAGGAGCCGACGTGGATGCCGGCACGCCTGCCCCACCTGCTGCTCAACGGCACCACCGGCATTGCCGTCGGCATGGCCACCGATTTCCCGCCGCACAACCTGGGTGAAGTGGTCAGCGCGTGCATCCGGCTGCTGGACGATCCCGACGCTTCCACCGCGGACCTGTGCGAGCACGTGCGTGGCCCGGATTACCCCACCAGCGCCGAGATAATCACCGCGCGCGCCGACCTGCTGCAGATGTACGAGACCGGCATGGGCAGCGTGCGTGCCCGCGCAGTGTATGAGCGCGAGGCCAACTCGATTGTCATCACCGGCCTGCCGCACCAGGTCTCGCCGGGCAAGGTGATCGAGCAGATCGCCAACCAGATGCGGGCCAAGAAGCTGCCGTGGCTGGAGGACATCCGCGACGAGTCCGACCACGCCAACCCGA